>JAOTUR010000187.1 GCA_029863805.1 Candidatus Krumholzibacteriia bacterium | reverse complement strand
GGGGCGGTATCTAGAAGGATAGGCAAGTTTCAGCTTGCCGACGGCGGCACGCTCTTTCTCGACGAGGTGGGAGACATGAGCCACTCGGCCCAGGCCAAGGTGCTTCGGGTGCTGCAGGAAGCCCAGTTCGAGCGCGTGGGAGGCACGGAAACCACACGGGTGGACGTACGCGTGATTGCCGCCACCAACAAGGACCTCACCGAGGAGGCGCAGGCGGGACGCTTTCGGGAGGATCTCTTCTACAGATTGAACGTGGTACCCATTACCATCCCTCCGCTCAGGAAGCGAATCAGCGACATCCAGATGCTCGTGGACTATTTTCTCGAACGAACCGCAGAGGAGCTGGGCCAGCGGCCCAAGAAACTGACGCAGCGTGCGATGGCGGAACTCAGGGAGTACAGCTGGCCGGGCAACATTCGCGAGCTCAGAAACCTGATCGAGCGCCTCGTTATTCTCAACCCGCAGTCGAACATCGACGTCGGGGACCTACCCCACCTGGGCGGGGCCAAGAACGTGGAACAGGAGTACTTCGAAAAAGAAACTTACAATGAGTTCAGGGACGCGATGGAGAAGGAATTCTTCGCCACCAAGCTGAGGACGTACGGCTACAATGTGAGCAAGACCGCCCGCAGGCTGGGTATGCAGCGCAGCAACCTTTACAAAAAGCTGGAAAAATACGGGATACCTTATAAGAGGGTCCGCGACGACGAAGAGAGGGACGAAACCGAAGTTTGAGTACTTGACAACCCGTAAGGTGTGCCACTATATTCTGATAGAGGTATAGAAATCGTGAATACCTCCCTTATGGTTTGGTTAACCTCGTCTTTTGGGAAGGAGATGATGGTCGGATGAAACGGGCGTTGATCGCACTCGTAGCCGTCCTAGCGGTTTTGCTCGTATATCCAGCCACGACGCCTTCTGCAAAATCCCCCGGCATCGATGATTCTCCCACCATGCACATCATCACTCCCGGTAATGGAACCGGTGACTACGGTTCTGGGCAATCCGGTGACGATGACGAAGGGGATGGAGACGATCTAGCAGGAATCAAGCGTGGGACAAGGCCGACGGGCAATCCCGACCCTGTCTCAGGATTCATTACTAGGTCGGGGGCAAAAATCTGGTGGATGTACTTTCTCTATCACTTGCGAATTATGTTCTAGTTGTTGGCGAATCTATAGATTGCTGCTGAGCATATCGACCAGGGAATAGAAAATGTCAAACGCACGGGACGATAAGGACCGGCTGCAGCATAACAGAAAGCAAGAATTCTCCGAATCAGTCATCGCGCCGAGCGAAGAGATCGGTGAGATGCACTTTTCCACCGAGAACTACTCCACCGCCATAGAATACTTCCAAAAAGCTCTCTCTGCACAGAATCTCAAGGATTATCCGGATTGTTACCGGCTGGTGCTTCGCATCAGCGATTGTCACCGACATAAGGGGCGATATAAAGAAGCCCAGAAGTGGCTGGACCAGGCCAGGCGTCTGTTGGGCGAGCCGGCCCCCATTACAGCTCTCGGCAAAATAGAGTGTCGCGAGGCCTTTAGCCTCTTGCTGCAGTCCAATTATGACCAAGCGCTCAAGCTCGGTTTTAGTGCCTACCGACGGCTCAAGCATTCCAACGAACACAAGGAAGTTGCAGATGTGCAGCTGCTGTTGGCCAACTGCTATCACCGGCTTGGTCTGAGCGGTGAGGCGGAAGATTTCTTTATGGATGCTCTGTCTTCTTATCGACGAATCGACTATCGCATCGGCATCGCCTATGTTTACAACAACCTGGGACTTCTTCACAAGAACGCGTGCCGGTGGAATCGATCGCTGGCGTCTCTATCAAAGTCTCTGGAGCTCGCTAAGTCTCTGGGGCTAACTCAGCACCTTATCCGGGTTCAGCTAAACCTTGGCGTGGTGTACGCAAAGCTGCGGCGCTTTAGTGATGCGCTGAGTGCTTTTACCAGTGCTGCCAATATGGCCGAGCGGGTCGGCGATCAGTACAAACTAACAAAAGCGCTTTTTATGCAGGGAAGAACCTTTACGCAGTGCGGCGATTACTGCAAAGCCGAGAAGTACATACTTCGCGCGCAGACAATGGCCAACGATTTGGGTTACGTGCGTGAGTCGGCTCTCACCGACGAGTATCTTGGCGAACTGATGATCGCTCGGGGCAAGTTCGAGGAAGCAATGACCAACCTCAAGAACGCCTTGCGCAAGTCCAGACAGTTCGCGCCCGAGGGTGACGTGACGGCCGAGGTGCTCAGAAGGATGGCCGACGTTTATCTGCAAATGAATCAGCCGCAAGAGGCGCTGAAGTGTATCGGCGAGGGGTTGGAAGTCGCGGAGAATTGTGGCGAATTCTACGAAATCGGTTATTTCTACAGAACCAAGGCACAGTGCTTTAGACGTCAGCAAGACCACAATGGCGCTGCGGCAGCCTTCAAAACCAGCATACAGATGTTTGGTAAGTACGGCAATGCCTATGAAAAACTTCGTTCTAAGCGGATGCTGGGACGATTCTGGCTGGGAAATATCGAGCGTAAGAACTTGATAAAGGCCAAGCAACTGCTTTCGGATTGTATCGTTGGTTTCGGCAAGCTAGAGGAATCGCAAGAGCAGATGGCCGCTCAGGTGCTTCTCGCCGTTGTCGAGGATCGTCTGGGTAACCTGGATGATGCGCTTCTCGCCCTCTACGAGGCCGATCGGCTGGCCGACGAAGAGCAGGACGAGCGGTACCAGAAGCTGGTTTCCGCGATGAGGACGCGTGTCGAAACGAGGATGCGTCGCGACACCAGGCGGGTTTTGGAACAAATTCCAATGATCGGCAACATCTACGATGGTTCTCGCTCGCGCGACAAACTGGTCACGGCGTTGAACAGTTCGCTAAAGCTGATCATGGGAAAGCTCAATGCGCAGAGTGGGTTTGTCGCGATACCAAAGAGCAACGGCAACCGGTTCGAAGTGGTATGCCGCGAGAATCTGGGTGGGCGTGAGGCAAAGGCGATTCTGACGTGGCATGCGGCCAACGTAGATTCCGCGCGCAGCAGCCAGGGACTCGTCATTACCGACGCTCATCGTGAGGCGGCGCTTTGTGAGGTCTTGCAGTCTCGAGAGCACGGCCCTGGCACGCTTGTCTTCCAGAACTTGGGATTCGAGGACCAGGCGTTGGGCGTCATTTGCATCCATCAGGACAAGGCAAGTCATCGAAACCCCATCGGGCAAGATGCGCTTCATTTTTTTGCGGCTAGTTCGAGACTGATATCGCTATCGATCTACGAGCTGGTTCGCAATGAGAGACGGCGTGAGCCAAAGCCAAAACCGTCGGCCGAAGGTTTTGAGAGTATCGTTACCGAAAACGTCGAGATGATAAAGCTGCTCAATTTGGCGGAGCGAGTGGCTCACTCGAACGCGACGGTGATGTTGCAGGGAGAGACGGGTACTGGTAAAGGGCTTATCGCTTATGCAGTGCATCTTCTGAGTGAACGGCGCGACAAGCGTTTCGTGCATATCAACTGTGCGGCCATGCCGGAGCCGCTGCTCGAGTCCGAGCTGTTTGGTCATGTAAAGGGTGCCTTCACAGGGGCGTCCTCGGACAAAGAAGGCCTGCTTCGTCAGGCGGATGGCGGCACAATCTTTCTCGATGAGATCGGCAAGACGACGCTGTCGATGCAGGGCAAGCTGCTGCAGTTTCTCGATAGCGGCAAACTGAGAAAGGTCGGTTCAAACGAGCTATTGGCTGTGAACGTCCGGGTGATTTGTGCATCGAAGGCCAATCTGATGAAGCTTTGCGACGAGGGCCGATTTTTGGAAGACTTTTTCTACCGGATCAACGACTTTCCACTGACGGTGCCACCGCTGCGAAAGCGTAGGGAAGATGTCGAGCTGCTGTTTTTCCATTACTTGCGAAAGTTCTCGAGGGAAATGGATAAGCGCATCGTCGATGTCACCGATGAGGCGCTCGAGCAGCTGAGGGCGCATTACTGGCCGGGCAACGTCCGCGAGCTGGAGAAGGTGGTAAAGCGGGCCGTCATTCTCGCCGACGACGGGGATAGGCTCGGTGTTCAACACTTGCCCTCTGACGTGGCCTCGGCGAGGCAGCCAAGCGTCCGCACGCGCGGACGACTCACCCTGCGGCAACAGATCGAACACCTGGAAAAAACGGAGATTCGCGCCGCTCTGGAACGCAATCGCTGGAACAAATCTCAGACCGCCATCGAGCTGAGCATCAGCTATCCCAGCCTCTTGTCCAAGATCAAACGTTATAATCTTCGGACTTATTAAACTTCTTTATAACACATCTTTACTCCCCCTAACTCTCCCGTTCTCAACAGACTACCGTGCCGGCCTTAGGTTCAGCTATTAACGAGGCGAATAAAAGCGAAAATCTGATCATTTGGCGCCGCCAACGCCTTCACTTCGACCTTTGTAACTAATTTAACAATATATGGTTACAGTTCCTGGTAAATTCCCGCCAAATATCTTGCTGGCACGCGCCTTGCGATAGTGTTCCTTCGGAAGTCATCCCGTGCGTAAGGAACTTCCATCTGGTGGGGGAAAGGATTCTTGGGGAAGCAATTCCCCAAGAATCCATCCTGGATTCGGAGCGGAGAAACCGTTGGGTTTCTCCTAGAGAATGGCGGCCAATCGGCCGCGAAGAAGCTGACGCTCGCAAGACCTCTAATAGCTTAGCTGCTGGCTTTGCGGAGTGTGTTAATCTCGAGAGGTGGGGTCTCGACATTAACTCTTGGAGGTTGTGAGCGTCAGCTTTTTTTGTTGGACGAGGCTAAGGCGAATGCGGCCCATGTTGTGGCGCCGCATTTTTTTTGTGTGGTGGGCGGTCTGCGGGGCCCCCTCCGCTGGGTTCCGATCCACAACACCCCAACGAACAGTCAGCGATACCGCGGCTGAGCTCGAGGGCCGGCTTGTGTCCTGTTTCGGGGACATATGTCGTGATATCAAAACGGTTCACCCCCCTTTTTACCCACTTGGCGCAACACATCCCGTCCGGATTCAGTGGGTGATTCAAGTCATATCTATCTGTAATAAAATAGATTATCACATAGTGTAGCCAAGAGTGTGGGGCGAGGGTGTCGGCTGGCACACACATTGCGCTAGGGGTATGACGTAATGAGAACTTTGTTCAGCATAAGCGATCTCAAGAAGGCCAGCCCGAAGGTGGGCGTTTTGCTGGTGCTTGCCGTTTCTGTGGGTGCGGCGTTTCTGCTCACCGGATGCGGTGATGAGGACCCCGTGGTCATCGAGAGAATCGTCATTGATAACGGTCCGCCCAGCGCGCCGGACGGTGTGTTTAGCATCACCGGAGACGCCCAGGTGGAGATCTGCTGGAATCCAAATCCTGAAGACGACATCGCGGGCTATGACATCTACTGGAACGACGAACCGACGGGATACTTCGAGTTCGTGGCCACGGTCGATGCCAACACAACTTGTTATGTGGATACCGAAGTGTCCAACGCGGTCACTTATTTTTACGCCGTTCTTGCTTTCGATAAAGACGGACTGGAAAGCGAACTCAGCTTCGAAGATGTTTTCGATACCCCTCGCCCCGAGGGTTTCGACCTGACTCTGTTTGATTACCTGGGGCAGGACAGTGACCTGAGCGGTTACGACTTCTCCTCTTTGAGTGGTTCCGCTCAGGCGTGGGATGATCCCACGACGGATGTTTACTTCGGCTCCCCCAATGGCGTACCCACGCTATTTGCCGACCGGGGGGCCGGAGTATACCTCCAGGACTACGGATACATCGACCTGCTCTACGTGGACTGGGCACCGCTAGAAGGATGGGCAGATAGCGGCCGAGTCGAACTGATCGAAGGTCACAGTTACGTCGTACAGATCGTCGACGCGATTGGGCACTACAACATGGCGAAGTTTCATGTACGCGCCGCATCACCGATGTCGGTGACGCTGGATTGGGCTTATCAGACCGATGATGATAACCCCGAACTCGCCCCTGGTAGAGGAGGTGCTCAGAAATGACACCGAGAGCTAACGCATTGATGATGGCACTTATCGCGGGGACCTTGCTCACGGCGGTATGCTTGGGCACAGCCAACGCTGGAGTCAGTGTTGGGTTTTCCTATACCTCACGGCCGGCCGACATTCGGGTCTGGTTGGAAAGGGACGGATACGTAAGCGACGGTTATTACGAAGACGAGGACTATTATAACTCGGATTACGATGTTTATCCGTCTAGCGAGGACGTCGTGCTCTATGTCCGGGCCTCGCGGAGCTGTTACGCGACGGTTTATGTCGTTGACACAGCGGGCTACATTCACGTCGTCCACCCCTTATCGCCTTACGATGACGCGTATCTTCGTGGCGGCAGGATCTACAGGTTTTATCTCGATGATTTCGACTTCCACGGCGGCTTTGACAGGGGCGTTGCCTACGCCTACGCCGTGTGCAGTCCGGTGAGTTTCAATTACGCTCGCTTCGGATTGGGTGTCTTCGGACCGAACTTCGGTTTTCGAATCTACGGCGATCCGTATGTTGCATCGCGAGAGTTTTATCTCAACCTGATTCCCGCCTCATGCGACCGCGGTTTGATCTCGATCAGCCACGCACGGTTTTATGTCAGAAGATATGTGCGTTATCCAAGTTACCTCTGCGTGGGATGGCATGATTATTATGGTGTGCGCAACTATTGCCGGGGAGGTTGCTCGGTTTACAAACACTACAGCACTCACGTGAGAAACCCATACCGCGTGCTGGACCCCACGCGCAAACTGCGGCCCAAAGTCCGCCGCTACGGCGAGATCAATCGTACAGCAAAATGGAAAGACGACGGGCGTTCTCCCAGAGGTGAGTTCAAACACGAGACCAAAACCAGGACAAAGCTCAAGGCACGCGATCTGCACGCTGCCAAGCCCTTGAAGACCCGTCCGATGGATCGCACAGTACGAGGAGCTAAGACTAAGGCGGTAACACAGCACAAAGTAATAAAATCGAGCAAAAAGACGTTTGTCAAAGGCAAGAAAGACATCTCCGACATGCGCCGACAGCTGAAGCAGCAAAAGGTCGACAGGCGCTCGAAACGGGCACAGCTGTCCAGACGCGGCGGTTCGGGAGCCCGGACGGAATCTCGCAAGACCATCGCACC
>JAOTUR010000009.1 GCA_029863805.1 Candidatus Krumholzibacteriia bacterium | reverse complement strand
ATGCTGAGATCCGTCCGTTTGGCTGCGATCTGATCGATACGTTGCAGCCCCCTTTGCAACGACTTCTCGAGAAGTCGGATCAACAGACCGACGGCCTCGGGGTTCAAGTCACGCCTTACAATCCATCGGGCGAAGACAAAGGGTAGCTTTGTCCACTCGAGCCACAATTCGCCCAGATCGTAAACCAGCCGGTAAGACGGCAATCCGTGACGATTGTTCAAAGCCGCATCGCCGATCAAAAGTATGGCATCGCTATTTACATCCTTGGTGGAAACATAGCGCGACGGTCGGATACGATAGCGTATCGCCAGCAAAATTCTCAGCAACCGTACCGATGTCGATGATTCACCGGTCACGCCAATCCGCGCACCGTCCAGCTCCTCGATCGGTCGCTTCGAGAGCAGAAGCACACTCCGAGCCTTGTTCTTTACGCTGATACCAAAATCACCCAGCGGCATGAACTGTTCCTCAAGTTCGAAACACGTAACCACTGGCACGGGACCGACGTCGACCTCGCCACGGCGGGCAGCCCGTGACAACGCGCTGGGTACCAGATCATGTAGCTCCACTAGATCGAGTGGAAAATCCTGATAAAAGACCTCGGAGTTCAGATAGGGAATCCGGCCCAATCTAATGTTCATAAACGTAAACCTCGTTATAAAGGGCGTCACGCTCGACGGGTATGCGTTCGGCATCGCGAACCAGACGCACGATGCGCTCGCGAGCAACCCCGATGGGGCTCTGCGCCTTGGCTGCATGGGCTATCTTCTCTTCGCCAATGGTGCCGTCTATGTCATCGGCTCCAAAGTGCAGCCCAATCGCCGCCGTTTCCTCCATAATCATGATCCAGTACGCTTTTATGTGCGGAAAGTTGTCGAGCATAAGCCGGGACGTGGCGATCATACGCAGATCCTCGATCGCCGATGCGTGACGTGGAACCAGCTTTGTATCTCCGACCTGATACTCCAAGGGGATAAAGGTCAGAAACCCTTCGGTTTCGTCCTGCAGCTCACGAAGATATATCAAATGCTGAACCCTCTCACCCAGCGTTTCGATGTGACCATACAACATGGTTGCGTTCGAGCGTATCCCCATCGAGTGCGCCAGCCGATGGATGTCGAGCCAGCGCTGGCGTCCTGCCTTGCCCGGAAAAAGCTCCCGGCGAACACGGCTGGAGAACACTTCCGCGCCCCCGCCGGGCATGGTTTGCATGCCGGCCACCCGCAATCGTTCGAGAATCTCTCTCTCGGGAATCTTCCATCGCTTGTGGAAATAATCGATCTCAGAGGCGGTAAACGCCTTGATTTGTGTGTCGGGAAACCTCTCGTGAATGGCACGAACGATCTCCTCGTATCGTTCAAAAGGCCACGTCGGATGGTGCCCGCCAACGATGTGAACCTCACGAATCTCGTCGTCGATGAGCTCGAGGATTTCCTCTGTGCTCATCTCGTAAGCACCGTCTTCCCCCGTTTTCTTGGCGTAGTCACAAAAACTGCACGAAAGCACGCAGATATTGGTGGGGTTTATGTGGCGGTTGATCACGAAATAGACTTTGCTGCCGCTTCTTTTGGTTTTGACATAATCGGCCATCTTGCCGAGAGCGGCGATGTCGTTGGTCCGCAACAACTTGACACCGTCATCGTAGGACAACCGCTGCCCCGCGCGCACTTGTTCCCAGATGGGCACCAGCTCCTTGTCCAAAAAGGCTACGCCGTCTGCGACCAGTATTGATTCCATCGTTTGTCTACCTTGTCCTTTACGGCCTGTTCCATGACTAAACCCTCAGGATACCCTGTCTTGAACGTCGCATCAATCCCCATTACCCCCTCGTGCAATGGTTTGATTCCGCGCAGATGGGTGCGGGTGAACCGAATGTCCCGTGCGGGGTCAAACCGAGTAAAAATCCCCCACATGAGACTCACATCGTCCTCGATATCCACGTCATGGCTCACCGCCGCAATGATCTTGACCGCGGACAATTCCCGGGCCGCAACCAGGGTGTCGAGTGCCTCGCCGGCGTCGCCCTGGCTCTGAAAGGCGAGAAGCGTGTCCTCGAGCAACCGCCACTTGCTGATCGACGGCACGATGTCCTTGGGGTCCGCGCCAAGGGCCGGCTCGACGGGCTCGGCGCCATCGCCCGTTGCATCGATCACCATCTTACTACCAAGATGCATCTTGAAACTTGTGAAGTCCAGCGTGTCGAGCGGAGCCCTTGATATCAGCAGGAAATCGTCGTGCGGATCGTAGTTGCGCCGGATGGTACGCAGAACATCCGGGAAACTACGCACGTTTACCGAAGGCTCGACGAGGACGATAACCTTTGACAGGCCCAGCTGTCCCTCGCCAAAAAGCCCGAGTGCGGTCTTGATCGGCTCTTTGGTGTACCGGCTCTCCACCGCCGCAACCAGCAAGTTGTGAAACCCCGTCTCATAGAACGTCCACAGGTCGTGGATCTCGGGACGGATCATCTTGATGAACGGCTTTAGAATCAACTGGGCGGCCTCGCCCATGTAGCGATCCTCCTGCGGTGGTTTGCCGACGACCGCCGCTGGGTAGATCGGTTTTCGTTTACGGGTCACCGTTTTGATGTGGAAAACGGGAAACGGCGCAGCCGCTGAATAATGACCGAGGTGATCACCAAACGGCCCTTCCATGCGCCGCTCGCCGGGTGGCACAAAGCCCTCCAGAACAAATTCCGCATCCGCGGGGACATCGATATCCAGTGTTTTAGCGCTGGTAAGACGCGTACGTTTACCTCGGATGAGTCCGCTAAAAACGACCTCCTCCAAACCTTCGGGCAACGGAAAAATGCCGGCAAGCATGAGTGCAGGGTCCGCGCCGAGTACACAGGCGAGTTCGAGCGGCTTACCCTGTTTCTCCGCTTGATGGTAATGAAAGCCACCTCCCTTCTGAATCTGCATATGCATGCCGGTCTGGTTCTTGCCGTAGACATGCATTCGGTATATCGCAAGGTTGGTGGATCCGAGCAACGGATCGCGCGTCATCACCAACGGAAAGGTGATGAATCGCCCACCGTCCTGCGGCCAGCATTTTATGATGGGAAGGTTGTCCAGATCGGGGTCTTCGGTGACTTCCTGACAGGGCGCTCGGCCCACCCGCCTTGGCCGCGTAGCGAGAAGACGTGGCCAGTAAGACCGCGCGTTCCACATCGCCCCTGGCGACGGTGGGTTGATTGTCTCCAGGAACCGGGCGAGGTTGTCGCCGAGCTCTTCGGGGTGCATACCAAGGATCATCTCGATATGTCGGTGACTGCCCATAAAATTGATGGCCAGCGGAAATCGTGATCCTTTGACGCGCTCGAACAACAGCGCGGGGCCTTCTTCGCGAACCACCCGGGTGGCTATTTCTGTAATTTCGAGTTCGGGATCGACTTCTACCCTGACCCGTCGCAGCATCTTGTGGGCTTCAAGATGGTGAAGATAGCTCTGCAGGTCGCTGAAAGGCATTCGGCTCTACTCGTCATCAATGGAAAGAAACTTGGAAACGCCTTCACCTTTCCAGCGTTCGAAAATATGGTTTTCGACTGCGAGATGATCGAGTATCCGACTGACGATCATGTCGACCATATCCGAGATTGTCCGGGGTTTGTGGTAAAAGCCGGGCATTGCGGGCAAAACGATCGCACCCGCGCGGGTCACTGCGAGCATATTGCGCAGATGGATCTCACTTACCGGTGTCTCGCGCGGAACCACGATCAGTCGGCGTCTCTCCTTGAGAGCCACATCGGCGGCTCGCGAAATGAGGTCTGATGAAATACCGTTGGCTATCCGTCCCATCGTACCCCCCGAGCAGGGGACGATCACCATCCCGTCGCAAGCAAACGACCCGCTCGATATCGGTGCGGCGAGATTTTTGTGATCGTAGAGCTCGAGGCCGACTTCGGAACTGTCTATACGAAGAGCCTTTCTCAACGTCGTCTGTTTATCGATAATCGAGCCACGCAGTCTTACGCCGCACTCGATGTCGAGAATCTTTTCGCCGGCGGGCGAGACCACGGCTTTGACCTCCTGCTCCCCACTCAGCAACACTTCCAGAAGGCGAAGCGCGTACGGGGCTCCGCTGCCACCCGATATCGCTATCACGAACGTCGACATGATCCCCGTTCCTTCTCTGTGTGCTCAGCCGGTTGCGGTTGGTCAGAGCCGACCTCCGCAGCGCGCTCTGACCTTTAGACGCGCGCGAGGACTGAGAGGCGAAGAGCAAACGCAACCGGCTGGCCAGTAATCTTTGCACGACCTGGGATGTGGCACTAACGATGCTGAATCAGCGTGTCGGCGGCGACTAGCACGAAGAGCACAACACTCATAAGGCCGTTGACTGTAAAAAACGCGGCGTTGATCCTGGTTAGATCATCTGGCGTTACGAGACGATGTTCGTAAACCAGCAGCCACCCGGAAAGCATCAGCCCAATATAATAGAAAACTCCGGCATCGATCATCAATCCCACAGCAAGCAGGGAGACAAAAAACACGCCATGAAAGCCGCGGGCCACCCAAAGCGCCTTTGCCAGGCCCAGGTCCGCCGGCATGGAATGCAATCCTTGCTCGCGATCCACATCGACGTCCTGGCAAGCGTAGATGATATCAAATCCCGCCACCCAAAAACCAGCGCCCAACCCAAGAATCAGCGCCTCGACGGCGATTTCATTCTGAACCGCGATCCACACGCCGGTGGGGATCATCACATACACGAGCCCCAAACCAAGGTGGCTCAGCCAGGTGAAGCGCTTGCCGTAGGGATAAGACACCATGACGATGATGGCAATTGGCCACAACCTTTGACTCAGAGGGCTCAACTGGTAGACGGCACTGAGGAAAAGGACGAGCGAGATGGTCAGGAAGACGACGACCTCCAGCGATGACAGGCGCCCGGCGGGCAGCGAACGATCGGCCGTCCGCGGGTTCATCGCGTCGATTCTGGCGTCGACAAGCCTGTTGGCCGCCATGCCAAATGCCCTTGCGGACCCCATGGCCAGTGTTATCCAGCCAAAAAGCGCAGCGGAGGGCCATCCACCGATAACGACAAAAAGCGTGAGGTAGGCAAACGGCAGCGCGAAGACGGTATGCTCGAACCGGATCATTTCCAGAAACTCTCTGGTTCTGGTGAGCATAATCCCGTTCGCTCGCCTCCTCACCTGTGGGATAACTCACAGGTTGTGCCACTAAACAGGACAGAACGGATGATTTCACTTCTTGGGAATATGGCGTCGAGTACAGGCTTCGATCACCGAGTGGATGGCTTTCTCGATGGGGCCGTCTAGGCTCATTCCCGAGGCCATTCGGTGGCCACCCCCGCCATAGCTCTTGGCTATTTCATAGACATCGACTTTGCCGTTGGAACGTAACGATACCTTAACATTGCCGTCCGGAAGCTCCTTGAAGAAAAGGCAGAACTCGACTCCTTTCGTCGACCGGACAATATCGAGCAGGCCGTCGCTATCCTCGTAATCGGCGGCAGCGTTTTCAAACATGTCTCTCGTTGCATGAATCCAGGCAAGCTTCCCATCGGGCGTGCTGCCCAGCGTATTCAGTACCGCGCCCAGAAGTCTTACGGCGGCCGATGTCTTTGCGAACACCTGCCGATGGATCGAAAAAGGGTCGACTCCCACTCGGGTCAGTTCGGTGGCCATCTGGAAAACCCGTTCATCCGTATTCGAAAACCGAAACGTTCCCGTATCGGTGATGATGGACGCATACACTGCGGTAGCGATCTCGGGGGTAATCTCACCCCTCATGTGGCGAATCAGGTCATAGATCATCATGCCCGCCGCCGCCGCAGACGTGTCATTGACCATAATATCGGCAAAGCCGTTTTCAGCTCCCTGATGGTGGTCTATACAGATGGTCGTCTTGCCGGATGCCCGGATCACGTCGGCAAATGGCCCGACATGTGCCCAGTTGTTGACATCAAGAATCATGATGATGTCGGCACCGTCCACGACCTTTGCATCATAGTTCTCCGAGTAGACTTTGATGCGGTTGCCGGTGTCCATAAAAACGCTGTTCTGGGGGGTAGGACTCGAATTCATGATAGTCACGTTCTTGCCTAGACCTTCGAAAAACGCAGCCAGAGCGATTTCCGACCCGATGGCGTCGCCTTCCGGGTTGATGTGCGTGGTCAGAACAAAGTTCTGATGAACACGAATCTTCTCCGCAACATCCGTCCACATAGTCTGCCGCTCCTAGACCGTTAGTCGAGCTATCCTTGCTTTACCGAAACCTTCTCTTCATCAAGCAAATGCGCTACCCCGGCGTTTTGTTGACTAAGGTCAACTTTTGGCGAGTGTTACACAATTTGTATGCAAACACAAGCGATTCCATCTGAGCGACACTGTGTCATAAGACTCGACGCCAGATATCTATCGTGAGGAAAACTCACGCGCCCGCCAACGGCGCACCTTTGGGGTCGAATCAACGCCGCCGACGATGTATATTGTTCTATGGAAGGGCACGGGCGCATCGTACCTACCCCCAAAAGCACATTGGCGCTCGCTTCCATCACATCGCCATGCGAAGGATTGTTGAATACGTCATCGCGGTTTTCCTTCTCTCGGCTCAGGTCGCGGGTTGTACGTCCGATGATCTCACCGGGACACGACACGCCAACCAACCACCGATGGTCTGGCTCGCGATTGGGCCGCCCGAAGGATCCGTCGCAAGCTATAAGGCCCACTTCCATTGGGGTGGATGGGACCCCGATGGGCAAGTCGCATACTTCGAGTATGCAATCAGTGACAACAGGACCGGGGTTTTTGAACCCTCCGATACCACAGGTGCCGACAAGTGGCGGCGCATCGCTCGAACGGATTCAGTTTTTATGTTCAGCGCCGATAGTCTGGCCGATAGCTCGGGCTTTGACATCGATGATCTCCAACCGCTGGAATTTACGCGTCCCCATACTTTCTTCGTGCGCGCTGTCGATGACGAAGGCCTGTCCTCGATAAAACCGGCTTACCGTTCGTTTACTGCGAGAACGCTGTCTCCCGAAGTAGAGATCACCACACCAATCAGAACAGGTTTCGCCCCGGCAATCATGCCACCCTTCGTGACCTTTCGGTGGTTTGCGCGAGATTTCATCAACAGCCTGGATGAGGTGCAGGAGCCTGATTCCATGCGCTGGATTTTGATCAACGCATTGCGATTCCTGGGAGATTTTGATGCGGCACTCGATCATATCCGTGCAAATCCAAACTCGCCCGATTGGTCCAAATGGTACCACTACAACGCTCCGGGAGATTCGGGACGATCGTGGACGCCGAATCCGCCGCTTGCGTTTGGCAACTACGTGTTGGCGGTCCAGGCAAAGGATGATGCGGGCGCTGTGACCCCGGTCTTCGATCTGGATCACAATGTCCGCCGAGTAAGGATTGACACACGCTTGAACGGTCCGGCTGTCAGCCTGTTCAACCGGTACATAAAGACCCTCCTGACATCCAGTGCCAACACGCCACCGGTGACCTTGGATATTCCGGCTGGCCTACCCGTAGAATTTGCCTGGACCGCTGATGCGTCGAGCTACGGTGGGACGGTCACCGGTTATCGTTACGGGTGGGACGTTATCGACGTGAACGACGATTCGCAGTGGGAAGTCGATTTCACTCCCTTTGTGGGATCACGGGCCAACTCGCCTCCACGCACGTTCTTCTTTGGCGCGCACACATTCATTCTAGAGGTCAAAGACAATTCGGGTTTCAAAACTAGGGCGACTGCGGTGGTTAACGTCGTGCCCTTTACAATGGAGCGCAGTGTGCTGGTCATAGATGACTGGGAGGAAAACAGCCGGGGCTTCACCGTGACCCGGGGTATACTTCCCAACGATCGCGAACACGATGCATTTTGGGTTTACGTATTGGACGATGTGCTTGACTTTGCGCCCAGCGTGGACATGCTTCATCTGGAAGGCGCGATAACATCGGTGCCCATTCACCTTATCGCCAAGTACAAGACTGTTATTTGGAATGCGATAGGTTCCAACGCCACTAGCGGTGGGTCAGCGCTGGGCGAGTATATCAAGTTTAACGATCCCGCGTTCCTGGGCCCCGAAGACAAGATAACTCCCAACATCGTTGAGTTATTCATGGAGGCGGGCGGGCGCGTTCTGCTCTGTGGCCAGGAGATAATGACCACGGCAATCAACAGGCGGTTTGCCCCCGGTGTCTCATTTCCGCTTATTTTCCGTTACGAACTCATGGGGGATCAAGACGGATCCTACCAGCAATCTATAGTCGGCGTGCGGGGCGTCGCCGATAATTCGTTTGCGTACGATGACTGCTGTCTGGATGTTACGGACATTGCCTATAGCCAGAATCCAAACGCCCGCCGACGCCCACCGCAAGGTTGCCCCGTCAATGCCGTCAGAACCTATGATAGGAGGACCGAGGGGCTCCGCGCTTGTGTGTCGGTTGATCAACAGTATGGCTTTCCCCGGCTGGAATTGCGACCCGAGGTAGCCAATTTAGATCGAGCGTATCACGAGAGCAGACGCGGATTGGTTTGCGATATTTATAATCCACCCTATTTTTCGGCGCTGTGCAGCAGCCTTCCCGAACTCTCGCTGGGGAGATCCTGCTTTCAGCCGATGTATACCCTCGAGTGTTTGGATTCGTCGTCTCCAATCTTTGGCGCGCCGGTGGCTTTCTGGACCACTCGGCACGCAACGCGCGTCGCAAGCAACGGCGTTGCCGCGCGCAGCGCAGTCTGGGGCTTTGAGCCGGTTTACTTTAATCCTGATCAGGTGAAGCAGGCGTTGAACATCATTCTTTTCGACGAGTGGCGGTTGCCACGCACAGACTGAACAAAAGGCGACGCCGATGTCCGGGTTCGCGTTGTGCGTTCGACAGTTGTGGAGCACCGGCTTGCTGGTCCTGGTTGCGCACACCTTGGTCGCACCATGCGGTGTTCACGCGAGACTTGCAGAGACCAAGAAGGCCAAACAGGGATTGACGGACCCTGATCGAGTCCTGGTTCTCGATGGCCGCAACGTTCATAACGTCGGCCAGCTGCAGATGCACGTGGGAAATTGGGGCGAGTTCGGTTCTCGCCCGGATACCGGGGCGCCGTTTTCGTGGTCCCCGTCCGCCCAGTGGCCGGCGGGCAGTGGCGTCGAGTACCTGTTTGCCGCGGGGCTGTGGGTGGGCGCGCTGTCCTCTGGTGTGCCGGCCGTCAGCACCGCGACCTTTGAGCGGGAATTCAGGCCGTCACAGGATCACCGCGACATCGTCTATCGCACGACCGAGGGTGCACGAGGTGGCAATCGCTGGCCGGACCCCCATGCCGACGATGATAGAGACGGTCAAATCGACGAGGATTGGCTCGACGGTCGCGACAACGACGGCGATGCCTTGATCGATGAGGATTTCGCGGCGATTTCAAGGCTGATGTTCAGCACCCGGTATACGGATGACCAACCGGTCACGCGCGAGATTTATCCGGAGCACAACCCACTGAACATCGTGGTCAGACAGGAAAGCTACCAGTGGGATGGCGTTCGTTTCGATGATTTTGTCGGTGTCCAATATCGAATAACCAACAATGGCCGACAGAGTCTCGAGGACGTCTATGTCGGAATGTTCGTCGATGGTGACGCCGGTCCTAGAGACCGATCGAACTACTGGCAAGACGATTTAACCGGACGTCTGTCGGTGCCGGTTATCTGTACCGATTTGGGTCCGGCCCGTTTCGATGTCGCCTACTTTTATGACGCAGACGGAGACAACGGGCAAACGACCGGGTGGTTCGGTGTCATGTTCTTGGGTCACACGACCGATGCCACCGGACGGACCGCTCCCACGAGCGTCGGCATCAGCAACTACGCACAGTTTTCTGGTAACCAACCCTTTAGCCTCGGTGGCGATCCAACCAACGATTTTGAGCGGTATGAGCTTCTCGCCCAGCGCACGATCGAAAGGAATGCCAATATCCCTCGTGACTACCGTGTGCTCATTAGTACGGGACCGTTCCAGGAGCTTCCGCCCGAGAGCACCCTCGTGGTCCAGGTGGCATTCGTCATTGGCGAGGGTAGGGACGGGCTGGTCACCAGCGCCGCTAACGCCAAGCTCAACTTTGACGGTGCGTGGTTTGATCTGGACAGGGACGAGATGACCGGCATCGCCGGACGCGAAACTCCGGTTTACGGACCCGCCCAGAGCGTATGGGTAGATAGCTGTCGCAAGTACCGCCCGCCGTTCGAGGCTGGGTGCGATTTCGAACGCCTGGACGAGATGTTTGCCAAACCGATCCCCCGGATCGAAGATGGTGAGATCGTCTGGACCAATAGCGACTGTGTGACCGAGTGTATTTACAAGGGGGCCTGCGGATTTACCGAGCGAGACAGTCTTATGTTCCGGACCGGCGTTGCCGGTATGGAATCCCAGTTGCACTGGATCGTCGACACCGCACCTCCACCGCCGAATATTAGAGTGGATGCGCACGCAACAGAGGGCGTCGTGGTGTACTGGGATGACTTCAGCGAAACCGCTCCGGATAACAGAACGGGCAGAGTTGATTTTGAGGGTTATCAGATATGGCGTGCCGATGACTGGACGCGACCGCTCGGCACGTCAACCATCACGGGGCCTCCGACCGAGTTGTGGACCGCACTTCGTCAGGTTGACATCATCAATTCGTTCGGTCCCGATACGGGCCTGCACGAGCTACGTTATCAGCCGCTCGACCATTTGCTTGCTGCAACCAAAAGGCGCGCATTAATCAATTCGCTCCGGGAGCAGCTCCTGGAGTCGCCGGAGAAAGAGCCCCCTTGCCCACAGGGTGTCACCCCGAATATCTGCGACACGCTCAAAGCTCTTGCGCGCTGGGAGCTGGGAGTCGACGGCGGCCGTCAATACTACCGCTATGTCGATCGATCCATGCACCTTGGTCGTCCTTACTTCTATTCCGTCGTCGCGTTCGACCACCGAATCGACACTAACGGCAGTTTTCGATCGGGGGAGACTGGAGCGCCGGCATCGAACTTTGAATACGTAGAACCTGGCAGTGTTGCGCAGCCAGCCTACGCTTATGGAGACGGTAACGTCTATGTGGTGCCGAACCCGGCGACCAAAGAGTCAATGGCCGCTTGGACGTTGGGTCCAACCAACGATGATCCATCAGGTATAAAGGTAGAGTTCAGAAACTTGCCCCGGGCGCGGGGCGTGATTCGGATCTTTACGTTGGCGGGCGATCTAGTACAGACCATTAGCTTCGACGGCCGCAACGGCAATGGCACCGTCGACTGGGATCTGGTGAGCCGGAACGGCCAGGATATCACAAGCGGCGTTTACCTGTACTCTGTCGACTCGGATGGCAACCAGTTCGACCGCAAGATAGGCAAGTTTACCGTTATTCGGTAACCGCCATGCCCGTAAGCCCGGACAATCAGCCCGTGGAAAACCATACCCTCACAGCTCAGGTAAGGTATGGGTGCGCCCCTTGTTTTCCTCCTCGAGATACGCCGTGAGGGGATCAAAATAGTCCAACATCGCCTGTGCGCTAAGATCCTGGCCCAGCTGGTCGCGAAGCGCCTGGCGCCAGTCCTGGCTTCCACCCGGTCGCATGATATCGTCGAGAAACTTCCCGACCTCCGTGCTCCCGTAATAGTTGGTGGCATGCGGATCCTGCTTCAAGATATTGCGAGCGATATGGTCATGAAGCTGGAACAGAAGGACATATGACATGGCGTAATCATAGTACTGGGCCGCGTCATTGCTGATATGGGTTTTCGACGCGGCGTCGCAGTATTCCTCTCCCCGGTACGAGGGCGGCACAACTCCCTGGTATTGCCGCTTTATCTCCCACCAGCGCTTGTTGAATTGATCCGGCGGCAGATCTTTGGCGTACAACTCGTACTCGAATTCCGTCATGACACCAGCGGACCACGGTATGAAAACGATGTAGTTGAACGCCTCTTTTAACAGCTGTTTCATCTCGTCGGCCTGCACATCCGGCGGAAGCAACTCGAGATGAGCGAGAAAAGGTTTCTGCATGGCGGCCAGTCCCATCAAGCTCCCGATCGCCTCGTGATACGCGCGGTTGGCACCCTCTCTGAGCAGCGGTGGGACATCCGGATTGGTGTAACTAATGTAGTAATAAATGTGGCCCAGCTCGTGGTGGACGGTTTCGTACCACTCGGCGTTAGACACAATACTCATCAGGCAACGAATATCGTCGCGGAGATCCATGTGCCAGGCCGATGCGTGGTTGTTCTTCTTGTAGGGCGTGCCTTCGGGCAACGGGAACATGTCCGACTTGGTCCAGAAGCTCTCGGGAAGCGATGACAGTCCCAGGCTTAGGTAGAATTGTTCTCCCTGTTTGGTAAACCACTCCGCCTCTTTTTCGCGCAGCACGCCGTCCAGATCCAAACCTTCCACGGTCAACATCGCATTCCAATCCTGGCTCCAGCGGTTGGGAAGCCAGTGGGCGGGGATCAGGTCCGGCACTTCGTCGACGCCATACCGCTCGGCCAGCTCGTAGCGGGCGTACGTGTGCAGCTCCCGGTACAGTGGTCGGATCTCACGGTTGAACCGCAGCATCATGGCACGCAGCTCATCGGTGGTCATGCCATAGTCGGAAACCTGGTATGAAAAGTAGTCATCATAGCCAAGGGCCTGCACCGTCTTATTGCGCAGACCCCTCAGGTTGACCAGCCCGTCCTTTATGGCCGCGCCAACGCCCTTGCTCGATTCCCAAGCGGCAAGCCTCAGCATGAGATCGTCGCTGGTCTTGAGCATGTCGTCTATATCGTTTGTGGTCACCGACTCGTCGGAGATCTTGAAATCGTAGCCAAAGAGTCTTTCGGTCTGTTCGGTTTCGGCTTTGATCCTCTCCTTGACGAGATCAGCAACAGTTTGAGGATTATCTGCCGCATAGTATAAGATCTTCTCTAGCTGTCGAACCTGAAGCGGGTTGAGATCGTCCTTGTGCTCCAAATACCCGCGCGCCTTCTCGATGTTCTCGGCGCTGCCGGTGAAGGCTGCCAGCGCCTCATTCGTCGTACGAGTCGCATAGGCGTTTGCCGTGTCGCCTTCGATGATCATGGTGTTAGACTTCCAATCCGCCTCGGCAAACTTATAACTGAGATCGATGTACTCGTTGGTATAGGCGTTGATGAACGCCTGAACCTCGCTCTGCGTGTGTTGAGATGGCCCTCCGCCACAACCCATGAGCAAGAGCACGATTGCAAGGGTACCGCTGATACGTCTCATCCCTGCCTCCTTGGTAACAATGAACCCGGGCCCGCCACAAATGGATCCGCCGATCGGACACACAATCAAAGATTCTTGACAAGGCTCCCCAAGGTCGCAAAAACGACCATAACGATGGCCTGAATCTCGATGCGGCCTATGATACAGCCATTAACCGGCGATTTCACGCCATTTTATACGTTGCGCAGCACCCACAACCGAGGTACGCACTACCCCGCTCGGCTCAGATAGAGAATGTTTCACCCAGCGCCGGAATATGAACCGTTTCAAAGCCTTTCTTGCGAATCGCTTCTTTAAGCGCCGTGGCCTGCTCGACTTCGCCGTGAACAAGAAACATGTTTTTTAGCCGATCTCGATCCAGCGCGTCCACATAATCCAGTAAACCACCCTGGTCCGCGTGAGCGCTGAAATAGGGCATGATCCGTGTCTCGCACTTGACGGCGTACCCTTCACCGAAGATCTTTACCCTCTTGTCACCATCCATCAGACGGCGCGCCAGCGTGTGGGGTGCAGCAAACCCCACAAAAAGAATCATCGTTCGGGGATCCTTGATGTTGTTGCGAACGTGATGCAGTACTCGCCCACCTTCCATCATCCCCGAGGCCGCGATGATAATGTGTGGATCGGTAAGCGCATTGAGTTTCTTGGATGCCTCCACCCGGCGAATACACGCGAACCCCTCTGGAGTAAAGGGATCCGCTTTGTCATTGAGAAAATGTTGGTAGGTCTCGCGGTCGAAGTTCTCGGGGTGGGCGCGGAAGACATCCGTCGCATTGCACGCCATCGGGCTGTCGACAAAGATGGGGATACGGGGAATCCGGTTCTGTTCTTGGAGAAGGTGCAGCTTGTATATAAGAAGTTGAGTTCGCCCCACGGCGAAGGCGGGAATGATCAGCTTGCCACCTCTTTTGGACACCTGCGTTACGATATCGGCAAGTTCCTGGTCGCAGTCTTCGGAGCTATTGTGATGGCGGTCTCCGTACGTGCTCTCCATCACCAGAACGTCGAGGTCCTTGAAGGGCTCCGGATCTCTGAGAATCGGCACCGACCGGCGACCAATGTCTCCACTAAAGCCAAAGCGAATGGTCCGGCCCTCTTCTTTGACCTCCAGCAGTATTCCGGTCGAGCCGAGGATGTGCCCGGCCTCCCGGAACGTTGCTGTAATACCGGGAGCCACTTCGATTGGACGATGATAATGCACTCCTACAAAAAGTCTTAGCGCTTGCTCGGCATCGTCGATGGTATAGAGGGGTTCGATTGGCTCCTGATGCTTGGCCGCACGAACCTTGTTCACCCATTCGACATCTCGCTCGTTGAGATAGGCGCTATCGCGCAGCATGATCTGACAAAGGTCTGCCGTAGCCAGTGTGGCGAAAATACTCTTACGGTATCCATTCTTGTACAGATTGGGAATGTTGCCACTATGATCGATGTGCGCGTGTGAAAGCAGCATGACATCGATTTCCTGCGGGTCGTGCTCAAAGTTCAGATTTCTTTCGTATGCCTCTTTGCGGCGCCCCTGGAAGAGACCGCATTCCAGGAGGATTTTTGTCCCATTCACGGTTACGAGATGTTGAGAGCCGGTTACGGTCTGCGCCCCGCCAAAGAACTGAATCTGCATTGGTACTCTCCCACTTTTTACATATTGAGGTTTTTGTACGTACGCGTATACTGATACTAGTGCAATCGATTTACACGATCAACCCCAACGGCCACAAAAAATGGGCGCCTGGTATATATACCTCGCTGTAATCGTGAGCGGTGCTTGCGTGCTCGGTATCGAGATTCTTGGTACGCGAATCATTGGTCCCTTCTATGGCGTCAGCCTCTATCTGTGGTCGGCGCTAATAAGCGTGACGCTCGCCGCGCTCAGCCTGGGTTATGCTATTGGCGGTTATTGGGCCGATAAAGGACCGCGACTTCGGCGCCTTTGTGCCTTGCTTGGGCTGGCAGGCCTGTGGATCGTCGTCATCCCATGGCTAAAACAACCGGTTCTGGAAAGGGCCGAATGGTTGGGGCTTCGCTCAGCGGTTCTCCTTGCGGCATTCGTCCTCTTTTTCCCGCCACTTACTTTGCTAGGCATGGTCAGTCCGTACGCCATCCGACTCAAGGCAACGACGATCGACGTTGTGGGTCGAACCGCTGGCAATCTTTATGCGGTCTCGACCATTGCCAGTGTTGTGTCCGCGGTCTTCACCGGTTTCTTTCTCATTCCAAACATGGGTGTTGGCCGACTGACGTTTCTCATCGGCATCGTTCTCGTGGCAACGGCCCTAATTGGGTTTGCCTCGAGGCAACGGGCAAAAGTCTTTTTGCCCAGTGTTGCAGTCATATTTGCATTTGTAGCGACCGCATCCCGACTGGCGCCCAGGCAGTATGTAAACCCAGCGCAAGGCCTGCTTCTGGTCGAGCAAAGTGCTTACGCGGAAATTCGTGTCGTGGACAAAGATGGCTACAGGTATATGCTGATCGATGGCGGGACGCATTCGATCGTGGACCCCGAGACCTGGAAGTCTGTCTTCCCCTACGTCGATGTGCTGGATATCGCCAAGGGGTTTTTTAGTCGACCGGGTACGATGCTACTGGTTGGATTGGGCGGGGGTTCCGTAGTGAAAAGTTTTGCGGCTGATGATTGGAGAATAGACGCGGTCGAAATCGATCCGGTGGTGACAAAGACCGCTAAGCGTTTTTTTGACCTGCAAGACTCGGAGGCCGATATCTATCATATGGATGGCCGTCAGTATCTTATTACCCATGATGATTTGTATGATCTCATCATCATGGATGCGTTTGGCAGTAGCTCGATACCTTTCCACTTGGTGACCAAAGAATCTTTCGCTTTGATGGGAAGCCGGCTGGCGCCGAACGGTGTGGTGGCGGTGAATATTGAAGCGGTCGGCTGGCACGATATCATTGTTCGCTCGCTTGCGGCAACTCTACAGCAGGTATATGTTCATGTGTTGGTCCTGCCCGTCGCGGAGCCACCGAGTGAGATCGGAAACTTGATTATACTCGCGTCCAACCGCGACCTCGAACTGACCGAGAAGCTTCGCGATCCTCAGTCACGCTTTGGCACCGATTACAACCGCCTTCACGCCTGGGCCAATAGTTTTGAACCGGACATCGATGGCGTGCCCGTACTGACCGATGATCTAAATCCTGTGGATGTATGGGCCGAGAGAATCAACCGGGTTGCGCGGGAGAATCTGCACGATTACTTTGGATCGAGCGGATTGAGTTGGTAGGTCCATGGACTTCTCGGTCAATCCTGGGTCTCGTCGAGAGCCTTGATCTCACCCGTTTCTCTTGTCACGACCGGATGACCTTCCAACGATTGCGGGATCCTCCGGGCCAGTTCCCGTGTCTTCTCTACCACCAGGACTTGAATACAGGGCACGCCCGCAGAGGTTTCCCCAATGGCGACCCCGACAACGCCGGGGATAGCCATCAGTCGCTCGCTATGGGCCTCCATTACCGTCTTGATGTCGCGGTTTGGCACGGTACTCTTTGTCTCCAGGTCGGCGTGGTCTCCGGACTGACAACCCAAAACCACGCAGGCCGCGATTAACAACCTTTTGTGTGTGCCGCCGAGTTTTGGTCGACGCCTCATTTCTGCCCCTGTGCCTGCCGAAACGATCGTGTTCCCAAAAACGCCCGCCCCGTAAGAGATCATGGGGGACGGGCGTTTTCGTTTGTACCACTCGCCGTTCCGCAAATAGTGACTTTCCTCTACGGGACCATCGAGACACCCAAATGGCCGAGCACATCGGCAATCGGATTTGCCACGGCGGTGGTGGCGCTACCCGCATACAGCAGTCCAACAGCCCGCGGCGCGGGATCTAGGTCTTCGACCATCAACGACCCCGAGTCACCCCCAGCGATGAACGATCCTCCCTTTTTCAACTGGTTCTTGATGAGGATCTGCCCGGTGAACGTGTTGGTAAACGTCTGGCCGTTGCACTCATCGCTGTAGCCAACCGTGACCGTTGCGTTGATACCATCGACCCGGCTTCGCGTCAGCCCGGTGGTGCGACCGCTCTTTTTGACCTTCTGACGGACGCTGGCACCAGTGGTCGCCGCAGATATATTGCCGATCTCGAGGATCGAGCTGCTTACCTGGCCCGCGACGACCTGGGCAAGCGCCGCATCGACGTTGCCCGTCGGACTCCCGCCCGGGTTCAGAGTCGACAATGTCGACAAAGTGGCTACGTAATCAGCGGATATGTCCTGACAGAACACATCGATTAGCCCCGGCTGGTTTATATCGTCGCCGATCGTCGCAATATCAAGATCACCCGCGCTCGCGGCAACATCACCGGCGAACACGTGCGAGTTGCTAAGGATGTACTCGAACGTACCATCGGTAACGAGTGCCCCAAGCGTCCCGCTGCAACAAAAGCCGTTGGCCAGATCCTTGGAGTTTCCACCGGAAACACCAAGCTCGATAGGACGTGTCTGGCGGGCTGTGTGATCGGCGGGCGGTTCTGGCGGTGGCGGTTTGCCTTTTAACGCCACAATGGGATCCGTGCGCATAACCCGGACAGGTACACCGTCGAGGGTCCTCGGCACTGCATTCGCGGCTCGCCCGGTCGTCGCGAGTACCAGCACGGCCACTCTGCCATCGTCGGTGAGACCGGTGGCGGTTCCGATGATCTCCGGATCCGCCATGAGTCTCGCAGTGTGACGATTCTGAATGGCCATCACTGACTGCACCTGCGCATTCTTAGCGCTGTACAGAGTCGCTTCCGGTGTTTGTTCGACAGCCACGGGATTCTCATCCGTAGTCGAACAACCCCAGAGACCGACCGATACCACGAGGGCAATAGCCAGGAGACTCAGCACGGGCCACGAAGACCTTCTCAATGCTCGCCTCATACGGCCCTCCTTATGGTAGGGGATAGAAACGCTGCAAGAAATGTAACTAGGAGAAGAGAGTATACGGACGCGGCAAACGAGCGTCAAGCGAGATTCGTGTACAAGTGCAATACGTCAGCGATGTGTAAAAGAAGATTGCCTATTTGAGAAGTACCGCGCGTCTACTGTCAACTCTTCCTGACACCAACAGGCGCATAAAGTAGACACCGGTGGCCAGCCGCCGCTCGTCGTCGTTTCTGCCATCCCAAACAACTGTATGGGGCCCGACGGTTTGGAAGTCATCGACGAGGGTGCGAACGCGCTGACCCAGGGAATTATAAACCAGAAGTTTGACACGGCCGTCGCGTGGGATGTCATAGGTAATTGTCGTCGCCGGGTTGAACGGATTGGGCACATTTTGATAGAGCACGAACTTCCGTTGGGGAATGGCGACCATTCTCGGTTGCGATAGAGACTCTCCACCGTTATTGACCGCACCAACACGGTACCAATACGATTTACCTGGTTCAACGTCGGCGTCTTGGTAGTGATAACCCAAATGTGGTGGGATCAGAGTTTGATTGAGCCTTCGATAGTCCTCGTGGTCACCCGGCGAACGGTAGATATGAAATCCCTGCAGACCGTCAGCACTGGGTACTTGCCACTCGAGTGCGACAACTCCACCACTGTAATTCGCCTCGAACGACACGATCATGACCGCCTTGGTTGCCCCCGAAAAAGAGAAAACGTAAAGCCCATTATCGATGTCACTCACGTAGATGTTTCCCGAAGGGCCGAACGGGTACACACCAAAGCTACCTTCCCAACCCTCTCCGCTACGCACCGATGTGTCGAACCCATCCACAAATGCTGGTTGCGTCGGATCACTGACGTCATAGACTCGAAACCCCGCGGTGTAATACGCCACGTAGGCGAAGTCGCCGACGATGTAGAGATTGTGCGCCGTCGCGTCGGTGTCAAATATGTCGCCAACCTTGACCGCCGCCGCCGGATCTTCGATGTTCCACACCGTAATGTCGGGGTCGGACCCCGTCGCTCGCTCATGCGTGACGAAGAGATGTTTGCCGTCCTCGGTGGGATAGCCGCTGTGGTGAAAGGTCGCGTCGCTTGCCACACCGAGCAGGGTGGGACTGAACGGATCGGTGACATCGTAAATGCGGGTGCCCAGGTACCCATGAAAATCATACAGGATGGTGCCGATGACGGCGGCGTCATGCGGTCCGTCCAGACCGTCCTGCCATATCAGGAGAGGGCTCGTGGGGTTTGCGTTGAGGTTGTAGCCCCTGAGCTCCCTGGGCGCGCCCGCCATCGACAAGTACATGTAGCCACCATCGTCGATGAAGAGATTGTGCGATGATTCAAAGTCACCGACCGGCTCAGGCGCTAAAACATCGGCCAAGTCAAAGATCCTGCCACCAGGTCCACGGTTACCATGCACGACGTAGAGATAGTGATCCCAAACCTTCATATCGAATCCCGCCACGCCCATTGCTTGAGCGACATGTGTCGGATTCGTCGGATTGGTTACATCGATAATGGCGACGCCGCTGGTCCCAAACTGATCACCGACCAGAGCATATTCCTTGTTGGTATTGCCATCCACGTACCCCCAGACATCCGTGACCGACCCCGGGTGCTCGAGGGCATACTGCCCCAGCAGCGACACGGTGCCGTCTGCAAGAACAGGCCTCACGACGATGGCGTGAAACGCCACCACACCCGCCACGACCAAGAGCCGGTGAAATGTCTGCATGGTTCCCATCCTAGGACCAACGTCCTGTTATTGAGGGAGTTTTATTTGAGCAGGATCATCTGCCTGGTATCCGAGACGCCGTTCGCGCGCAGGCGGTAGAAATAGGCTCCCGATGCCACCGGCTGGCCGGCGTCATCCGTCCCGTTCCATGTAACGAAACCGGTACCGGCCGGCCTGAACTCGTCGACCATCGCGCGTACTCTCTCGCCAGTGGCGGAGAACACAGTCAGCGTAACCCGAGAAGCTGTAGTCAGAGTGTAAGGAATCGTGGTCGTGGGATTGAAGGGATTCGGGTAGTTCTGATCTAGAACGAACGGGGTTGGAACCTTCTCCGAGATCCCCGTCGGCACGGGCGGTGAAAAGGTGAAGATGAGGAGTCCATTTTGCATGTCGCTGGCATAGATATTACCCGAGGGAGCGAACGGATAAACTCCCCAGCACCCTTCGTAAAGCCCATTGCCAGTGAAGCCTGAGGTATCGAACTCATCGGCCAGGTAGAACAACACCGGATTGCCAATGTCAAACACGCGGAAGCCGGCGACGTAGAACGAGCTGTACAGGTAATTGCCCACGCGAAACGAATTATGAACCGTCGCGTCTGGGTCCGTATACTCCGCGACTTTGAACGGCACGGCGGGGTTGGCGATGTTCCATACCGTTATGTCAGGAGTGGTGGCGCTACCCAGCTCATCATTTATAAAAAGAAACTTGCCATCCGATGATGTCCAGCCGCTGTGGTGATAGACAATGCCCGATCCAGCTGCAATCGTGCCCATGAGGCTCGGCATCGATGGCGTCGTGATATCGTAAATAAACGTCCCCTCGTAACCATGAAAATCATAAAGCCAGGGTCCCACCACGGCAACGTCGTGGCCACCACTTATGCCGTCCGTCCACACGAAGGTCGGGCTCGTCGGGTCGGGCTTCAGATCATAGATCCTCAGCGTGTTGAATGACAGGTACATGAGTCCCTGGTCGTCGATAAATATATTGTGGCACGAGGGGAAACTGCCGGCGAAAACAGGATTGGCCGGATCGGCGATGTTCCAAATCTCGCTGTCGGTGCCTGTCGAATTGCCGTCACACAGATACAGATACGTGCCCCAGGTTTTCATATCGAAGGCGGGCACGTTGCTCAGTGTCGTCGTCAGCGACGGATTGACCGGATCGCTCACGTCGATAATAAATACCTGCGAGTCCACGCTCGGCCATTTGCCGACGATCGCATACTCTTTGCTCGTGTTTGGGTCCACCCAACCCCAGATATCCGAGTTGCGAATAACCGGATTGGGGAGGGGCAGCTGTGCGACCAGGTTTATGGTACCGCCCGGGGGCGGAAGGGCGTGAGTGCTCGAGGGGCTCATAGCCGTCTGCCAGAAGACGGCGACAGTGACCGCAGCAATGCGCAAAAAGTGGGAAAGCGATGTCCCGGGTGCGGGCAATCGAGTCATAATCGGCGCTTTATCCTGAGAAGCTTCGGGTGTTTGGGTCGAGCCAGCAATGATCTTGCGGGCGATTGTTATATACAAATATAGGAACACGTTGGCAAAGACACAAGTGGAACATTGGCCGGAGCGTCTTCATTCATGATGGCGACCGGGTGCCCGCTGATCACGCTCTAAGACCAAGACCACTCCCGTCATCACCATAAAGACGCCAACCGTCTCCACGGCTGAAAACGACTCAGACAAGAGAACATGCGAGATCAAGAAAGCCACTACCACCTCGATGAGGATGATGAGCGACGTTGTCAGCGAGGACACCGACCGGACCCCTCTTAGATAAAAATAGTAGGCTGTAATCGTCGTAAATGCCGCCAGATACAGAACCGCCGGCACACCGGACCAGGAGAATCGCAGCGGCTCCAAGAACACAAAGGGAAACGCCATCAACGCTGTCCAGAAATACAGCCCCAAGGACAGCTCGAGTGGGCCGTATTTCTCGACGACCCTCCGGGAGAAAATAATGAACAAGGCCCAGCAAGCCCCGACGGCCACAGACATCACGTCACCCTTATTCACGATATAAAAACCCGAAAAATCGAGGCGTGTGCTGGTCACCACGACGCCGACCATCGCGATGATGGTGGCGGCGAGCTGTCGCGGGCGGAACCGTTCGCTCAGGACGAGCGCCGCGAAGATGACCACAAAGACCGGACTCGAGTTGACAAAAAGCGCCGTTTTGGATGCCGTCGTCAATTCCTGCGCCTTGTACTGTAGAATAAAAGCGAGGGCGTTGGGGATTGCAGTCAAGAAGAGATCCAGCCGGAACAGTTTCGAGAGTCTCCTCCAAGAACCGAAGCGCGGTGCGAGAATCACGAACGCCGTCACAAATCGCAGGACTAGGAACAACATGGGGGAAATATCGCGCAGAGCATGCGTGATGACGGGGAAGGAACTGCCCCAGAGGACGGCGGCAAAAACAAGAAAGAACATGGGCCGGAAACGATCGATACGTGGGCCATCGACCGTAAAGACATTTGTGTTTAAGGGGCCGGGTTACCCTAATAGGCCCAACCAAAACGTCGTTTCTTGCGACCGGGCATATCGAACCTGGCCCCGTCGGCTTCGATGCGGGTATCCAGAGAATCGAATGTCATGATAAAGGGCTCGCCACCTAATCCGACGCCCCTGATAACGCGCGGTGTGGTTAGACCGTCGACTTCGAAGAAATCGGAAAAGTAGGTGTCAACTGTGCTGGTCTGGCCTTGATAGGTTTGAGTATAAGATCGCTTTACTTCCAGATACGTCCTGCTGTCGATGTAGACGTGCCACTCGTCACCGTTGGCCAACCTGATTCTCAGTTTGTAGGCCTCCCCCGTGTCGAGCCTTTCCCGGCCAACATACTTTATCTTGTGCCTCTTCTTCTTGTAGTCGACGAGCGGCCCATCAAAATCCGTCCATCTCAGCACTTCCCGCGCGTAGTCTGCGGGCATCTCCGTTGGCTCGGTGGCCCCTACAATCGGATTCACCCACCACGCTGTCTTTCCGTCGTAAGCTTGAACGACATCGAACCCCATAATGTTGACCTCCAAACGGCTGAGGTCCGGTCGGCGTCTCCATGCCGTAAACGAGATCTCCATGCCTCTGACTTCTACGCGTCCCACCGTCCGAATCGCGGTGATCGCTTTGCGTTTCTTGCCGCCGAGCGCCTTGACGTGCTTTCTTACGATCTTGTCAGCTCTTAGCGAGCTGGCAAGGGTCGGGGCGGCCAGCGTCAAGCCAAGGGCCGCAAGAACCACGACACCTACGATGCCACCAATACGTATTCGCATGGTTGTTTCCCTACTGATCGTCTCCAAAAGAATAGCCAGACCTCGGATTGGCGTCAACCATCGGGTTGGCCCCGCGTCGTCGGCGCATTACCAATCCACGGACCTGTGCGTACCCAGTCCAGGCCCCAAAAAGAGGGCGTTTAACAGCAAACGTTCTCCGCCATGAAAGTATGCTCGAAAGTTGGGTTGCATGGCAAAGAGAACGATTTGACCATTCCCAAATGCCTCGCGCGATACAGCGATGGTCTTGCTCCATCGGCGACGTGCCTCCGGCCACAACAATCCTGACAATCGTATCTTATCTGCACTCGCAAAGCGTGCCGGGACTTGAACACCATCCGGACGCGACACGTTATCCCCCACAAGACTCTTCGAGCTTTGTACATTGGTCATCGCCACATACGCATAGCTGGTTGTCACGAGCAGCGGCACCGGTGACCTAGCGCCAAAGGCCAGCCAGTGATCGCTATCCAAATCGGCCGCCATGATCGTGCCCCGCGGGCGCAGGCGTCGCGCCAGTTCATCCTCGCTTCGCAGTCGCTCTACATCATCCGCATGTGATTCGGGTCGTTCCGTACTCTTCGCCCCAACGGCTTTTGTCTCCCATACATCCATGCTATCCACCGTCGGTTTTTCGGCGGCATCCAACCAGGCCAACGCCTCGTCGTATTCTGTGATCTCGTCCAAAACCTGACGTTTCTGGCGCACCGAGCTCATCGCAACCAAGGTGTCGGCAAAGAACGCCGTGGCACCATCCATCGCGATCAGCGTGCCCCCTGTCTTTACCCACGCCTTGAGGTTATCGATCCCGGCTTTGCCGAGCATACGCGTATACACATCGGATCCCGCGGCTGACGGGAAGGCGATGACATTGTACTTTCCCAGATCCATTCCCGCCACACGCGAGAAATCCAGCGTCGACGCCTTGTAGCGCAGCCGGCTATCCAGCAAGTGCCACAGCGTCCCGAACTGATACGCCGACACCGGCGGACCGCCGATGATCGCTATGCGCGGTTTCTTCAACAACACAACATGTCTGCCGCCCAGATCGGCCAGCTCTCCCCCGAGCGCCTTATTGACCGCGTATATGTCGACCCCTTCGGCCTCGGCCATTGACACCAGATCCGACTCGTCCAGGCCGGGGTTACCAGCAATCTTGATCAACAGGCTTCCCGCGGCAAATCGTTTGCCCTCGCTCTGAAAAGGTTTCTTTGCGCACCACACGACGTAATCCTTGTCAAAAAGACGCGCAAGCAACGAGTAACTACGATCGTCGGCACCATCCACGGCGTAACCGTAACGTGGCGAGCTGCCGATGAGTCTTCCCACTCTTACCTTGGGAGAGTAAGGCTCTGTGCTAACGCCGGTCAGGGACTCGGTGAAATAACATTCCACGTTGTAGGCCATTGGCAAAGACCAGCCGGTCGCCTCATAGAATTCGGAACGGTTGTTCTTCAGAAGCTCTCTGCGCTCTGTTTCCAAGAACTCCGTGGCTATGCGTATGTCAAATGTCAGGATTGCCTCGATCAGGGCCCTCTGTGGCTGAGCGAGTCTGACGATTAACGAGCCTGGTGGAAAATTCACATCACGCGAACCTTCCCCGGTGCTGGCCCGAGCCCGTTTTACTTTGAAATTATCGATCGCCTTTTCCACCTCGACCTTTTGACGCAGCAGGGTCTGCGCCAGGCGATCGAGTCTGCTTACGTTTGCCGTGGGAGGAAATACAAAGGCCGCGTCATTCGAGCTTCGCCCTTTGCCATTAATAGCTCTCTTTTTTTCGCGGTAGTAGTCTTGCAGCAGCTCCTGACGGTTCGTGGCCACCGTCTTCAAATTGGCCATGGAACTGGTAAATTGATGATGGATCGTCTCGCGGTAGGTTGCAATAGTTCCGTCCCGGTGAGTAATCTGGGAACCGTCGACGGCGGCTTGTTCGTACAACATCCCGATAGCTCCGATGTAAATCGCCCACGAACTGCCGTAGCCGGGGAAGAACTCTTCATTCCACTCACGCGTGTAATAACTCCAGCCATATTGGTCGAAAGCCGCCGCTTGATCTCTGGCAACGACATCCCACCATTTGTGAATCTGCAAAATCATGAACGGATTGAAGGGCTCGCGCGGTGGGGAGAAAAGGTAGGTGTCGAGTTGTCCCATTTCGTGGCAATCGACCAAGAACTGTGGGTTCCATGCCAGGATCGCCGCTATCTTCCCCCGGCTTTCGGGATGAACCTGGCTAAACCAGTCGCGGTTGAGATCGAAAAGATAATGATTGCCACGTCCTTCCGGCCACATACCTAAATGGTGGAGGCTTTGCACATCGCGGTTCACGACCACGCCGTTCCATTGCTCGATCTGCTTGAGCCAGCGATCCCTGCCGTCCGGGTTCTGCAGCGGATCGATACACACCACAACCGCATCTCGTATCTTCTCTGTGGTTGGGTCCGTACCGGCGACCAGTTGGTAAGCCAACTGCAAAGCCGCGTCGCTGGACGATAGTTCATCACCGTGAATGCCGTAAGCCATCCAGGCGGTTGCGGGATGGCTCGCGATGATCTTTTGAGCCGCCCTATCGTCCTTCAAGCTACGAGGATCGGCAAGCATCGCGGTTCTTGCTTTTATGTCTTGCAAGCGATCCGCGTTCTTCTGCGAAGAAATTACAACGTAGACGAGCGTGCGTCCTTCGTACGTCTCCCCATACTCGACGAGGAAGACGTTTGCAAACTGCCCCTCCAGATAGCGGAGATACCGCAGGATGTCATTGTGACTCGCTGGCCACGAGCCCACCTGAACACCTAGAAACTCGGATGGCGATTGCACATCCTCTCGGTAAGACCCTTGTGGGTAGAACGGCACATCATAATCGCCCACCCCGGGGGTCACATTCGTGCGCATGACATCCGCCTCGGCAGACGAGCCCATGAGCCATGCCGCCGTGGACACGAAGACGATAAGCCGCCTGAACATTTAGCTCCCTCCCCCTGGCAATATCTTCACGGCCGTTCTGAATATGGCGCTCATTAGTTTGAGTCGCGCGATATGATAGACACCACGCAGGTGGCTTATTTTCTCGTCACAAAGCGATGTATTTTCCAGGTCTTTGTTGAGAACCTTTTCTTTGAACTCCGCTATGACCGCTTGGTCTGTAATGACTGCGATAACCTCCTGCATGAATTGTGCGCTAATAAAATCAAAGTTTGACGAGCCAGTTATCAAAATAGTGTCGTCGATAAGCATCGCCTTTACGTGGAGCATTCGTCCCTTGTATAGCCTCAAATCAATGTCCGCTCGCGCTGACTCCCAGATCACATACTCTCTCATCACACCCCAATTGTTCAAATCCGGGGTAATCAAGATCACTCTCACCCCATTCGCACGCGCCCGCCGCAACGCGTCGTAGAATGGGTAGGCAACGTAAGGACTCTCTATATAAATCGTCTTCCTGGCCGAGGCGATCATGGCCAAAATAGGTTTATATGATTCGTGGTTGTTCTTGCCGTCGAATCGGTGTATCTCGACGTTGTCAAACCGCTTCGATGTGTTGGCGTGCTTGCCACTCCACGTGTCCAGAAAATCATCCTTGAGAAAACGGGCCAAGCCCGCATCTTCGATCCGGAACATCAGATCGTGCCATGTGAAGTTGTGTTCGCTGAAGTTGATACCCCCGACATAAGCGATCCGATCATCGATCACGATAATCTTCTTGTGGTTGCGGTGCAGAAACCGCATCGCCATGGGCCCCGACGGGTTGGTAAGCTTTACACCGACGCCCTCCCCCCTCAGGTCAGCGATCATGGCCAGGGTGTCGTCGCGCTCCTTACGCAATTCACGATCAAACCAGTGTTTGGGATTGTGTAGAAAATTGTCGTTTATGCGATGCTTGGTGTAGAATTCGTCGGCAATGATTCGTCGATCCGCCGCACCGCACGCCGTGAGTTCCTGGGCCAGACCTTTGCCCACCGTGTCGCCTTCGAACGACAGCGTTTGCAGGTAGACGTGCGCGCGCGCCGAACGAATGTCGCTTTGCAAAGAGGGCCAGAACTCATCCGCATCCACTTGGATCTGTGTTTTCATGAGATGTACCTCAGGAGGAGCTGCGGAAAGTACACTATCGCGACGAAACGGATACTCCGACCCACCAGACCGGCAACAAAAAACGTTATAAAAAGACGCTTCAACGCACCGGCCACAAAGCTGACCACATAGAAGGGCGGCATGCCGACCGTCGCACTGAATAAAATCAGTACGTCGGCTTTGTTGCCCCACTCCTCAAATTTCTCGCGGACGGATTCAATCTTGCTCTCGAACTTGCCCATCTTGATCTGGAAAACACCGCGCCCTGCATAGAACAGAATCGTCTTCGCAAACAACTGTCCCAGAGCTGACAGTAACGCGACGGGCAGAAGAGAGTGTCTGGCGACGACCGGGGAGATCGCGACCAGATAGATTTCAGAGTTAACAAAGGGAACCAGGCCGCTCACAAAGCCTACGACAAAGCTGGCAACGTAAATACCCACCTTTGCAATGAGCTCCTCAAAATTCATACCATACACTGTACTCGAAAACAAGCGCGGACCGAACCTGTTTATGGCCGGAACTTGCCTGGCGAGCCCGCATAAGAAAAGGGCGGTGTCAAAGGTCCACCGCCCTCGCGTCGAGATCGTGAAGTACTCAGGTTACAGGAAGGGGATCCAGTAGGTGACCTTTATGGCTAAAAAGTTGTCGCCTTCGGACGTAAACGCGTCCCAGAGATTGCCGGGACCAACAATGCCGCCATCCTCGCTCGAATCAGAGCGGTTTTGCTGCCACACCAGAAAAAGCGTGCTTCCCGGACGCCACTCCCAGCGCAGGACCAGGTTAGATCTGAACGACAGGACATTGAAGTCAGGCCGCTCTACCGTGAAGGATTCAGCGCCATCGGTCACGTCATAAAACGTGCCGTCTGCCGTCTGTCTCTTGACGATCGTCGTGCCATCGGTACCATAGGTTCTCAGGTCGCTGCTGCGGGCCGCCGCCAGCTCTCCAAAGTCGTAGTATTTGCCACTGGCAGCAAACGGTTCTGCGTACAGCTCGAGCGTCAGGTCGGGTGTGAACGCATAGTTCAGTCTGGTCTGCGCCACCAACTGGCTGCGCTCGATGAACGCAAAGATGTATCGCTCACCAAACGTGGCGTCGGTCCCCCTTTCGATCGTGTCGATGTACTGTCGGGAGGTGACGCGCTGGTTCCATTGCGGGCTCAAGGATAGCTGCCAGCGGTCTCCGGGGCGGAAGGTAAGCCCACCACCGGCCCAGTAGCTCCAACCGCCGAGATCATCCGCCGAGTAGCCGGTCCACGCGT
>JAOTUR010000186.1 GCA_029863805.1 Candidatus Krumholzibacteriia bacterium | reverse complement strand
CTTCCCCTCTCTCGGCTTCATTGCCTCGTCCGCCGCTTTGGTTAACGCATTTGGCACTGTCAGGATCCAAACTCCATAACTACCCTGCCTGCTGTGCGCCCGAGCGTTGAGATCCAACTTTTGTTTGGACGCGTAATCACGCCAGTTTCGAACCGGGTGAGCGTCTCAACGGTCCCGAGTTGGCGTGAGATGCAGGTGTGTTTCGTTAAGATGGAGAGATAGCCGTTGTTCAGTCAGGAGGCCGCTACCAGTACTATAGAAAGAGTGTGCGTGGAGGTGCGTAAACGCGGCACGCTGGCTCGTCACGTCCGGACCAAATCCCTTGCTAAGCTCGAATCGTGGCAGGGCACAGCCATGTCGACTGTAGCACGAGCCGAATCGAGTGGCATGACAAGAATCGAGGCTGTATCGGCAGCGCCACCCTCGCGTAGGGCGATAGGACGTCTTTACCGATTCGCTAAAAACGTGTACAATAAGCACGTCGGACCTCAGCAATCTCGCGCCTCGGCATAACCCCGGATCGAACATTGGAGACGTCTTTGTGATCGGGAAATCCGTATCCCACTACCAGATCCGCGACGCCATGGCGAAAGGCACACTTTGACTAATAACGATATCTTGCGCCGTATCCGCTATGCTTTCGATTTTAGCGATTCGAAAATGATCGCCATTTTTGGCTCAGCGAATCTTGAGGTAACACGCGGGCAGGTTAGTGATTGGTTAAAGAAAGCGGATGATCCTGCCTATCAGAATTGCACAGACATTCAACTGGCGATTTTCCTGAACGGGTTGATTAACGATAGACGAGGAAAAAAAGAAGGGGCACAACCCGAGCTGGAGAAGCGTTTAACGAACAATATCATTCTCAGAAAAATGAAAATTGCATTAGACCTTAAAGCCGACGATGTATTGAGTATTTTGGACTTGGCAAATTTGCGTATTAGTAAACACGAGCTCAGTGCATTGTTCCGGAGGCCAGATCATAAACACTACCGTAACTGCAAGGATCAGATCTTGCGTAGTTTTCTAAAAGGTGTGCAGCTTAAATATCGCGATAACATTTAGGTTTATCAGTAAGCACAATCGGACAGGGGCGCGCATGCCGATTCGTCTCATCGTAGCTCTATCGTGTTTCCTCGTTTCCGCACCGAAGCCAACCGGCTGCCACGCGGCTCCCCCATGGCCCGCAGCGGAGTGGTCACACTCCGAGCCCGAGGCCCAGGGTATGAGTTCCGTCGAACTAGCGACCATGCTCGAACGGATCGCGAGCGACAATCCGGGGATTCGCTCGGTCACGGTGGTTCGGCACGGTACCGTCGTCCTGGATTCGCGGATTTCGCCCTTTGCGCGAGGCGATCGTCACGACATCCATTCTTGTACGAAGAGTGTGTTGTCCGCGCTCGTCGGCGTCGCCATCGACAAAGGAGATCTCCCCGGCTGCGACACACGCGTGCTGGACTTCTTCCCCGACTATGAGATGGCCCACCTGGATGCAGACAAGCGCGCATTGACTCTGGGCCACCTGCTGACCATGAGCGCTGGCCTGAAAACAGAGGACTCCTACCTCTACGACTGGGTAGGTCTTGGCAAGATGCGTGCGAGCCGCGACTGGGCACAATACATCCTCGACCTGCCTATTGTGACGGAACCAGGGACCCGCTTCGAATACAGCAACGGAGTCTCCCAGTTGATAGCGATCATCCTGCAGCAAGCCACGGGACAATCGGTCGAGGCCTACGCTCGCGAGCACCTGTTTGGCCCCATCGGCATCGTCGATTATGCCTGGCAGGGTTCAGGGCCAGACGACAGCTGGGGCTATTCCGGTCTCAGCCTGCAGCCGCTGGACATGGCTCGCGTCGGCTACCTTTATCTGCGGGGTGGAGAGTGGAACGGGGTGCAGGTCGTTCCGGCGGACTGGGTGCAGAACTCCACGTCGCCGAAGATCACTGCGGGCACGCTGGCAAAAAGCTACGGCTATCAGTGGTGGGTGGATGACGATATGTTCATGATGCAGGGCTACGGCGGTCAGATCGTCTACGTTCTGCCGGCCCGCGATCTGGTGGTCGTCTTCACGGGCGCCCTCCCGGAGCAGCAATATTTCACACCCAGGAGTCTGCTGAGCAACTACATCGAGGCGGCTGTGATCGCCGATCATGCGTTGCCCGCGAACCCGGCCACCGCCGCACGTCTCGATAGCCTGGTCCGGGTCCTCGGCAGCGAAACCAGGGAGCCGCTACAACCAGCGCCTGATTTAGCACAAGCTATATCGGGCCGCGCCTTCGAATTCACCGAGAACAAGATGGGGCTCCGCCGCCTGAATCTGCACTTCACCCCCGGCTCGTCCGAAGCCGAGCTTGAGTTTGTCGTGGGTGCGGCGGCCGGGAGCCTCACGATCGGACTGGATGGAGTTTTTCGAATTAGCGAGTTATACGGCCAGCGCTGGGCCTGCCGCGGTCGCTGGGTGAATGGCGAGACCTTCATTCTGGAGCAGGAAGCCCCCGGCAAGGTGCTTCGCCGACGCGCCACCCTGACCTTTCAAGGTGACACCCTCCGCTTCGAGGTCCACGATCGAGTCACGGATTCGGTCGACATCTTTAGCGCCAAAACGGCCGGGGCTCCGCCGGTTGCGAAATAGCGCTTGAGGCCGGAAACCGGTATCATCAGGCAGCCAGTGCAGCCACGAACACCCGGGCTGTTTGGGAGATGTCGCGTCACGGAAGGGGGAAACGCGTTGAAATGGTATCAAGTGGCGCTGGGGATGCTGGTTGTCGCCGTTGTGGTGTTGTCGATCATGTCGCTCTTTGAGGCCGAGCTGGTCACAGGTGACTATTTCTACGCAATTACGAACGCAGGGATCCTTTGCGGTTATACGGTTATTGACACCTCACTCGCCGTCATAGACGGGAACCAGGTGATTCTCCTCCAGCAGACAGGCTTCTCAATGGGAAAGGTGCTGGGGATGGACGTTGACAGCAATGTCAAGCTGGTCTACCACATCGATCCCGAGACAGGCCAATTCATATACCACGACTTCGACGTGGACCAGGGGCAGAGCCAATTCGCGGCCGAGACCCGGATAGAGGAGGACGGCGCCCACTGTTCGACTTCCTTTGGACGGGAGGACCATGTCGTGGAACTCCCTCCCGGCACCCTCCTGGAGAACTCGCTGTTCTTTAAGAACATCCTGGAAGATTTTGAGGACACAAACATAGAGGACAAGATCTATGAGATCTTCGATGTGGCCGATCAGGAGGTTCAGAAGGTCAAGTATTCCAGGGCCGGCGAAGAGAGTATAGATCTCGCGGGAAAAGAGTACAGCGCGGTCATGGTAGACAAGCGCAACCTCGTGACCGGAGTACTCATCAGGATGTGGCTCGATTCCGAAACGGGCATGTGCGTGAAGATCGTCGAGAACGACGGAAGGGTAATCTACCTGGCCGACAACTCACTGGCACGCAAGTTAAAGCGCTTTGAAGCCGACGATTACATAATGACCAAGACTAACATGTCCATCGCGGACGTGTCGGGTGTCAGCTACATGAAGGTAAGGGCGAAGATCAGGCCCACCGGGATGATTGTGACTCCCGACAACCTCAATGTACCTGGACAGAGTTTTACTGGTACCGTCGAAGAGAATCTGATCGAAGGTGTTTTTGAAATTGAGCACCCACGGTATGACGGGACAGATGCCCCGACGTTCCCCCCGGACTTTAGCGATAACGCGGAGCTCGCAGAATACATCAATCCGGCGGAGTTCATCGAATCAGATGACCCCGGAATCGTCGAGAAAGCGCGGGAACTGACTGAAGGTTCGGCGGACTCCTGGGAGGCGACCCGTCGCCTAAGCGAATGGGTGTCCACCGAAGTTGTCTACTCGATTCCCGGAGGGGGTAGCGCTAAAGGTGTTTTTGAGGCGAAGGCGGGAGAGTGCGGCGGCCACTCGGTCCTGCTTGCCGCATTTTGTAGATCTGTGGGGATACCCGCCCGCGTGGTGTGGGGTATCACGTATGTTCCAAAGCAGGGTGGCATGTTCGGACAGCACGGATGGAATGAAATCTACATGGGGTCGGTGGGTTGGGTACCCGTGGACGCTACCGGCCCCGAGATCGATTTCGTCGATTCCGGGCACATCCGTTTGGGACTCTTTGAGTCTTTCGCGGCGTGGGCCAACTCCAAGGAGTTCGAGATCCTCGACTACAGGGTCGCTGGGGTGACGGCGGAGACAGCTGAGGACGCGGCCGCCAAGTATGCGGCTTATGTGGGTGAGTACAGGCATCCCGGAATGCCGAAGGCCTGTGAAGTTCTTGTGCAGGACGGAAGTCTGGTGCTCGATATACCCGACAATGTGGCGCTGGCGTTCGATGACCCCGACGAAAGAGGCCGCTGGCAGTGCAAGCTAGCCAGGCACGTGTATCTCACTTTCGAGAAGAACGATGCGGGTGAGGTGGTCGAGGTGCATTTGCACGAGATTCACCGGTTACCGAAGCAGTCCGAGCCGGATACCATAGATGACAACGTACCGGATGAGTTCAGGCCCTATCTCGGGAAATATCTGTCGGCTGCAGCCAAAGCTGAGTTTACAATTAATTATAGGCGAGGCCGCCTTCGGATGCACCACCCGCTCGAGAGAAAGACATCCTCCCTAAGTCCCGCGAACGAAGATAGTGGCTGGGTCTCCGACAACGACAGGCACACGGTCTACTTTGAGCATGATGAGGATGGGCGTGTGAGTTCCCTGACTATCGACGGAACGAGCAAGTTCAAGCGATAGTCATGCCCCGGCTGTGCGGCCGGTCAGACGGAGATGTGTGCGGCCCGCCCGCCCTGAATCTGCGATTTTTCTTCGGCTTCGATCCACTTCCTTATTCTGATGTAAAGTCCGGCATCCGGGTGAAGTCGGAAGACGCCGTGGTTCCAACTGGCACACCACTTGCAAACTACCTCCTGGAAATGTCAACTCACAACCTGGAGGCAGTGTCATGAAGTATGTAGCGACTGTTGTGGCTATGGTTGCGTTCGTCTTCACGCCGATGGTCGTGGAGAACGCACATGGGCAGGCGGAATTCACACTGGGTGGCGGTGTCAATTCGCCACTGGGGGACTATTCTGATGCAGCTAAAACGGGGTGGGCATTCACAACGGGCATTGGGTATCGGCTTTCACGTTTCCTTGCTGTCGGTGCTGAGTTCACTTTCAATCGTAACCAAGCAACGGACGAAGTTAGTCAGTCGTTAGGCGTCAGCTATGATGTGACCACTTCCATACATCAGTATGCAGCTACGGCGAAAGTGCTACTTCCCGCCGGACGACACAACTTATACGGAAAGGGTGTCGTCGGTAGCTACCGCGGCGTCGCGAAAGTCTCCGGTCCCCTCGGTGAGGCCAGCGCAGAAAACACCGATCCTGGCTTTGGAATCGGCGGAGGGTTCTTGATCAGCGGGGAATCGAATTCCTCACTCTACATCGACGTGATATACCACCAGGTCAAATTTGATGGAAGTGACGTGGACACAAACTTCGTGACATATAGCGCCGGTGCCGTGTTCAGCTTCAACTTGTTTGATTGAGACTGTACGAGAGCCTGGCCAGTGTCTTGAGTAAGGGCCTTTGGTGTTGTCACCGAAGGCCCTTCGTTTTCGTACAATTATGTCACGAATCTATGTCAAATGCTTGTTTCGTTTCCGAGTTCTTGGTGCTTGGGCACCGTTCAAATCAATGCCTTCAGCGGTCACCTTCCTTCTCTTCCTTGGCTTCCTTGGGGGGGCCGGTTTTTGCTATTAGCAACTTGATTATGTGCCGGGGGCTGGTCTCGATAACCGTGATCTTGTGACGCGCAACCGTAAGCTCCTCGGCCGGCTTAGGAATACTCCCCAGCATCTCGATCACCGCGCCGCCGATGGTGTCGGCTTCGAGTTCCGGTAACTGCAGCGCAATCCGTTTTCTGACCTCGTCGATAGGACACGTCGCATCGACCTCGTATGTGTCCGTTCCCTTTTGCACAATCAGCGGTGTCTCGCTGTCGAACTCATCCTGGATCGGTCCCACGAGCTCCTCGATGACGTTTTCCAATGTGATAAGACCGGATACAACTCCGTATTCATCCACCAGTAGCCCCATCATGACGCTCGTTCGCTGTAACTCGCGCAAGAGCCGGTCCAACGGCATGTTTTCGGGAAAGAACGTGGCTGGGCGCGCGAGCGGCGTCAGGTCATCGATACTCCCACGGGCAGCTAATTTGCCGAATATGTCCTTGATGTGAACGATACCGACGACGTGCTCGAGATCCTCGTCACACAAGGGGAGCCGGGTGTGCCCCGTTTTCGATAACGTTTGCAGCTGCGTCTCGATAGGGTCAGTACGATCGATGATCTCGATTTGGTTTCGTGGCAGCATCGCGCTGCGCGCGGATTTATCCTCGAGATCGAGAACGTTTTCCATAATGAGGCGTTCACGAACGGATACATGGCCGCTCTGGGCGGACTCCAGGAGGATGAGCCGTAATTCGTCTTCGCTCGTCGAGGTACCGTGATCGGACAGCATCCGAATACCGATGGCGCGCAGCATTAGGTTGCTGGACGAATTGAGAATCCATATGAACGGTCTGAAGACCTTGTAAAAGATAGCCAGCGGTAGCGAGACGACGAACGATGTCGGTTGGTACTTACGGATTGCCAGGATCTTGGGCACCTGTTCGCCCGCCGTAATGTGCAAGAACGTGATTGTTGCGAACGCCAGCGGCAACGCGATATAGTGTGTTTTCTCTACGGGGATCCCAAGCTTGTGGAATAGCGGCTCCAGCATGGCGGCAACAAGCGGCTCACCGACCCAACCGAGGCCGAGACTCGCGAGCGTAATGCCCAGCTGACACGCGGAAAGGTAGGCATCGAGGCGCCCGACGATGTCTTCGACGAGCCGCGCAGAACGACTACCCGCGTCGGCGCTTGCCTTCAGCTCACTCAGGCGTATTTTGACAAGCGCGAACTCAGCGGCGACAAAAAACCCATTTGCCGCCACCAAGAAAAGCACGAACAAAATCTCCCAGAACATCGGATCCTCCTCTTTCATTGATAGCTGTGCGGAGTGACTATACCCTACTCCACCTGGACCAGCAAATCGTAACCGAGGAC
>JAOTUR010000008.1 GCA_029863805.1 Candidatus Krumholzibacteriia bacterium | reverse complement strand
TGCTGTTGATTTTCTTCATGGTCACCACTATATTCAAGCTGGAAGATGGCCTAACCGTGACCTTACCGAGAGCGGAGACGGCGGCTAAACAGAAGCGAGAACGAGTTATGCGGGTTTGGATCAACGCCAGCGGTGATATATCGATCCAAGACAAGCTGGTCCAGGTTGGGCAGGTAGCCGACATTATGAAGAACGCAATCACGGAGAACCCGTTACTCATCGTGGCCTTCAACGCGGACCATCGAACGCCCAGTGGCATCGTACATGATGTGATGGAACAGTTGAAGGATGCCAACGCGGTCCGTGTATCGTTCACGAGTGACCCGGAGACGGCCGGAGGCGGGCGCTAACGTATGTCGATCGTCATCCAGACAAGCGCAAACAAGGCGTTCAAGGCCAAGTACCCCAGATATGTCCGCAATGCGCTCCTCGGTGCCGTGGTATTCCACGTCCTTGTTTTTGTTCTATCGCCACCGTTTACGTTCAAACCATACCGGCTCAAAGAAGAACAGTTCGAGGTTATAGACGTCCCGGACAACATCGAGATCCCACCACCTCCCAAAGAAATCGCCATGCCGCAGGTGCCCGTCGAGGCCGCCGATGATGAGGATGCCGATACCGAGGACCTGCCCGAAACGACGTTCGATGATTTTGATGAAATGCCACCCCCGCCACCCCCGGGGGGCGGCGACCAGGGTGTGTTTCTGGCTTTCGACGAGCCCCCGACACTCAAGCATTTCGAAGTGCCCGTCTACCCCGAGTTGGCTCGTGAAGCTGGTATCGAGGGAACGGTGCGTGTGAAAGTTCTGGTCATGGAGGATGGCAAAGTGTCCAGCGTATCTGTGGTCAGTTCCGATGTCACGCCTGCGATGGAAAAGGCCGCGCTGGCGGCAGCCAAGAAGTGTCGCTTTAACCCTGCAAAGCAACGGACAACTCCGGTCAAGGCGCACGTGATGATTCCGTTTCACTTTCGCTTGAACTGACAGGTTCCGGCCAGCACCCACCGCAGTATCATCGTCTGGGGTCACGCACGCGTGGCGGGCAAATCGCGCTCGTGGGCTAACTCCTTCCCCCTTTCCCTCCAAGAACAACCCTGTACCCGACAATTTGGGACGCGAGCCGGGCTGTAGTCTTGATGTTGCGGTGCGCTGTGTCGGACTTCTCCCCATGGGGCCCGAGAGAGTGGCTTCAGACATGCGGTCAGACCGGTTTTTGCTTCCAGGCCAATGATCGAAGGGCTATAATTGCAACAAATTTAGTGGCTTTTCGTAAGTTCTCCTGCATGTGCAGTTGTGATTCTCCGTCTCAAATCTCTGGAAGGTGCGTCATGAAAAAAGGCCGGGTGCTTTTGTCATTCGTTTTCCTGGGGATGGCGTTTTGGGGGCAGAGCTACGCCCAATCCGATATTGTCTCGCTCGAAGAAGCGATCACAATCGCCACCAATCAATCGACCGTCGTCGGCACGAGTCGCGAGCAGTTGCAAACGGCGAGACAAAGTGTGTTGAACAATTACGGGCGGTTCTTACCCAACCTGGCGCTAACCGGGTACGGGGGCCATTCGTTTATTGGGCCGACGGGGTCCGTTCAGTTCGACTCGCAGGGGCGTTTCGTCCAACCGTCGGGGTTTGACTACGAGAGCTACTCCTTCTCCCTAAACTCGGGCGTTACCCTGTTCGACTGGGGTGTCAACGTGAAGTCGCTGAGCAGTGCCAAGCGTACGGCGGAAGCGGCGCAGCACGATCTGCAGTATCAAAAGGACATCATTACGGCACGGGCGATCCGCGCGTACTACAACCTGGTTCGAGACAAATACCTCACGCGTGTGGCACAGGAGAGTGTGGGCGCAGCACAGAGAAACCTGGAACAGGTTGAGGCGTTCTTCGCGATCGGATCAAATACGCGCGCTGACGTTCTGCAGGCCAGAGTACGTCTTGGTAACACGCAATTGTCCCTGATCACCGCCCGCAATAACCAAGAGATCTCGCACGCCACTCTTGCCTCGCTCCTCAATTTCCCGTTGAATAGAAGTTTTGATGTGGATTCTTCGCTGGCGATCACAAAAGTGGACCCTGATCTCGAGAGCGAAATCGAATACATGTTGGATCATCGTTCCGATCTGCTCGCCAATCGTAAACGAGTCACAGCATCCAGAGATGCCATTACGGCGGCAGAAAACAGACGCTGGCCGACTTTTAGCGGCTCTTTTCAGTACTCTTGGAATGACCGTGAATTCACCGACCTCGGCGCCATCTTTGATGAGGAGTATGGCTGGGGATTCGGAGTGGCGATGAACTTCAATATTTTTGACCGCTTCGCCACAAAGTCTTCGATTATCGACGCCAAGGCACGAAGCCGCATTTCCGAGTACATGTTGCAGCAGGCCAAGCTGGACGCGATCCTCGAAGTGAAAACCATACACCTGACTATCAAGGAGGCAGACGAACGGATGCGAGTGTCGGAGGAAACGATGAAGCAGGCTGAGGAAAACTTGAGGCTGGCCGAGGAGCGTTACCGGGTGGGAGCCGGGACTATCTTGGAGACAATCGATGCACAGGTCTCGCTGACCGAGGCGAGATCGTCGCTGGTCAGGGCAAAATGCGACTATTTGACCGCCAAGGCAGACCTTCTAAGAGCAAGCGGGCGATCGGTATCGGTTGACTGATCGATGTGCCTCTAACAGACTTTGAACAGAACGGCAACCGGCGACGGTCTCATGCTCATACATATGAAAGACATTTGCAAGTTTTTTGACATGGGTGGTCAGACCATTCGAGCCGTGGACGGTATCGATCTCGATGTTGAGGCGAACGACTATCTGGCCCTCATGGGTCCGTCGGGGTCGGGTAAGACCACGTTCATGAACATCATCGGTTGTCTGGATACTCCTACATCAGGCACTTATGAGCTCAACGGGAGAGACGTCACCCAGCTTTCCGACCGCGACCTTGCCCACATTCGAAACAGGGAGATCGGGTTTGTGTTTCAGACATTCAACCTTCTGCCGCGAGCGACTACTTTTAAGAATGTCGAGCTGCCATTGATATACAGTGGTATCCGCTCCCGCGATCGAAAAGAGCGGGTTTGGAAGGCGCTGCGGTCGGTAGGACTGGAGGATCGCGCCGATCATCGACCCGCCGAGCTGTCGGGTGGACAGCGACAGCGTGTTGCTATAGCTCGCGCGTTGGTCAACGATCCGTCACTGATATTAGCGGACGAACCCACGGGCAATTTAGATAGTAGGACATCGGCAGAGATCATGGAGGTCTTTGGCAAGCTTCGCGAACAGGGCAACACGCTCATCGTGGTTACTCACGAGGATGAGATCGCCCGTTATGGCAAACGGGTTGTGAGGCTACTTGATGGCAAGGTGCAATCAGACGAACAGGTGGAGAAAAGTCACCTGGTGTAGGAGGATGTCGTGAAAAAGGGATTGATTGTGGCAGGTGTGATCGTCGTGATCGCGGTTCTTGTCGTGTTAAACCTACGCAGGGAGGGCTCCAAGGTCGAGGTGGATGTCACCGGGGTGAAGCGTCGTGCCATCAACAAGTTGGTGACCGCTTCGGGGTGGATTCAGGCCAAGCGGCAGGTAGATGTAAGCGCATCGGCGATCGGAAAAGTGACGCGGGTAGCGGTCAGGGAGGGAGATCGCGTCAAGCGGGGCGATTTCTTGTTGCAGATCGACCCAACAGATTATCAAGTTGCCGTCGATCAGCTCAACGCATCGATCCGGTCCGCTCGAGCTGAAGTCGAAATGCAGCAAGCTAACGTAAGAAAGGCTGAGTACGATTACGATCGTGCCAAGGCACTACACGATCGTAAAGTCGTTTCCGATGAAGAGCTGCGGAATGCCGAGCTCGCTCTGCAAGCCGCCCAGGCGCGTGGCAAGTCCGCCCAGGAGATACTTGTTCAGCACCGCGCCACGTTGAACAAGGCTGCCCATGATCTGGCCGAGGTTCGCATCACGGCGGGCATCTCCGGGGTCATCACCAGTCTCAACGTCGAGGAAGGTGAAAACGCGATCATGGGAACGTTGAACAACCCCGGGACCGTGCTGCTGACAATCGCGGATCTGTCAGAGATCGAGACGGAGGTGGAGGTGGATGAGACTGAAGTTGTTTTCGTCAGGGTCGGCCAGCAAGCAGCCGTCATGCTGGACGCCTACCCCAACCGCACTTTTGCGGGTGTCGTGACTGAAGTGGGCAATAGCGCCATCCGTTCTCAGATCGGTCTCGGCCAATCGTCGGTTGATTTCAAGGTGGTCATATCAGTACAAGATTCTATTCCAAATGTCCGGCCGGGATTGTCGGCCAGTGCGGACATAGGTGTGGCGGAGGAGAAAGATGCTCTGTCGATACCGATACAGTGCCTGACCGTTCGTCAGCGTAGCGAACTCGAGGGGATCGATGTCGGTGGCCAAGAAGACAACGCAGATACATTGTCGCAGGCTGGTCCAGCCGACGAGAAAAAGGACGTTGAAGGGGTCTTTGTGGTCGAGAACGGCGTGGTCAGTTATCGCCCCATCGTGGTCGGTATCGCGGGGAGCGACTATTTTCACGTAACACATGGTCTGAGCGAGGGTGAAATGGTAGTCAGCGGGCCATTCAAAGCCATCAACGAGTTGAAGCATGGCGACCCGGTGAAGGTCTCGCAGCAGCCTACATCTTGAGCGTGAATAATGAGGCTAATCCTCGAAGGTATGAAGATCGCGTACACTGCTCTTGCCACCAACAAACTTCGCACTTTCCTCACACTTCTGGGCAACATCGTCGGCATCATGTCGGTAATCGCGGTCGCATCTCTTCTACGCGGTATCGATAATTACGCCCGCGAGACAGTGGCCGAGGAAGGCAGCAATGTCCTCAAGATCCAGCGGTTCAACACCTTGGAAGCGATAACCGATTTTGACCGCTTTCTGAGGGCTCTCAAGCACAACCCGCCCATCCGCAGGAGCGACGTCGAGGCACTTCGTTCATCGCTGCACACGCCGCAATACGTGAGCGTTTCGATAACAACCAGATCAAACGTGGCCTTTCTCGACAAACGGGTTCGGGGCTGCCAGATAAAGGGCCAAGACGAGTACTATCCGTTTATCGATAACATCGATCTTTATGCCGGCCGGCACCTAGTTCGTCTCGATGTGCAGACCAACGCGCCGATCGTAATCGTAGGTTGGGAAATCTACACAAAGCTCATTAAGCCCAGGGAGCCGATCGGTGCGACCATCAAACTCGGGGCGCGGCACTTCGAAGTCGTTGGTGTGGCGGAAGAAAAGGGATCGATCCTCGGGCAGAGCCAGGATCGGTTTGTCCTTGTACCAATCGGGGCTTACCAGAAGGTGTTCGGTGGGGGAGAGTCGGTGGATATTCGTGTTAGAACCAAGAATGTGGACCAATTGTCCGAAGCCGTCGAAGAGGCTCGAGTGGCAATGCGCATTCGCCATCACCTGAGACCGGCCGACGAGGATGACTTCTATATTTCGACCAGTGCGCAGTTGGTGTCGCTATGGAAACAGATCAGCGGTGGGATCATGCTGGCATTGTTCGTCTTGGTGAGCATTTCAATGGTGGTTGGTGGCATCGTCCTCATGAATACTATGCTGGTCGCCGTGACCGAACGAACCAGGGAGGTAGGGATCCGCAAGGCGCTTGGTGCCAGACGCATCGACATTGTGTGGCAATTTCTGGTTGAATCTTCCACATTGTCTTTTTTTGGAGGTCTCTTTGGGATGTTGATCGGAATGTTCATCGCTCTGTCGGTGTCAGTATTGACGCCGATTCCATACTCATTCGATGCCGTCATTGTCCTGATCGCGTTTACCGTTACGATAGCCGTGGGTCTGATTTTTGGTACGTATCCTGCCGTCAGGGCAGCGATGTTAAATCCAGTAGATGCCCTGCGACACGAGAGATAGTGGCGGGAGAGAACATCGATGAATGTGAAACGCGAATCGGGTCGGGATCTGTGGCGTGAAAACGTACACCAAGCGATCGAGATCATACGTGCCCATCGTATGCGATCCGCATTGCTTATTGTTGGTGTTGCCATAGGGATCATGACGATTCTCGCCATGGTTACCGTGATGACGGGCCTGGTGAGTAAGATAAATGATGATCTCGAGTCGTCTAGCAAGCCTTATTTGTTTGCGACACGATTGGATATTTTTGTCATTGATGACGGAACTGATGAAGAGCTTGCCAGGCGAGAGAAGTTCACCCCGCGAGACGCCGACGTGATACGCGAACGTTGTCCGGCGCTCGATCAAGTGTGTTACTTTGTGACGCAGAACCAGGCTACCTTTGTTCTCTATTACAAGGATCGCCACACTCCACCTCTGGAGCTGGACGGTGCCAGTCCCAGTTTTGCCGATATTTTTACGCTCCCCATCGAGCACGGCAGACACATCACTGATATAGAGGTGGCTCGTAGAGAACGAGTGGTGATGATTGGTTACGGTCCCGCGAAGGATCTGTTTTTGAAGGAGAATCCGATTGGCAAGTATGTGGACATCGAGAACCATCGTTACCGGGTTGTAGGAACCTTTGCCAATCGTGAACATTTTCTTGGTTCGATCTCAAACAACTTCGCGATCATTCCCTATACCGCTTATCACAAGGATTTTCAGACCAGGCGGGACGACCCCTCTATAGCGGCTAATGTCAGGGATGGCTACACGCTCGAGACGGCAGAGCAACAGATGACCAATGTTCTACGGGTGCAGAGAAGCCTCGGCCCCGGGGACGATAATGATTTTCATATAACGACCAGCACGGCGTTTCTCGAAATCGTGGGTAGAGTGACGCTCGCGATCAGCGCTGTTCTGGTTGTTATCGCGTCTATAGGGTTGTTGGTTGGTGGGATCGGCGTAATGAACGTTATGTTGATTTCGGTCGCCGAGCGCACGCGGGAAATCGGTATACGTATGGCGCTGGGAGCCAACAAGCGGGACATAATCCAGCAGTTTTTGATGGAGTCCGCCACGCTGACCGGCATTGGAGGAGTCGTCGGCACGGTATTCGGACTTCTTGCCGCCTACGGCATTTCGATCCAGATCCACTTCCCCTTCCAGTTTTCGCTCCTGTGGACGATTATAGCCATTTTCTTCTCCGGTCTAATCGGGATAGTCTTTGGCATATACCCCGCGCGCCGGGCAGCGCGGCTTGATCCGATCGAGGCTTTGAGTTTCGAATAGACCGGATAGCGCTTGCCGGCGTCCATCACGGCATATTAGATTCATGAAACGGGTGGTGTATTGTTGTCACGAATGTCAATGACTATTTGTTCTGCAACGATCCTCGCGCTGGTCGTGATGCCCATGTCGTCTTCCCAGGCGCAGCAGCGAGGTGGGTTCTCGCTTTATGCACGTGCCCTGATGAACGAGGACCGCCAGCCCTCGGTCAAGGTAAGCACTCACTTGCCGCATTCGAATTTAGTATTCTTGAGAAAGGGCGATCACTTCGAGGCTAAGTATCGAGTCTATGTACGAGTGTTCGACGGGTCGGGCAAGAGAATGGTGGACTCGGCCGTTCTGCGTAAGACGGTGGTTGTGTCAGGCTACGAAGAAACGCGCTCACACAAAAACTCGTCGACCCTCTCACGACAGTTTGCGCTTTCTCCTGGGGATTACGTCGTCCGATCGACGGCCAGGGTAGCTAACACACATTTGGTTTTTTCGCGGGAGACAGCCGTTACCGTGCCCGATATCATGCGATCGGGGATCGGTGTGAGCAAGCCGAGGTTTTTTGCCGCCGCCGTAGACACGTCGCGTGCTGGCCGCGTCCTGCGCAGGATCGGTCAAGAAGAGAGAATCTATGTAGAACAGAAGGATCACGCTACGTTTGCCGCGTTGGACGGGCAACCCGGGCTGGAATTCGATCTTTACCTGGAGGATGTTTTACAGGACTCTATCCGTTGCGTGCTGACCTACGAGGTGGTAGGTAGGGACAATTCGCAGGTGCTTTACGGCAGGCGAACGGTAAGGCTTATGGGGGCGGAAGATCAGTTCGTCGTGTCTTTCAATGTCGACGAGTGGAGCCCTGGTCGGTATGTATTTAACATCAAGGCATCCTTGGCCGAGCCACTACGGGAATCTGTCGCGACGCTTCCCTTTGATGTAGAATTCACCCGCGCGATGCTCAGCAGACACTTCGACGTGACGATCTCCATTCTGTCTCTGATCGCGAGTGAAGACGAAATAAAGCGGTTTGAGGAAGCCTCAGAAGCGGACAGAGCCGCCCTGTGGCTGCTGTTTTGGAAGGGCCGAGATCCAACACCCAGAACAGAAGAAAACGAGACTCTCGAGGAGCATTGGCGGCGAGTGCGTTACGCCAACGAAAACTTTGCTACCAGCGAACCAGGCTGGAGGAGCGACCGCGGCAAGATATACATCAGGTACGGTGAGCCAGATGAAATCGACGTGCGAAGTGACCCCTATGTCCAGGGGCAGTATCTGATCTGGCGCTACTACGAAGACAATCTGACGTTTGTCTTCTATGATCGCTTCGGTTTGGGCGAGTACATACTTTCCAACTCGAGCACGTTTTGAAGAAACTCATCGTCTATGTGATCAGCGTCGCATTCGCGATTGGATGCTCCGAAGGTCCTACGCATGACGATAGTCTCACCCTTGCCCTCGAGACTTCGCCCAACAAGCTCGATCCCGCCCATGTCATCGACGTGGCCGAGGGCCAGATATGCACCATGATTTTTCAGGGCCTGGTCCGTTTTTCTCCCAGTGGAGACATTGTGCCCGATGTGGCGTCATCATGGACGATATCGAGCGACGGGCGCACCTACGAGTTTCGACTCGATTCCAAAGCGAGATTCTCGAACGGACGACGAGTCGTCTCGCGAGACGTCGTGTGGAGCCTGCAAAGGGTCCTTGCACCACAGAGCCGATCGTCGAGGCGGTGGGTGCTCGATCGCATAAGAGGTGCAAAAGATTACTCCGCAGGACGCGCCGGCGTTGTCCGTGGTCTGCGGGCAGTGGACGACTCAACGCTGGTCATCGAGCTCGAACAGCCGTTTAGACCCTTTATTCAGATGCTGGCCATGCCAGCGGCGTGCGTAGTGCCACAAGAAGTGGCCAGCGACGAGGAGGCTTTTGCGGCCAAACCGATGGGTTCCGGCCCGTGGGTGTTGGCGCAATGGGAGCGGGGGGATTTTCTGCTCCTCGAGCGCAATACGTATTACGCCGGCGCGCAACCTCTGCTGAGACAAGTCCGATTTCGTATTGTCCCGCAAGCGTTTACGAGAATTGCCGATTTCGAAGTGGGTTCGCTCGACATACTGGAGATTCCGCTGGCGGAGTTGGACAGGTTTCTCAGCGACGCCTCGTTTGCGCAGCGGATACAATCGCGTCCCGAGCTTCGAGTTCTGTATATTGGGCTAAACAACACCCGTGGGCCGCTCAGAGACGTGCGTGTCAGAAAAGCGCTCAACATGGCGGTCGATGTCGATCGCATCATAGAGGTGCTTAGCGAGGGCAAGGCCGCTCGGGCCGCCGGTGCCATTCCTCCGTCGCTTGGTGGCTTTGCGGAACGTTCAGCGTATCCCTATGACCCGGCGGCCGCTTCGCGCTTGCTCGCGCAAGCTGGGTACCCGGAAGGTTTCGCCATGGAGATTTGGCAGCGCGAGAGTCCGGAGGGCAACCGGCTGGTCGAGGCGATCCAGGGGTATCTGCAGACGGTTGATGTACAGGTGCGCATAGTAAAACGCGAGTGGAGCGCATTCAAGGAAGCGGTGAGCCAGGGTCGTGTGGATGCGTTCTTTCTGGACTGGTACGCGGATTATCCCGATGCGGAAAACTTTCTTTTTCCGTTATTTCATTCGTCCAATACCGGTGGGGGCGGCAACCGGGCGTTTTTTGAAGACGCTCGCGTCGACGAGTTGATCGAGGAAGCGCAGCGGGTCCAAGATCGTTCCCACGGTGAGAAGATGTATGCGATGATAGACAGTCTGGTTTACGATCAGGCGCCCTGGATCTATCTGTATTTCCCCACGACATTCGTCGTCGTCTCTCCTCAGGTTCAGGGGTACGTTTTTCCTGTTCTATATCTGGGTGAAGACCTGTCAACGGCCTACAAATCTCCGAAAGGGATTCGTTAACCGAGGTGTTGAGCTACCTCCTTAAACGTCTTCTGCTTTTTGTTCCCATTCTAATCGGCGTGGCGACGGTCACGTTCTTCCTAGTCTATGTGCTTCCTGGGGATCCAGTTCTGAGCATGGTTGGCGAGCGCTACGATCAGGAGACCATCGATCGATTGCGCAAGGAGATGCACCTCGACGAACCTCTCGTCGTGCAATACGGCTATTTTATAGCGGGCTTGGCTCGCCTGGATTTCGGTGTGTCCTACGTCACCGGGGAACCGGTGTGGGAATCTGTCCAAAAGCGTTTTCCGTTTACTTTTCGCCTGGCTCTGTGTGCGATGATTATCTCCGTCGTCATTGGGGTAAGTGTGGGTGTTCTTGCCGCCTGGAAATGGAGAACGCCGTTCGATTATTTGACGATGGGGACCACGATCGTTGGCATTTCCATGCCCGTTTTCTGGCTAGGGGTACTCCTGATTTATCTGTTCTCGATGAAGCTGGGGTTGCTACCGGCGTCTGGATACGGTGGTGGGAGCATCAAACACCTGATACTGCCGTCGTTCACGCTAGCGCAGGCGTCGACAGCCTATGTTGCCAGGATCACCAGATCGAGCATGCTCGATGTGGTGAGGGAGCACTACATTCAAACGGCAAGAGCCAAAGGCGTGTCCGAGAGTAGAATGCTCTTTGCTCACGCTCTGAGGAACGCGCTGCTCCCGATCATCACGGTGGTTGGCACCGATTTTGGAAGTTATCTGAGTGGCGCGGTTCTAACAGAATCAATCTTCGCCTGGCCGGGGTTGGGAAGATTCACATTGGACGCCATCCTCAAGCGGGACATCCCCACCATCCAGGGAGCGGTATTCTTCATGGCTGTGGTTTTCATGACCGTCAATCTTGCGGTTGATCTTCTCTACGCGTGGATCGATCCACGAATCAAATTGCAAAGACGGACGGCGTCGGGTCCTTAAGATGCTGAGACAAGTACTCGCACAGAAGAGCGGGATGCTAGGCGCGGTGATCGTCGCCATCGTGCTGTTGTGTGCGCTGGTTGCACCTGTGATTGCGCCATACGATCCGTATGCGATCAACATGGAGGAAGCGCTGCAGCCACCGAGTGGTGCCCACCCGATGGGCACCGATGTGTTTGGTCGTGATGTCATGAGCCGGCTGATCTTTGGCGCACGGATCTCGATGCAGGTGAGCGTACTCTCTCGGCTGCTGTCGATCGTATTGGGCACGCTACTCGGTCTCGTCGCCGGCTACTTCTCGGGCAGGTGGGATAACCTGATTATGCGACTAGCGGATATCACGCTGGCCTATCCGGCCCTTCTTCTTCTCATTGCGGTGATTGCCGCCGTGGGACCCAGCCAGGGGGCGCTTATTATTTCGCTGGGCGTCGTGGGGTGGGCGGGCGTGGCACGCATCATTCGCGCGCAGGTACTGTCCATCAAAGAGCGCGAGTTCGTCATGGCGGTGACCTCGCTGGGCGGCCGTCATGGCGGCATCCTTTTCCGCCATCTCCTGCCCAACTGCCTGTCACAATTGATCATCGTGTTCTCGATGGGCCTGGGTATGGGAATCATGGCAGAGTCGTCGATGAGTTTCCTCGGTCTTGGCGCTCAACCGCCTTTGCCCAGCTGGGGCTCTATGATTAGCTCCGGTTTGGACTACCTCCGTGGCGCGCCGTGGCTGAGCCTGGCGCCTGGGATCGGTATCACGCTCGCCGTCCTTGGTTTCAATCTGTTGGGTGACGCATTCCGCGACGTGCTCGACCCGAAGCTGGCCAATACGGGACCTCGCGGTTAAGCGTTTGATCATGGATCCTATACCAGTTAGCGAAGTACACGCCTTGGTTTCTCAGGTTCTTGGAGAGCACCTGCGCGATGGCAGGACCTGTTACACCTCCGTCTATCCAGGGGCCCCGGATGGAGATCGCATCGTCTTCGAGTGCAGCGACTCGGAGGTCGGTGATCAAGTAAGGCGGCGCATAAGCGATCGTTGGGGCAGGGAAGCGGATCGAATGAGGTATCTGTTACTTCCCGATGAGAAAAGCCACTTGCCCGAGGTCTTTATCGCGGCGAGCAGTGTGATCGACGTCCGCAAGAACCCAGCGCACGCGGCCGAGCTACTCACTCAGTGCATCTGCGGGGAGGCCGTGACCCCGTTGAAGGAAGAAGGTGAGTGGTATCTGGTGCGCCTGAACGACGGTTACATCGGCTGGATACGAAGCTGGCACCTCAAGCTATTTTCTCACAACGAGTTGCGCGATTTTCAGTCCCGGGCCCAGCATCGCGTGCTCGCTAACGTGATTCAGGTTTTTGAAAAAGCGGATGAATGGTCACAACCGATCGGTGACGCGGTGGTGGGCACATTACTGACCGCCTCGCCATGCGGCAAACGGGGCTGGCGCCGGGTGAGCTTCGCCGACGGGCGCGAGGGCTTCACCAAGGGACGGGGCATCATGCGGATGCCAGTGCGGCGTGGCCTGTCCAGGGACCGCCTGGCAGCCACCGGCATGCGTTTTCTTGGGATCCCATATTTGTGGGGAGGGACGACACCCAAGGGGTTCGACTGCTCCGGGCTGATGCAGAGGGTATTCCAGTTGCACGGTGTGCTCATCCCGCGTGACTCGGATATGCAAAGCCGCCACGGGCGGCCCAAGCCCAGCCATTCGATCGAGAGCCTCGATACCGGCGATCTGTTGTTCTTTGGCAAGAACGAAAAGGCCATTTCACACGTGGCGATGTACCTGTATGACAGCTTGTTCCTCCACGCCCACGGCCAGGTCCGCGTGGGGGCGCTGGACCCCCGGCATCCCCTGTTTGAGCCCAACCTTTTCCGGGCTTGGCGGCTGACACGTGACCCTCTTTCTGAGTAACTCTTTATGGGGCAGATAGATAGTTTTCCCATACGGACGGGGAAAAACTCGTTTCGCCCCCCTCGTGTTTGTGAAACATTTCTCGATAAAGTCAAAAAAGGGATTGACAAGACTTTTCGTCGTTTATAGCATCGCCCGTTGAAACCCTCTGTCAAGCCGGGGGGAGTGCGGTCCGCGTACGCGGATGGCATGAGTTTTTACGATACATATATCTTCAAGCTGATGAATTGATAATTACGAGGCCCATTTTCGTAAGGAGGTGATGCCACGCAGTCGCATCGAATCGAGTCGGTGCTTTGAGTTTGTGAACATCAGTCTTGCCCAGACAACGTTTGTGGAGTTGTAGTTTCCTTTTTAGACAAGGCTCTTGTGGAATGGGGTTGTCGGTCACGACCGTTTGACAATCCTTAGTTCCTTTCAGTCAGGAGGTTTCAGATGTCAAAGATAAGCAAAATGCTTATTCTCTCGCTCGTCGTTGTTTCGTTGGCGTCGGCATCCTTTGCCACCACGAGCCGCGTCATCGCGCTCGCCGGCACGTCCAACTATATCAACGACGATTCTAATATCTTCCGGTGGTACGGCACGCTACCCTCATACACCAACATGGTAATGGCGGAGGCAGGTCAGGCGACCGGAACCATCGGCCCGTCGGGTAACGGCGACCTGTTCACCGAATACCAGGCGCTGGGATTCACCCATTCGTGGGGCGAAGACCACTGGTTGGGAACATGGGCCGTGTTCCTTCTTTACAACTCGGTCGAAGACATGAGCTTCTACAATTTTAATCCGTTGGCCGGGATCGGTACCGAGGGAACCAACTCGACGCCAACCACCAAGTTCGTTTTTAGCTGGGGAAATGAGATCGAGGACGTGGTGTCGTACGGCATCAATTTTACGCGCTCGGACGCCAGCTTTGAGACGACGGCCGGTGGCACGAACGACATTAATTACACCACCATCGGTGGCGGTGCCCGCTTCGATGTGGGTGAGGACGCGTACGTCGACGCCGCGGCCACTTTTGGTTTCGCCGGTGGCGACAGCCTGGGTGGTTTCGATAACGGCAAGGCCTGGGATCTCGCGGCCCGCCTCTTTTGGGAAGTGCGCGACGACGTGACCGTTGTGCCATTTCTCGGATGGCGCGCCTTTGATCTCGCGTACGAGGACCTCGCGGCTACATCGGGTCTCAAGAGCAGCGATTTTCAGGCGGGTGCGAGCCTGAACTTCGATGTGAATACCAACAACATGCTGATCTTTGCGACCGAGATCGAGTTCGTTACCCTCGAGCCATCAAAGGTGGCTCCCGGCGATCAAAACGAGATCAAAGTGACGCATCTACCGAAGTTCTTTGTGGCGCTCGAGTCGGATGTCACCTCGTGGCTGACGACCCGCGTGGGTGCAACCAAGACGATGCGTAAAATCGAAGATACGGATTTCGCCGGTGACGAGTCCATCTCCACAGCCCCGTCCTTCGAAGGCGGCGATTTCGATTGGTCCCTCGGCGCTGGATTCCACGTGGGTGAGTGGGATATCGACGCTGTGTTCTCGCACGAGATACCGTTCCGTCTGGGTTACTGGTTGACCGGCTACGGTGTTGGCGACCTCGATCCTCCGGTCGGTCGTGTGAGTGGCACCTACCGTTTCTAAGACAACCCCGGCGTTAGCTTACAAACGGTTATCTAAGCCGCCTGGTTGAAAGCAAAGGGCCCCCCGCAAATGCGGGGGGCCCGTCGTTTTGCGGCCGCAGCTCGACCCGCGACGGTAGCAACGCCTACTCCCTGGTCAACTGTCCCCCCCCACTGATCCACCGTTGAGGCCCGATTATTGCTCCCCCATCGGTATTTAGCGCTGTCGATTCGAGCCTGACCGTCGGATAAACATGTACTTCTTCTACTACGTGCCAGTGGGTATCAACGCGGAACTTCGCAGATTTCCCGCGATGACCGCCGCGTACACGTTGATATGCGTAGCGGTGTTCGTCCTAGTGCGGTATTTGCCGAGGTTGGTCGATGTCGATTTTGACCGACTGATCTACGTCCCCGCCGAGCCCGAACTGGTCACGGCCGTGGGAGCAGCGTTTCTGCACTATGGCTATCTCCACCTGCTCGGCAATGTGATCTATTTGGTGTTGTTCGGCCGTTACGTCGAGGACCGGATGGGACCTGCCCTTTTTGCCGTGGTGTTTCTATCATCCGCGGCGATAGGCAATTACCTGCAAGGGGTGTTCAACATCCAAATCCTGGACGATTCGACCCTGGGCATTATTGGCGCCTCGGGTGCCGTGTCCGGACTTCTGGGTGCGTTCAGCGTCCGCTTTGTCAGGAGCAAACTGCGCATTGCCTACTGGGCGTTCATGCCGCTCCAGGCATATACCCGCGCCGGAACCGCAGAAGTCCCCGCCGTGCTGGCGATTGCGCTGTGGTTTGTTCTGCAAATCGTACGTGGGCTCGTGCAAACCGGTGGTGGGGAAGCGCAAGTCGCTCACGTGACACACATCGGCGGCTTCTTGTGGGGGTTTCTGCTGGCCATCATCTTCGGACAATACGGCCAAGGCAAGATCGAGTCTTTGCTGAGGCGGGGCCACAGGTATCTGCAAAAAGGTGAGCCATACGCAGCGCAGGGGGCATTTATCCGTTATCTGACGTATTGTCCACAGGATGGCCGCGTCTACGCCTCGTTGGCGCGGGCCATGGTGTTTAGTGGCAATGAGCAGGGTGCACAGAAGAGCTATAGAAAGGCTTGTGAAATGTTGCTCGATCAGCAACAGCGCGGGGAGTGCGAGTCATTATTCCAAGAGGCGCTCAGGGGATATTCAGGTTTTGTTCTCGGGTCGGATCATCATCTCAACCTGGCCTTTGGGCTCGAGCGAAATCTCAAACCAGAACTCGCGGTGAGCGCCTATGAAAATTTTGAGGAACGCTACCCTCTACACGCCGAGGCTCCGTTTGCCCTGCTGCGCGCCGCGGGGCTTTACTTGCACATGTTCTCGAACCCGGTCAAGGCGGGACACTGTTACCAAAGGCTCATCGAGAAATATCCCGATGATCAGTGGTTCGACTTCGCCCGTGAGCAAATTCGTCAGCTCGGGTTGCCACCAGATACAAGCAGCGCTCACTCATGACTTTTGTTGAACAGGGAAGAGTGCAGGATATCAACGGCTTCTTTGCAGGCTGCCTCAGGTATGAGGCACGTCACCGACAGTGAAGAAGTCATCACGCACGATACAGGGACTTTTGATTTTGCCAGCAATCGTTCGATATCGAGAACGGTGCTGGAATTGCAACTGAAACCACTTCCGATTACAGAAACGCTGGCCAGGTCGTCCTGTTTATCGATCCTCAATCGCTCACCGTGAAACTGATCGGTAATTTCATTGAGCGATTGTACATCGCTTCGATCGACGACTATCGAAACAGTCACTCCGTCAGTTGATGATTCTTTGTAATAGTTGATTATCTGCAGTTCCGAACGACCAAACTGCTCGAGCAGGCCGGCCAGAGTACGACCGGTTCGTGTGGCACGCAATCGAATCAGCGCCACGCTTGGATTACACGTAATGCTCGTGACCTTGGCGTTTTCCATCGGCACATTGTCGTCGACTAAGGTGCCCAAGGACGTGCCGTCAAAACTCGACAGCAGTTTCAGGCGGACTTTGTAACGGCGCGCGATCTCCGCCGCACGGTAGTGTATCACTCTCGCCCCTCGAGCTGCAAGTTCGAGCAGCTCGTCGTAGCCGATGTGCGGAATGACGTGGGCGGATGGGATCCATTTCGGATCGGCGCTAAAAACGCCGGGATAGTCCGAGTACATCTCGCACTGTGCGGCTCCCAGAGCCGCGGCCACCGCCACGGCTGTGGTGTCAGATCCGCCACGACCCAACGTCGTGATCTCCCTCTCGTGACTGACCCCCTGGAACCCCGCCACGATGACCACCTTGCCCTTCGAGAGCTCGGCACGGATCCTCTGCGGACGAATATCCTCGATCAACGCTCGCGTGTGGCTAACGTCGGTCACGATACCACTCTGCGAGCCGGTAAAGGAGATTGCCGGGCAACCCTCCGAGTTGAGGGCCATCGACAGAAGCGCCATGGAGATGCGTTCACCCACCGTAAGCAGCATATCGAGCTCCCTTTGCGGGGGGTGTGAGGTTATCTCGTAGGCGAGCTGAAGCAGGTCGTCGGTCGTTTGACCCATCGCGGATACCGCAACGACGAGTCGAGTATTCTCCCGCGCACGCCGGGCAATCCTGCCCGCGATCTCTCGGATGCGCGCCGGGCTACTCAGTGAGCTACCGCCATACTTCTGGACAATCAACCGCTGTTCTCTCATCGCCGACAAATATAGCATCCATGCCAGACCGCCGTAAAGAATCCCTCGCCTGTGGGCGCAAATCGAGAAAATTCCTTGCTTACAAAAGGCCTTGGGTGCTAGCCTCCTGACCATTAATGGGTTTGGGGATGTCGTGGAGTGAGGTGGTGGCTATGGAAACCCATTTATCGGTCAAGCGGCTCCCGCCAGAGGACCGGCCTCGCGAGAGGCTTTATCACAACGGTCCCTGTGAATTGTCTCTCCAGGAGCTGCTGGCCATTGTCTTGGGCAGGGGTACAAGAGAGGCAAGCGCTCTGGGGCTTGCGTTTCGGCTACTGGAAAGATACGGAGACATCGTTTCGCTGGGCCGTGCCAACCTGGACGATTTGAAGAAAGTTCCCGGAATTGGCTTCGTTCGTGCATGTCAATTGGTGGCTGCCTTCGAAATCGGTAAGCGATTTGCCACAAATCCCGGTACGCGGGGGATATCGATCCATGGTCCCGGCGATATCGCTCGAATGTTTATGCACGAGATGACACATCTTGACAGGGAACATTTCAAGGCGGCCCTCTTAAATACCAAGAATCAGGTTCTGAAAGTTGTGACCATTTCCATCGGATCGCTCAACGCCTCGATCGTTCACCCAAGGGAAATTTTTAAGCCGGCCATCTCGGCCAGCGCTGCGTCGATCGTTCTCGTACACAACCATCCCACGGGGGATCCGACGCCGAGCCAGGAAGACGTAGAGTTCACCCGGCGTTTCGCGAAGTGTGGTGATTTGATGGGTATTCAGCTTTTGGATCACGTGATTATCGGTTGGGGTCGTTACAGAAGCTTAAAAGAGAGTGGTGCCTTTTAGTTTTTGAAAGGATGTTGACCCGAGTGAACTCTTGGTTCTCCAATTTTTTGTCAAATGACGTTGCCATCGACCTGGGCACGGCCAACACGCTAGTTTTTGTAAAAGGCAACGGTATCGTGTTAAACGAGCCGTCTGTGGTGGCGGTGGACCAAACGACGCGTAAGGCCTACGCCGTGGGGGCGGATGCCAAGTCGATGTTGGGCAAGACACCGGACCATATTGCTGCGATCCGACCCCTCAAGGACGGTGTGATAGCGGACTTCGAGATCACCGAGATGATGCTGCGCGAGTTCATTCGCAAATCGCAGAAGAAGAAGCTTTTCATAAGGCCACGAATTGTCATCGCAGTTCCCTCGGGAATTACCGAAGTCGAGAAGCGAGCGGTAAGGGACAGTGCCGAGCACGCTGGCGCAAGAGAAGTATTTTTGATAAGTGAGCCGATAGCGGCCGCCATCGGCGTTGGACTGCCAGTAGATAAACCTGCGGGAAACATGATCATAGACATCGGTGGTGGTACCACCGAGATCGCGGTTATAGCCCTCGACGGTATTGTCTCCGACAGTTCGATCCGTGTGGCGGGTGATGAGATGGACGAGGCTATCGTCCAGTATGTGAAGAAGACCTACAACCTTCTCATCGGCGAGCAAACCGCCGAGACCATAAAGATGAGGATTGGGACCGCGGCAAAATTGGATAAGGAAATGACGATGGAGGTCAAGGGTCGCGATCTCGTTGCCGGCATTCCGAAAACACTAAGACTTACCAGCGAGGAAATCCGTGAGGCTCTGAGTGAACCGATTTCACAAATTGTGGAGGCATTGAAGCAGGCGCTAGAGGAAACGCCACCGGAACTCGCCGCTGACATTGTTGACAGGGGCATTGTGATGACGGGAGGTGGGTCGTTGCTCAGGGGTTTGGACAACCTGTTCAAAAAGGAGACGAACCTGCCGATCAATGTTGTGGATGATCCGTTACTGTGCGTCGTCCTGGGTGCCGGAAGAATCCTCGATAACGTGCATCTCTATGACAGAATCCTGATGCACAGCATGCACGATTAAGATGCCTGTACTTGATCTGCTCTTTCGCAAACACAGGGAGAAGACAACACTCGCTCTTCTCATTCTCCTCTCGCTGACACTTCTGGCCCTGCCCAAACCAGCTAAGATCCGTTTTGCACAGTCGACAGTAAACGTTGTGTTCTCTCCGGCGCAGCGGTTTGTCAACTATTTGCAAGGCCTCGGCGGTCTCCGCAAGGAAAACGCGAGACTGCGAAGGATGGTTACAAGCTTGATGCTGGAACGTGAGCGACTGACGCAGTTCCGTGTAGAACGCGAGCGTTTACGTCGCATGGCGGCGTTCAAAGAGGAGCAATTCCTGAAGCTTGTGCCGTGCGAAGTCATCGGAAGAAATCTCGATCGCTTTCAAACCATCCTCATCGTAGACAAGGGTAGCGCAGACTCTCTGCGCGCTCGTATGCCGGTGTTATCGCATCAGGGCTACGTCGGTCGAGTGGCGAACGTGTTTGAACACTCGGCGTGGGTGCAGCTTATTAGCAGCAGGAATAGTCCAGTCAGCTGTATTGACAAGCGAAGTCGTGTAGTAGGCGTCCTGGAATGGCGTGATCATTCGTATTTCGAACTAAACAACGTTAGCGTCGTCGAAGATGTGCAGGTGGGAGATACGCTGATTACTAGTGGCTTTGGAGGAGTCGCCCCCAAGGGCTTTCCAGTTGCCGTGGTTACGAAGGTCATCCCGGACATCGATGGACTGAGTCTCAGGGTCGATGCCAAGAGCCACATCGAATTCAGGTCTCTCGAAGAGGTGTTCGTAGTGACGGAGGAAATACCCTGGCAGCGTGCGATAATGTACGATGAACAAGACTCCACAGTACTGCGCAACACAATGGGTGTTCAACTATGAGAATCGTACACGCCATTGTCACCGTGTTCGTTTTTGTTCTGTTACAGATGCTGGTGTCGCCCAAAATAGCGATCGGCGATATCGCTCCCGATTTCATTCTCTTGCTTGTGGCGTATTTTGCCATCCAGCGCAAGCCGCAACGGGCGGCTGTGGCCGGTTTTGTCATCGGTTTGGGTCAGGATCTATTCAACCCAGAACTTCTTGGTTTAAATGCACTTACAAAGTCCTTGGTGGGCTACGGTTTCGGACTGGTGGGGTCGAAAGCCGAGCAGGACCACCCGCTTCTGCTGATGGCGCTGCTCGGTGTGGCGGCGGTGGCTCACGATTTTGTTTATCTTCTGTTTTTTTCAGGCCTCCACCTGGGGAAATTTATTATTCTGTGGACGACCGTATCGATTCCGTCCGCCTTGTACACGGCGTTGACGGGTTTGGTGGTGTACAAGATAGCCGCAACGCTTGGCAGCAAGGCGGTGAGGACCCTTGGGAAAGCGCGATCCTAGAGACGAACACCTCGGCAGAGTCAGGTACAGATGGCTCATAACCCTGGTGATTGTGTTCTTTTCGCTTCTGGCGATCAGACTGTTCGGCCTCCAGTATATCCAGCACGACGATTATTCGCAATACGCTGAAGAAAACAAGCTACAACGTGAGCGGATTGTCTCCCCGCGTGGGTTGATCAAGGACAGAAACGGTGTTGTTATGGTGGACAATGTGCCCCGTTTCGATGTCGTCCTGCCATGGCGAAGTGAAACGGATGTCAGAAGAACCATTAAAAAGCTGAACGTCTATCTTGCCCTGGACACGGCGCATATCTACACAAGGTTTGAATCCTGGAAGAAGAAGAACCAGGGCATTCCTTTCCCGATAGTGCAGAATGCTGACAAACTAGTCATCTCTTTTGTCAAAGAGAACTATGACATCTTTCCCAAATTGCGCGTGGAGACAAACGCGAGAAGACGCTACCGCCAGGGCGCTTCTGCTGCGCATTTGCTGGGGTATGTGGGTGAGGTCAGTGACCGTTTCCTGGCGAGATCGGCAAACTATGGATACTTCCCGGGCGATCTGGTTGGCAAGAGCGGAATCGAGAGCGTTTGTGAACGATTCTTGAGGGGAGAGGATGGTCAGCGCGCGGTCGCGGTCAACGCTTCCGGCAGGGTTCTCGGCGAGCTGAAGGAACTTCTAAAACCACCGGTTCACGGCAAGGACGTGACGCTTACTATCGACGCCCGACTGCAGGGGCACCTCGAGACCCTTATTTCGCCGCTGGGTGCCGGTGCTGCCGTGGTAATGGACGTCGATGATGGTTCGCTCATTGCGGTTGTGAGCGTTCCTCAGTTCGATCCCAATAGCTTTGCGGTAGGGATAGCCCAGGACGAGTGGGACAGGCTGAACCAAGCCAAGGAAAAGCCGTTATTCAATCGCTTCTTGCAGGCTACCTATCCGCCGGGCTCGACGCTTAAGATCGTTAGCGTCTTTACGCTGTTGACAAACAGGCTGGTTTCACCGCAGGAAGCGATCGTCTACTGTACCGGAGCGCATCGGTTTGGCAACCGAATTTTCAAGTGTTGGAAGGCGTGGGGACACGGCTACATGAATCTTTACGGCGGCCTGGTTCAGTCCTGTGACTCTTACTTCTACACAGCTGCAGAAATAATGGATGTAGACGATCTGGCATCTGCGTCCAGAGAATTCGGATTGGGGAGTCGAACCGGACTCGATCTGCCCAACGAGATCGAAGGACTTGTGCCCGACCGGGAGTATTACAACCGGCGTTATGGTAAGGGCAAATGGACACAAGGCCTCGTCTTGAACAATATCATTGGCCAGGGCGAGTTTCTGGTCAGCGTGCTGCAAATGTGTCGTGCGGCCGCCGCCGTGGCCAACGGTGGATACCTGGTCCAGCCACATGTTATCGAGCATGTTGCCGGCGAACCCGAGGGAGTACATACAAGCAAGAAGATGAAGGCGTTAGAGGGATACACGTTGAGCTATTTGCGACGTGCGATGGAAGGTGTTGTGAATGATGAGGATGGCACCGGGCGCGCGAGTAGGCTGCCGGGCGTGAAGGGTGCGGGTAAGACCGGGACTTCTCAGAATCCGCATGGGGAAGATCATGCATGGTTTATCGGTTATGCGCCGGCAAGGGATCCCGAGATCGCCCTTGCAATCCTCGTGGAGAATGCGGGTCACGGGGGCGCGGTCGCCGCGCCCATTGCTCGGGAATTTTATATCGAGTATTTCAGTCCCGATGACTCCAGCTCGGTGCTCAGCCAGAGCCGTGGCAGCGTACATCAGGCACGACCGGAGTGAGCGTATGAGGACAACACGGGATTTTGACATATTGATCCTGATTACCAGTGCGCTTCTGATCATTATAGGGCTGTGTCTTATCTATTCTGTGTTTCACCCTCCCAGTAGCGGCTACTCGCAGGATGTCAGTTACATGTTCTTTAACCGGCAGTTGATGTGGGTTTGTTTTGCCATTGTGGCCCTGCTCATCGGATATGCAACTCCGGTTCGCTACTTCGAGGCTTTGGCGTACGTCATATATGCGGTCTGTGTGGTGGCGCTTACGCTCATTCTTTTCACCAAAGGAACACAAACCACTGAGCGCTGGATTGCGCTAGGTCCGATGAGAGTGCAGCCATCAGAGTTTATGAAGATCGCGCTGCTCTTTACGTGGGGACGGGTGCTATCTGGTCATTTCAGTCCCGGCGATCGTCTGAGAAAAACGTTGATCGTCTTTGGTGTCTCGCTGGTGCCATTCTTGCTGGTCTTGAAACAGCCGGATCTCGGCACCGCCATTGTTTTCTTTGTCATGCTCCTTCCGGTACTCTATTGGAGAGGGTTCAAGGGGCGACAAATATTTCTTATCCTGTCGCCGATCGTCGCCAGCTTGTTGATCATCCATAGCGAAGAGATCACTAAAAACTCTTGGCCCTTCGGTGTGTTTATTGTCATCATATTTGTGGTGGCCTATCTACGTCGTTCGCACTTGCTCGAGAGCATATCCTTGGTTGCCGCGAATGTGGGCGTCGGGCTGATTCTTCCAGTCTTTTGGGGCACGCTAAAAACCTATCAGCAGAAGCGCATTCTCAACTTCCTGGATCCGGATTCGGACAAGCTCGGCGCGGGCTGGCAGGTGTTTCAATCCAAGATCGCTATCGGTTCCGGAGGGATTTCTGGTAAGGGTTATCTCGAGGGGACTCAAAAAGCGTTAGAGTTCTTGCCGGCGAAGCATACTGATTTTGTTTTTTCTGTGCTTGGTGAAGAAATGGGTTTTGTGGGGGCAATCCTGGTACTCATGGTATTTGCCGTGTTGATCTCACGCGCGCTGGCGATGGCGGTAAAGGTGAAGAGCCAGTTTTCCAGCACCGTATGCGTTGGCATTGCCGCTTATTTCTTCTTTCAAGTTTTTATCAATGTGGCGATGACAACAGGCATGGCGCCCGTTACAGGAATACCCATTCCATTCCTCAGCTACGGCGGTAGTTCACTGGTCGTGAGTTGCTTCTTTATTGGATTCTTACTAAACTGTAGTGTGCGATGGTATGAGTATTAGGGCCTTTTGGGGATAGAATAAGAATGCATCCGATTCTAGTAAAAGTAGGCTGGTTCAATATTTACGCATTCGGTCTGATGCTCGCCATGAGTTTCCTGGCGGGTATTTACGTCTCATCGTACAGGGCCAAACGCTTTGGCGTAAATCCGCAGTACATACTAGACCTGAGCGTGTATTTGATTCTCTCCGGTGTGATTGGTTCACGGTTGTTGTACGTCGTTTTTCATTTGGAAGAGTACAACAGCGTGTTGGATATTTTTGCGCTATGGCAGGGTGGAGCTACGCTCTACGGTGGATTTTTGCTGGCGATTTTCGTGTCGTACGTATTCTCAAAAAGAAAGAATATTGATTTCTTTCTCATTGCGGACATCCTGGCGCCCGCGCTTGCATTGGGCATCATGCTCACCAGAGTGGGATGCTACCTGAGCGGTTGCTGTTTTGGCAGCGAGACCGCGCTGCCCTGGGGCGTGGTGTTCCCACCGGAGTCTCCAGCAGGCACCTATCAGCGCGGTTTGTCTGCAACCGCAGGCGGGGTGGCGACCCTGCATCCGGCACAGCTCTACGCGTCCATTTATGGATTGGTCATCTTTCTTGGGTTGATGCTATCCGAGAAGAGACTCATCAAGCGCGGTGCCACGTTTGGCGCGCTGCTCGTTCTCTACGGATTGTTCCGATTTACGCTCGATTTCTTTCGATACTATGAGCAGAACATGAAAATCCTTATGGGTATAACACTTAACCAGATAATCAGTGTCGTGCTTCTGGGCGTGGGATTGTATCTCCTGGCGAGAAAGACCAATTTGGAAACAAGAGCGGGGTCCCGTTAGCGACGGCACATCTGAGTCGCGGGTGCCGTTGGCGGGTGGTGCAAAGTGGAAGGGGTGTGGCGGGGATGGGTTCACACCAGGTAAAGAAACAGCGGCCGCAAGCCGGGTGTGAAAGCACGCCGCATGACACTGGCCCGCTTTTTATTCCACGTCGCATCATCCAATATTCCATCCAGGCGATCGCTGATTTCCTTGTCGAGGACCGATGCGTGATTTGCGCGCAATCGCATCGTTGGTCCGCACCCCAATCGGTTTCTCCCGCCGGCTGCCTGGGGCGGCCCGCACGACACCCCGTTGTTGGCGGGTTTACGATCGAGAATCACCCGCTATGCGCGGCGTGCGCCGCCGAATTAGAGATCGCCAGACGGCCGAGTTGCCTGGGGCAGTCCTTGGGCGACGGCACGGTGCTGACCATCGCCGGAGAGCGATTTGGCGCCGAGCCGGTTTCGCGCGCGTACGGCGGCGGCGTGTACACCGATACCCAGCCCATCAGCCTGATCGCCCCGTTCATGATAACTGATAACGTGTTAAAAATAATACATTTAGTAAAGTTCTCGCGGTACCTGGCATTATTGCCCAACGTGGGGGCCGCCGTAGCGTCAGCCTACGCCATCTTCCGGCAGCAGGAGGATGATGAACAGCCGGTGGTGGTGCCGACGCCGATGGAGGCGATCGAATTGCGCAAGAGAGGGTTTAACCAGGCTACGGAGCTCGCGCGCGTCGTGGCCCACCAACTGGGCTTTCCCCTGGATGTGGGGAGTCTCGTAAAAACGCGGCGCACATCGCGCCAGTCGACCACGGAGCACGGGAAGAGGGCCGACAATGTGCGGGGGGCATTCTCCTGCCGGGGGCGGGGTCTGCAGGGGAGGTCTGTGGTTCTGATCGATGACTTGGTCACCACCGGCGCCACCGCCGCCTCTTGTATCCGCGAAATACTGGGGGTGGGGGCCAGGTCGGCTGAGGTCGTATGTTTTGCTAGGGCTTTGTAGCGCTTTAACTTGACACGGTTCTCGGTGCTGGGTATGATTGCATCGTAAGTCGGCCCATTGTCCCTTCGCCTTGGCCTTGGGGTGCCGCGGTTCTTGACTGTTTACCAAGGCAAACTGACCGCACTCACCATATTCGAACTAGGACAAAGAGCGAATTGCCTGACCATTCAGGAATTGGGAGCGTTCTTTTTTTGTTTCTAATGCTGGGGGCCATCGCCCGCTAGGAGGAATGCATGGCTATACGGGTGGCAATCAATGGATTCGGTCGTATTGGCAAACTCGTTTTTCGTCACGGATTCAACAATAAGGAGTTCGATTTTGTGGCGGTGAACGACCTGACGAGTTCCGAAGTTCTCGCGCATTTGCTGAAATATGATTCGATACATGGCCGTTTTCCCGCCGAAGTGAAGGCGACCAAGAGTGGGCTTAGAATTGGTAACCGGACGTTGCGGGTGCTCTCTGAAACCGATCCGGCAAGACTTCCCTGGAAGAAACTCGGCATAGACGTGGTTGTCGAGGCGACGGGACGTTTTACGGCTCGAGCAGATGCGGGTAAGCACTTGCATGCAGGTGCAAAAAAGGTATTGATATCGGCACCGTCAAAAGATTCCGACATCATGATCGTGATGGGTGTCAACCAAAGAAGCTATCGCAAGAAATCACATCATGTCATTTCAACGGCGTCCTGTACGACAAACTGTCTGGCGCCGCTGGCAAAGGTGCTAAACGACAATTTTGGTATCGAGCGGGGGCTGATGACCACGATTCATGCCTACACCAACGATCAGAGAATCCTCGATTTGCCGCACAAGGACCTAAGACGAGCGCGTGCGGCACACGTGTCTATGATACCAACAACCACCGGTGCGGCCACCGCGGTGTCCAAGGTGCTGCCGGAACTCAAGGGGAAGCTGGACGGAATGGCAGTTCGAGTACCCGTGGCGGATGGATCGCTGGTTGACCTGACGGTCAATCTCAAGAAGAGTGCTACTGTCAAAGAGGTCAACGCAGCAATGAAGAAAGCCGCGCGTGGTAGTCTCAAAGGAATCATCGAGTACACCGAAGATCCGATCGTGTCGGTGGATATCGTTGGCAATCCGCACTCGTCTGTTTTTGATGCCACGGCTACGATGTCGATCGGCAAGAACATGTTCAAAGTGCTGTCCTGGTACGACAATGAATACGGATACTCGGCTCGCATGGTCGATATGTTGAGACTCCTGGTGAAATGAGTGTGATTGGTAATGAGAAAACTCAGTATACGGAGCTGTGAGGTTGTTGGGAAAAGAGTTCTTATGCGCGTCGATTTCAACGTTCCGATTGATCGCGACAAGAATATCACCGATGACACACGTGTTGTAGCGGCGCTGCCAACGATACGAAACATCATCGAGCGGGGTGGGCGGCTCATCCTCATGAGCCACCTGGGCCGCCCGCGCGGCAGAAGAAACGAACAACTGAGTCTCGCGCCGGTTGCTTTTCGTTTGGGAGAGTTGGTAAAGGATAATCCGATCAGGTTTGTTAGGGACTGTGTCGGAGAAGATGCCAAGTACAAGGTGGACAGCCTCAGGGACGGTGAGATTCTCTTGTTGGAAAACCTGCGCTTTCATCCTGGGGAAGAGACAAACGACCCCGATTTCGCGCGCGAGCTGGCCAGTCATGGTGATCTATTTGTAAACGACGCTTTTGGAACGGCTCACCGGGCCCATGCTTCCACGGTTGGTGTGGCTGAATACTTTGATATACGGGCAGCCGGCTTTGTCATGGAAAAGGAGCTCGATGCCCTGGGAGGTACCATTGAAACCCCAAAGAGGCCGTTCGTAGCCATTCTCGGTGGCGCCAAGATCAAAGGCAAGATCAACCTGGTGAAATCACTGCTGGAAAAGGTCGACGTTCTTCTTGTCGGTGGGGGGATGATGTTTACGTTCTTTAAGGCCACCGGGCTCGAGATCGGCAGAAGCATCGTCGATGACGAATACCTGCCCGCCTGCAAGGAATTGCTCGACAAGTCGCGTCAAGGACCTGGGAGACTTCTGTTGCCTGTTGACTGCATCGTTGCCCAGGAGATCGATGACGCTTCTCCGACGCGAGAGGTTTCCAGTGCGGACATACCCGAGGACTGGGTGGGTGTGGACATAGGCCCCAAGTCGGTGGCGTTGTTCAAAAAGGAACTCGGTGCAGCAAGTACGATCTTTTGGAACGGTCCCATGGGAGTGTTCGAGCATCCCAGTTTCGCAGACGGTACCAAGGAGATCGCAAGAGTGGTCGCCGAAGCCACCTCACGAGGCGCAGTCACTGTTGTGGGTGGGGGGGACAGCGTCGCCGCCATCAACCTCATGGGGCTCGGGGAAAAATATACCCATATCTCTACGGGTGGTGGTGCATCGCTCGAGTTTATGGAAGGAAACGACCTGCCCGGCGTGGAGGCTCTTTGCGATGTTGCCGAGGCCTCCTGCGATCGCTAATTCCGTAGCCAGACTTTTGCGGCGGATGTTGAGGATATGACTATACCACGGAAGAAACTTATCGCAGCCAACTGGAAAATGCAGAAGTTGATCGCGGAAGCGGAGACATTTGGCGCCGGGCTGAAAGCGGCACTCGGCTCCATGCCCGATCGCGACTTGCTTGTTTTTCCGCCTTTTCTTGCGTTACCCGCAACGGCGCGGATATTTGAAGGCACCCGTGTCGCTGTCGGCGCACAGGATCTGTTTTGGGAGAAGCAGGGCGCGTTCACTGGCGAAATCTCCGGCGACATGATCATGGAAGCCGGGGGAACCCATGTGATCGTAGGACACTCGGAGAGGCGACATGTGATGGGTGAGTCCAACGACATCGTCACCAAGAAATTAGAGAGTGCGATGAGATGCGGGTTGACAGCTGTGTTTTGTGTTGGCGAGAGACTCGAAGACCGTGAGGCAGGGCAAGCCGAGGATTACGTTCGGGGTCAGTTGGCGTCGGCCTTCACGGGCGTGAGCCGCGGGGAGATGTCCTCGATCGTTATCGCTTACGAGCCTGTTTGGGCGATCGGCACCGGCAAGACTGCCACCGCGCAGGATGCCGAACACATGCACCGTTTCATCCGCGGATACGTGAGCCAGAGTGTGGACGAAGACGCCGCCGAGGAAATACGTGTGCTGTACGGCGGAAGCGTAAAACCGGATAACGCCAGCAGCCTTTTGCAAAGAAGCGAAATCGATGGTGTTCTTATCGGTGGCGCGAG
>JAOTUR010000185.1 GCA_029863805.1 Candidatus Krumholzibacteriia bacterium | reverse complement strand
CAGGAAGACAAAAGCTATTATATGGAAACCATATAAGCAGTAGTTGGCTTTCTTGCAAAGCTTCGTCGATGCTATAACAAAGGAGGCAACATGGACTTCAGAGCCTTTCGCGACGGATCGAGGACGCTTGAGTTCTGCTTCCTTTTGGCAGTTTTGGCTGTTGCCGCCACCGGATGCAATCTGCGGCAACCCGAGAGCCAGCTGGCGCTTTACGGCCAGAGCCTCGAACTCCGTCTCGTAGCCGTGAAGGACAAGGACACGCTACCGCAAACGTTACCCGCGATGAGCGAAGGGAAATTGACTGAGGTCGCAGGTTGGAAGTGGGTTCCCTGGGACGCACAAACACTTGAAAACATGTCTCCGCCAGGCGTCTTCGTCGCCAAGAAGGACGGACAGGTGTTTCTCCTGGTCAGCGACAAACCCGAAGGAAGCATGACGCAATTCGGCCCGAAGTGGGGAATCGAGAGCATCGAGACTAGAGCCAGTGCCGACTGCTCGTGCCATGGGCTGGAACTGACCTTCGACGCGGAAGGGGCGCGCCAGCTGGCGACGCTGTCACAGGCCTCTGCTGGCCGCTACTTGGCGATCATTGTTGCTGGCAAGATCCAGAAGGCTCCCGCCGTTCGGGCCGCTCTTGGCAACGAGGTTCTGCTTACGTTCTGCACGGGCCAAAAGAGCCCTGACGCCAACGGAAAGTGCGTCCAGAGCGAGAGGATAGAGAGGATCAAAGCCCAGTTGATGAGGTTACCGGCAGTAACGGATAGAGAGTAATTGTGTCAGGCTCGATACCGATCCGGCGCCAGCACGCAATGGCCAACAAGTCAATGCACCGGAGAATCACCACGCTTTGCACGAACACAGCGACGAGTGGATCGCATTGGATGGTGGCGTGACGATCCAGTCGTGGCGTGGTTTCGAGTTCAAAGGAGGCCCTTCGGCGTGATCAGCGAAGGGCTTTTCTTGTTGATGGATTCGGTGGTGCGTGACTATTTCGGAGACTGCTCAGTCTGGGCAGAAAGGGCGCCTAGCGGCACGCCGCATTGCGGGCCCGACAGTGGCGGCCTGCGTCTCCACCGGTCACGTTGCTCAACCAGTAGCGTCGCACGAACCCAGTCGGTCTCACCGGAAATCGGAACTACGCCGCCATAAGCGCTTTAGCAACATCAGCGGCGGTTCGATTAACGTGTATTTGGGGACGCCATTCATTCCTCAGTCTCGTATCCGCCGATGACGACATCAGATATGAGTTGTAACCAATCGGCGCATTATCCCCTGGTTTTTCGTAACTCTCTATTCCTCAATCGGTGTTCTCGTTGAAATCCCGTTGGGGTGTTGATCTCCAATCGACCTAGCGAATCGAGGGGTATATAGTCCGCGAATGACTTGGGATGAGCACGCCAGCGACTGGGATGGTAACGAGGAAGTGCGCCGGTATTCACAAGCCGCTTTCGAGTCTCTGTCCAATATATGTCGCGAACGAGGTCTTCGCCTCCAGGGAGCACGGGTCTGTGATTTCGGTTGTGGGACCGGCTTGCTAACGGAGAAGCTGGCTCCGCTCTGTTCCGAAGTGTTTGCTGTTGATACATCCAGAAAAATGATTGAGGTGCTCAACACAAAACTGGAACGTCTCGATCTGTCGAATGTGCAGACGAGTGCGGACGCAATCGGCGACCCAGTGCTCAAGCCGCAACCTTATGGCGGGCCGCGAGTACTGAACCGCCCCGGGATTGTCGGAGGCTCCATTTCGTGAGAGGATGGAGTCATGAGCAAGAAGACCAGGTATTCCCCCGAGGTTCGAGAGCGAGCAGTCCGGATGGTGTTCGAGCAGACGAGCGAGCACCTGTCGCAGTGGGCTGCGATCCGGTCCATTGCGGAGAAGTTGGGTTGTGCGGGCGAGACCCTGCGCCGGTGGGTGCAGCAAGCCGAGCGTGACCAGGGGCTCCGGCCGGGCCTGACCAGCGACGAGCAGGCGCGCGTCAAGGAGCTGGAGCGAGAGAACTTCGAGCTTCGCCGCGCGAATGAGATCCTACGCAAGGCGTCTGCGTATTTTGCCCAGGCGGAGCTCGACCGCCGCGGGAAGTGATGGTGTCATTCATCGACGACCATCGAGGGGTCTACGGAGTCGAGCCGATCTGCGCGGTGCTGCCGATCGCTCCGTCGACGTACTACGCGCACAAGGCGAGAGAGCGGGATCCTGGGCTGTTGTCGGCACGGGTGAAGCGCGACGCGGTGCTCCGCGGGGAGATCGAGCGCGTGTGGCGGGAGAACCGGCAAGTCTACGGGGCTCGCAAGGTGTGGCTGCAGCTCGAGCGTGAGGGGGTCCCGGTAGCGCGATGCACGGTGGAGCGTCTGATGCAGGCGAAGGGCCTTGCCGGGGCGGTGCGGGGCAAGACCTTCAAGACGACGGTCGTCGACGAGTCTGCATCGCGGCCCGAGGACCGGGTCAATCGGGACTTCACGGCCACGCGTCCCAACGAGTTGTGGGTGGCAGATCTCACGTACGTGGCCACTTGGAGCGGCTTCGTCTACATCGCCTTCGTGATCGACGTGTACTCCCGCATGATCGTGGGCTGGCGGGCGTCGCGGTCGCTTCGCACCGATCTGGCACTGGACGCGCTGGAGCAGGCGCTCTACGCGCGGCCGCATACCGACGACCTCATTCACCACAGCGACCGTGGCGTGCAGTACCTGTCCATTCGCTACACCGAGCGCTTGGCCGAGGCGGGCATTGAGCCTTCGGTGGGAAGCGTCGGGGATTCGTACGACAACGCCCTGGCTGAGTCTGTCATCGGCCTCTACAAGACCGAGGTGATCCGCCGACAGGGGCCGTGGCGGCACCTCGAGGCCGTCGAGTTCGCCACACTGGATTGGGTCAGTTGGTTTAACCACCGACGGCTGCTCGAGCCGATCGGGTACGTTCCACCTGCGGAGTACGAGGAGGCGTATTATCGCTGTCAGGAGGAGAGGGAGATACACGCAGGAGTCAACTAACCGAGTCTCCGGAGAACCCGGGGCGGTTCAGGACAGTACGTGGCCACGCTCGTCGATGGCCGGTATTCCCCCGGTACTTATCGAGTGACCTGGGATGGTCGAAACTCCGTCGGGCGCCCGGCAAGTTCGGGTGTGTACTTCGCAGTGCTACGGAGTGAGTCAGGTTTCGGTGCTCACAAGATGGTATTGCTGAAATGAAAAGCGAACTGCAATCGACGCAAGTTGGTCGAATCGGGGACGTGGACGGGGCCCGCTTCAAGCGGCCTTGAGATAATACCGGTGACGAAACCCGCCCGCGCTCGCACGAAACCCGACATCTCTCCGGATTGTTCCTCACGGCGCCACTATAAGTGCTGCAACAACATCAGAAGCGGTTCGAATAAGTGCCCGTGGGGGCGAAGCGCCACTGCGACCTGGCTCCAATGGGGGCACTCGAGGAGACTGTGACTGGCTGGGATGAAGGGAAGCGCATGGAGATCAAGATCGATTCAGCAGACAAGCTCCCCATTGCCCATGGACTTGCCACTATTACGTTGAGCGGCGCCGATACCGCCACCGACGTTTCGGTCGAGTACAGCTACGAGCCCAAGTTCGGTGTTTTGGGCCATTTGATGGGTCGATTCATGCTCGATGGCCAGTTCACGAAGGGGTTTACGAGTTTTCTCAAGAACCTTGAACAGGCGTCACGCAAGGCGTGAGTCCTGCGCTGCTTTGACAGCAGTAGTTCATCGTTGGTACATACTTGTTCGCTCTGGTGAGGTGACACCAGACGTGATGGCGGCGGTCGATGTTCTCGAGTCCCACCTGGCCCGGTGATGGCACCCACGTCGCACGTTGTGGACGAAGACGAACTCTCGAGGCTGCGCACCACTCGGCAACGTAACGGCACGACCGCCCGTCCTCATTTTAGCAATACTGCTTTGGCGACTCGCGTTTCACCTGACGCGTCCAGCTGCACGAAATAGACGCTTGACCGGAAACCGGCCGCATTCCACCGCAAGTTGTGTTGCCCCGCCTCTTTCTCGCCGTCGTACAACGTCGCCACTCGTCTGCCGCTAGCGTCGAAGACCTTCACGGTGACGTGACACGCATCCGGCAGACGGTACGTGATCGTTGTGGTCGGGTTGAACGGATTGGGATGGTTTTTGACCTGCAGCGCCGGCAGGCGTGTGTGGTTGTCGATGCCGGTCGGATCGTATCCAAGCTTGATCAGCCATGCATCGTTATCGCTAGCACCATAAGAGTTTGTGTATCCGGCCACGATATAGCCGCCGTCGGCGGTGGACTCGATGTCGTAGCCCCAGTCCTGCGAATCCCCCCCGATGACTTTGGTCCACAACGTGTCGCCGAACAGATTGGTCCGAACGATATACAGGTCTTTAAAGGCGCCGAAGGACTCCGAGTGGCCGACGAGAGTGTAACCGTTGTTCACTTCCACGACCGAATTGCAGTACTCGTAATGGTTGAGGCCGTAGGTCCGCGTCCAGAGCGTATCGCCCCCGGCGTCCGTTTTGACGAGGTACATGTCGCTCTGCCCCGCGCCGTAAGAAGAGGTATAGCCGGCAACGACGAAACCGCCATCGGATGTCAGCCGCACACAGCGTCCCCAATCACCGGAACTTCCGCCGTAGGTTCTGGACCAGAGCGTGTCCCCGAACGCATCGACTCTGAGCAAATAAATATCTGCCGAGCCCGCTCCGAACGACAGCGTGTTACCGGCGACAACGAAGCCCCCGTCGGGTGTTTGTTCGACGCAGTGGCCTTCGTCGTCGTCACCGCCGCCCCAAGCTCGCGTCCACAGCGTGTCGCCGCTGGCGTCTGTCCGGACCAGATAGACGTCGGTCTGCCCCGAGTTGGATACATCGGTAATCCCTGCGATCGCAAACCCGCCGTCGGAGGTCTCGACGATCGACCACGCTTCGTCGGCGCCGATGTGGCCGTAATTCCTTGTGTTTACGATATTCCCGGCCGCGTCCAGTCTGTGGAATACGATCTGGGGATAGCTGTTCTGTATCAGACGCTCGTTGCCGACCACGGCGTACCCGCCGCCCGAGCAGGAGATTACATCGCGTCCGTGTTCCTGTCTGCTGGTCCCCCAAACCGTCATCCATAGCGAATCACCGTTGGCGTCTGTCCTGAGTATGTAGAGATCTGCGTTGCCAGCGCCAAACGAAGTCGTTTTCCCGGCGATGATATAACCGTCGCCGACCGCATTCACCGCGTATATAATGTCATCATTGTCTCCACCGTACGTGCGCATCCAGGTGATATCCGGCCCCTGCGCGGACAACGCGGCCGTTGCGAGCACAACGATCGCCGCAATCGCGTATCGTATAGTCCGTGTCATGATGCTACCTTTAGTGTGAATGTGAACGCGGCAGAGCTACCGCCTTTGCAAAAGGTCAAAGCAAATCCTTCCGCCGTACACAGTCAAGGATAACCGAGCGTGGCGATGTTCGCAAAGAGAGTCTCTCCTGCTGTGCTTGGGGAACTCGGTTTCAAGCCGGGACGGACTTTGAGTTTTCCGTCGATTAGGTTGTTCATCTCATCGGACTGGTTGCGGCGATGAGGCGCGGATTGTCGTACTTGCTTTGCCATCTTGAGAGACGTGAGCGATGTCTGTAATCGTTATTGGGGCTGGTGCAGCGGGACTCATGACCGCAATCGTCGCCGCACGATGCGGGAAGGCGGTTACGGTTGTCGAGACGCGACCTGAGCCGGGTGCGAAGATTCGGGTGAGTGGTGGCGGACGCTGCAACGTCCTCCCTTCGAGGGTCTCTGTCGACGATTTTCACACAAAGGGCTCGCGTCATGTCATGCGCAACATCGTGATGTCCTGGCCGCTCGCCAAAGTGCGTGCGTTCTTCGAGGACGACCTGCGCATTCCTCTCAAGGACGAACCATCCGGGAAAGTCTTTCCTGTCAGCGATCGGTCTCGCGACGTGGTCGAAGCGCTCCTGGCCGCCCTCCGGAAAAGCGGTGGAGTACTGCGGACATCATGTCGCATTGAGCGCATCGAGCGGCGGGACACGGGAGGATTTCAACTCGTTTCATCGGACGGACGCAAGCTCGAGTGTGACCAGGTGGTATTGGCCAGCGGCGGGCTGTCATTGCCAAAAAGCGGTAGTGACGGCGCCGGCCTGAATATGGCAGTCGCCCTCGGCCACGGCATGGTACCGACGTATCCGGCCCTTGTTCCGCTGCTCTCCAACGAACGCAGGTGGAACACGCTTAGCGGGGTATCGCTGTGTGCGCGCGTCAAGGTCGAGCGTGACCGGCGAACGATCGACGAGGCGGAGGGGGAAATGTTGTTCACGCACAGAGGTTTCAGCGGCCCAGTAATTCTGGACATGAGTCACTATGTGACTCGTGACCGCGATGTGGCACTGCGTGTCCACTGGGGAGGGTGCGATGTCGATGATTGGAGCTCCGTGTTGGGGCAAGGCGGGCGCGCGACAGTCGCATCGACGGTGCGGCGTCATCTTTCGAGGCGGCTCGCGGCCCTGCTGATTGATCACGCGGCGATTGAGCCCACGATCCGTCTGAGCGAACTCCGGCTGACAGATCGGGAGCAGCTTGCCGATGTATTGTCGCGGTTTGTTCTTCCTGTGAATGGTAGCGAGGGATACGCGACGGCAGAAGTGACCGGCGGAGGCATTCCGCTCGCGGAAATATCGCCACAGACACTCGAAAGCCGCGTGGTTCCTGGGCTCTACTTATGCGGTGAAATCATCGACGTCGCGGGACGCCTGGGCGGATACAACTTCCTCTGGGCGTGGGTGACGGGACACAAGGTGGGGCGCGCACTTGCCGCTGCGGGCTGAACGAATGTTTCTCGGTCGCTGGAAGAACGCCGAGGAGTACCAGTAAATGTCGCATGATCCGGTTAATTCGTAGTGTTCGTGAATCGTGGACGCGATATCATTCCTTGGCTCGGTTGAAGGCCTCTTGATAGGCGACGAGTGCGTCACGATGTTGGGGTCTGCAGTAGTCGAGGTTGACAAGGTGTCCGTTCAAGAATACCAGTGCCTGGACGTCGCCAAACAGGTCTCCTCGGCTGTCCCTCGGCGCACCATAGTTGAGGCCGGACCACATCCTGCCCGTCTTCCCGGGGATATATATGTTCAGGTGTTCGAAACGCTCTGCATGAAGCGCCGCGTCACTGGGACATCGAGATTGTCGATGAGAACGTCGAGCCCGTTCCCCTCGAT
>JAOTUR010000184.1 GCA_029863805.1 Candidatus Krumholzibacteriia bacterium | reverse complement strand
GTTGGCGTGACGCTGTCCTTGCTGCGCACACCCGTAAACGCGTTCAAATAATGCGATGTCGGGACCGCCGTGGCCACATGCCCGTCGTCCAACTCGTCACCCTCCAGGTGACAATCGAGGCAATCATTAGTCGTGCGACTGATCTCGAACGAGTTCACCGCATGCGGCACAAGTGGCGGCGCCTTATCATAAAGCCGAGCCAGAACCGTCGTCTCCCCGGGCTCACCCGCAGTGTATGTGTTCATCCCCGGCTGACCGGTGGCCAGGCCGACGCCATCGGCTACATTGCCCGATTTGGGTCCGCACGCCATTCCCACCACAACACCAATCAATGCGCCCAGCAACACTCCGCGAAGGACTTTCATAGCGTCTCACCCCCCATTATTCTTTCTATCTTCACGGCGCATTTCTTGTAGTCGTTTTGTTTTGAGATTGGACAAAAGGCATCCAAGGTCACGTTGTTGATCATAACGTCTTCGTCGAACCACGGCACGTAGACCATCCCTCGCTGGGGCGTTACCCGCCCGCCTACTTGAACATGGAGTTCCACATGGCCGCGCCTCGAGGTGATCCTTGCCCTGTCCCCGTCTGCGAGTCCCAGCTTTGTGGCATCGTCGGGATGCACATTGACGGTGGCGTGTGGATAGGCTTTGTACAGACTGTTTACCCGCCGCGTCATGGTGCCCGAGTGCCAATGCTCGAGCACGCGTCCGGTGCACAGCCAGAAGGGATAGCTCGCATCCGGCACCTCGGGTGGCGCCTCGTAGGGTCGAAACCAAACGATCGCCCGGTCGTCCTGCTTCTTGTTGCCGTAGAATTGGTATCCCCTTCCCCTCTCGACATACGGGTCGTCACCCTCTTTGTAGCGGATCAAGGTTTCCCTGCCGTTCACCACAGGCCACCTGAGGCCCCGCGTCTCGTGGTAAACATCGAACGCGGCCAGGTCGTGCCCGTGGCCCACCCCAAAACGTCTGTACTCCTCCCACAGCGCCTTCTCCATGTAGAACCCGGCCGTCGCGCTGGCATCGGATATCTTTCGCCCCACCTGTATGGGGTACACTGAGGCCGAATAGGCAAATAAATCGCCGTACCCCATGCGCTTGGCGAATTCGATGATCTGCCACAGATCGGATTTGGACTCACCCGGCGCATCGACCATTCTGCGCCAGAAGTGCGTGCGTCGCTCGGCGTTGCCAAAGGAGCCTTCTTTTTCCACCCACATGGCACTGGGCAGAACGACGTCCGCCACCTCGGTGGAGCGGGTCGGATAGACGTCTGATACCACGATCAGCCGACCGTCCTTCAGTGCGCCCTTGCGGTAACGATTGAGATTCGGATAATCCTGGAACGGATTCGATGTCATGCTCCAGAAGACTCGAACATCGCCCCGATCCAACGCCCGCATCATCTCAACAGCGTGATAGGTCGGTTTGTCGGGAATCGTCCCTGCGGGTAGGTTCCATATACTCTCGGCTTGTTCCCTGTGCTGTGCGTTACTAACCACCATATCGGCGGGAAGACGGTGGGTAAACGTACCCACTTCCCGACACGTGCCGCAGGCGCTGGGCTGACCGGTCAAGGAATACGGTTGATTACCGGGCTGGCTGATCTTGCCTGTCAGCAGATGAAGGTTGTAGATCAGATTGTTCATCCAGGTACCGCGCGTATGCTGGTTTACCCCCATGGTCCAAAACGACATCACCTTGACGTCGGGGTCCCCATAGACATCGGCAAGCATCTCTAGATCCGTCACAGAAACTCCACTGATCTCCTCGACGTGCTCCGGTGTATAACGCGCCACGCGCTCCTTGAAGTCGTCGAACGGAATCTCTTCGGCTTGCTCCTTGAAAGCGGATTTGTCTTCCAGCCCGTAACCGATTTTTTCTTTGCCCTTCTTGAACACTACGTGTTTTTGAACAAACGATTCGTCGACACTGCCCCGCTGGATGAGCAAGTTGGTAATGCCATTGGCGATGGCGAGGTCCGACTGAGGCTTGAAGATTATTTCCCTGGCTGCCACCTCCGAAGAGCGATTGGATATCGTGGTCAGGTTGAACAACCGCGCGTCGTGCTTTGATAGGAGGCGGTTGGTCATTTTTGAGTGCAATATGGGATGCATCTCCGCCGTATTCGCTCCCCACAGCACAAAAGCGTCGGCATGGTCAAAGTCGTCGTAAGTCCCCATGGGCTCATCCATGCCAAAGGTCGTCATAAAGCCCGCGACCGCACTGGCCATGCAGTGCCGGGCGTTCACTTCGAGACTATTGGAGCGCAATCCTCCCTTCCACAGCTTCGATGCCGCGTATCCTTCCCAGATGGTCCACTGCCCCGAACCAAACATGGCCACCGACGTCGGACCTTGTGCTCTGATAGCTTCCTGCGCCTTGCGGGCCACCAGATCCATCGCCTCGTCCCAGGATGTTTCGGTCAGCTCACCGCGCTTGTGGTAGCCGCCGCTCTTCATTCTGACCAGCGGCTTGGTGAGCCTATCTTCCCCGTACTGGATAAAGGGAAGTGAGTACCCCTTGACACAAAGAGTCCCCTGGTTCACCGACGACTTCGGATCACCTTTGACGGCCATGATTTTGTTGTCTTGCACACCCACCAGCACCGAGCAGCCGGTGCCACAGAAACGACAGGGCGCCTTGTCCCACACCAGGTCGGCTTCGGCATTCTGCAAACACCTCGAACGGGTTTAGGTAGACACCACTACCCGTTACCACAGCGGTAGCCGCACAATGTCGTATGAAGTCGCGACGGGAAAGCTTTTCCACACTACTCCTCCTTTGCCACGACCATGTGTACGGTCGCCCAGACGCCTGCGCCCGAACGTCAGGCGAGCCTGTTCGTGCGCCCTTTGACTCATTTTTGATCTCTACCTCAACCCTAGCGCCGTCGCGGGTGAAGGTCAACATCGCAGTACCGGCGCGTTCGCAAACTGACAATAATCAAAAAAAGCCGCGACTATGTCACCCGTACGACACGGGCCAGGACCGACTTGAAGGCAGGCGTGCCCGAATGTTCATCTACACGTCGTGGTACCAGGACGTTGGCTTCGGGATAATACATGGCCAGATTTCCAGACCGGATATCGGCAACACTGACGGTTACCTCCAGAACACCGGTGTCGGTGCGCACGTGCACCCGATCGCCTTCCTGCAAGCCCAAGCCACACGCGTCCTCCTCCGCCATCATCACCACGTCCCGGCGCGTGTTTCCCCGGTACAGGTCTTCCTCCTCATAGACGACGGTGTTGAACTGACCCTCCGAACGAAGCGTCATCAGTCGAAACTCGTCTGCGCCAGGTGAGAAATCAGGGAGGGGCGCGACGTGGAAATGTGCCTTCCTATCCACCGTCGCAAACCTCGGCTCGTGAAAGCTACGACCTTCGATGTGAAACTCGGCGCCGCCTTCGTCAATGCGTGCGAGGGGCTCATACCCCGGCACGATTCTGGCGATCTGCTCGCGAAGGTGTCTGTGCGAGCGAAGCGCCGCCCAGTCAAAACGCCCGCGAGGAAGGATCCGTTCGGCGAGCGATGCGATGATATCTACTTCCGAGCGTAAGTTTCCTTCCACGACGGGTGTGCCACCCTCGGACAGACGCACAAAGTTGAACATCGATTCTTGCGTGGTCGTTTGCGCCTCCTCATCCCGGGCAAGAACTGGAAGTATGAGCGATGTACGACCGCGCCCGTGCACGTGACCCTCGTTTAGCTTTGTCGACAGGTAAATGGTAAGCGGTATCCTCTTCATCGCTGCTGCCGCCCAATATCGGTCCGGATTGCTCGCGAACAAGTTGCCACCCAGCATGAACGCGGCCCCCACCCGTCCCTCAGCCGCCGCTTGCATCGATTCGAACGTCGTCATCCCCTTCTCTTTGCCGGCAGCGATCCCGTAGATTTCCTCCATCTTGGCGGCAAAGGCCGCTTTGAGATTCGGAGTCACACCGACCGAGCCAACCCCCTGCACATTGGAGTGGCCGCGTATGGGCAGGAGACCACAACCGGGTCGTCCCAACCACCCACGGGCCAGAGCGATATTCGACAAGGCGATGATGTTGTCCGTTCCATGCAGGTGATGAGTGAGACCCATCGCCCAACACAGGATGCCTCGCTTTGCCTCGATCATTATCTCCGCGGCGTGCTGGATATCGTGACGCGAGATGCCGCACGCCTCGATCAACGACGCCCACGACAGCTCGGTGACACTCCTCTCTACGGCGTCCCAGCCAATGGTGTAATTATCTATGTAGTAATCATCTGCGCCGCCTGACTCAACCACTGCTTTAAGCAGAGCGGTGAAGAGTGCGATATCCGAACCGACGTGTGGTTGCAGGTAGACATCCGAGATCGTCGATCCAAATACCAGGCTCCGCCAGTCCGAGGGAACTCGAAACCGCACCAGCCCCAGTTCGCGAAGAGGATTGACGATGATGACCTTGCCGCGCCGGCGCCGAAGGTTGACCAACTGCGTGATGAGTCGAGGATGGTTACTGGCTGGGTTGGCCCCGGCGACCACAGCCAGGTCCGCTTCTTCTAAATCTTCCAGAGCTATCGACGCCGTACCCGACCCGTAGACTCGAGTCAGCGCAACACCCGATGCGTTGTGACAATAGTAGGAGCAGTTGTTTATATTCTGTGTTCCCCACGCCCGCGCCACCACCTGCATAAGAAAGGCGGCCTCGTTGCTCGACCGCCCCGAAGAATAGAAGAACACCTCTTGCGGTCCTGCGGCCTGCAACCCTGCCGACGCCCTCTCGAGGGCGTCTTCCCAGGGGATGCGTCTGAAGTGGGTATCGTCCTCTTCGGCGATTAGCGGAAAGGCAATGCGGCCGAGGCCTTCGAGCTGGGCGGAGCTGAGTCTCGCCAAGTGGGTCAATGGATGCTGCCTTAACGACTCCTCGGTGATGGGGCCTGCCATATCACCGGCCTGGGCCTGCAGGGACTTCTTGCACACTTCGGGAAAGCGGCCGGCCTCGTTGACCATCCCTCCGCGCCGTCCTCCCATCCCAAGTGCGCAGGTCTTACACGCATTGCGCGCGCGCATCCGTCGATAAAGGCGCCATATTCCCCCGGCCTGGCGCCCCATGCGGATGGCGTAGGCGATGGCCGGCAGGCCACCGCCAGCAGACACGCGTGGTTTAGCCATACAAAAGGCTAGACGACCCGTCGCTAAAGGTCAATGTCTTCGTGGCGTGTACGCGAGCGGGGCGATGCGCGGGCGACTCAGTTTCGCCGCGCCGCAAAGCCAACCCCCACCGCGTGCCCAGCCTTAGTATGGAACCAGACCCTCCATGCCGATGCATTTGCGAATGTAGGCTATCTGGCCCAGATGCCATGCCTCGTGGTACGCCCAGAAAATAATTGAACCCCGGACCGTGTTGTCACCGTGGGGCAGCTCGTAGTCCAACTTCCTGTCCAGGTCTTCGTCCGACACCTGATCCAGTGCCTCGAAGAGCTGACCCGATATCTCGGACCAGGTTTCTTTGATGTCCGACATCTTTGGGTATTCCGTCGATGCATCGTATGCGGATCTGATAAACGGAGCCCATTGCAGATCTTTCTTCGTGCCCAACAGCTCCAACATGTGACGTCGGCTATTCAGCAAATGACCGGCCAGCCACAGAATCGGGTTCGCTTGCCCGGATACCGTCTTAACGGTGACACCGTCTTCGAGACTGGCGATTTTCTCGAAGAACAAGGAATCATCGAACTTAAAAATTGTCGAAAGGGTCTTTATTGCCTCGCTCATTTTTTCTCTCCTCTGTTGGCTGGCAATCGACAATCGCCAGCGTCCTTTTTCAGTAGTGATGCCCACGAACCCAACGTCATGACCGCCTGCTGGACAATTCGTACGCCTGCCTGAGCCAATCCAGCACCTGTACGTCAACATCACGTGCACTTTCCAATATGGCGAAATGAAGTACCCGGTTTTTTGATATTCGGACGGTCCGGTAGACCGGATGTTCCTTCACCTCGTCCCCCATCTGGAATTCGATTTCGACGTGATGCATCTTGGGTTTGACCGACAGAAACGTGGCCGACGCCCTGACCTGAATCGATGTTTTAACCGGATTGAGTGTTATATCTGCCAGTCCTTCCAGGCCCCGCATCAGCTCGTCAAACGTGGCTCTCACCTCCACGGACTTGTTGACGAAGTGGTCTTCCAGGTCGACGCGCGCGCAAGAGTGTATTTGGTTCTTGTTCTTGAACCGCTTCTGACACTCGGGGCAGATCCAGGTCATACCCACATAATATGCTATGACTCCCGGCGCAAACCACCGATTTACCGGTGGCCGGCGACCCCATGCCTCGCGGCGTCAATGCGCACCGAAGCGTGGCGACGTCTTGTGCCGTAAAGGACGTGACGACATTGTACTCTCGGGCCCCGCCTTCTTGTAAGCCCAATAACAGAAATGGATAAGACGACACACCTCAAGTAACGGTAAAAGAAGGCAACCACCACCCGCGCCGGCGACAGTGGCGAGACGACATGCCGGCCGCGAAGGGCGGTTCTTTTGGGTCGACCGTCACTATACGAGATTCCTTCCCCGTCGATGTTCCGCCCCGCAAGTGCTCTCGGGTCGCTGTCCAAGTGGCCCAAAAAAACCATGTGACAAAAACGATGGTTCTGTGTCTAATCTTGCGGTCGACGGATTGAGGCAGTTGACGGATCCAGTCGAGGTCTGCGGTCGCGCGTACACCGCCACCGTGGTGGAATGCTTTGGCATTGAACGAGTTTTTAGTGACCCGCCTCAGTGCACAGCTCCCATCAGCCTGCGAGAAGCGGAGTCTTTACCAGAAGAGGGGGTTCGCGATGCGGCTCTTGAGTATTATCATGATTGGCGTGGTAGCGATCACGCTGGCGACGCCACCCGTGTCGGCGGTCGAGAGTACGATCGGTAAGCAACCGGTCTACCACAAGGAACGCCACACACAATCCTCAGACACGATCGACAACATCATTTACGATCTGACCATTCCGTGGCCGTTTAGAGGTGGAAAGGTGAGCGCCATGGATTCCGACGGGGACGGTGTCATCGACCGACTGGATCAGTGCCCCGACACCCCGCGGGGGGCCAGGGTCGACGCCCGCGGGTGTCCCAGCGACTCGGATGGCGATGGCGTCTATGACGGCATCGACCGCTGTCCAGACACACCTGCCGGCGCCAGGGTCGACGCCCGCGGTTGTCCCAGCGACTCGGATGGCGACGGCGTCTACGAC
>JAOTUR010000183.1 GCA_029863805.1 Candidatus Krumholzibacteriia bacterium | reverse complement strand
ACCGGCGGCGTGAACCAGTACGTCAACACGCCCGCTGCGATCGGCGATCTCCCGCATGACCCCGTCCACCGCATCAGCGTCCAGAAGGTTCACACTATAATAGTACGCCGTACCCCCGACTGCCTCGATGGCCTGGATCGCGGTGAGCGAGGCGTGCCGCCGCTCTATATTACTTAACTCCCTTTCCACCATGGCGGGTGTGGCGCGCTCACCGCTGGCCTTGAGCCTGTCAAAGATCGCTCGCTTGAGGTTTACCTTGTCCGTGGCAAAGCCACGGATATCGGGGTCTTCCGGGTCGGGTATCGGCGCCAGATCGAGCAGATGGAAGGTGCCACCCGAGGAGGCGGCGAGATCGGTGGTGACGGCCGACACAATGCTCCCCGCCGCACCGGTGATGACAAAGACCGTGTCTTTGTTGAGCGCGATCCCCGACTCGTCCCCAGCAAGCGGTCGTTCTTCGAGTCCGATGCTCCACCGGTACCCGTCCTTATATCCGACTTCCACCACACCGGGATCCCGAAGTGCCTCGTCGATCAAGAGGTCCGCGTAGGCCGCTGTCTTGCGGCTCGCCTCGAAGTCGACGACCTTTATCAGGGCGTCATGTCGCTCGCGTTTGAGCGCCTTGGTAAAACCTGCGACGGCCCCGCCGAGCGGTGCCACAGCGCCGTCCTCGTCGTATCCATGCTGGCCACCCAGCCGGGTTGCAGACAACAGGAACGTGTCCGGCTTACCGATATGATCGTAAAGCGCGCGCATTGTGGTGTAGAGCAGCTTGACGCGCAGGCGAACGGCCTCACGCCATGTGGCCAGGTCCATCTCGGATACCGGGCCCTCGTCGTCCAAAGCGGCAAGCCAGTAGACGCCTTGAATGGGCCCCCCCGCTTTCCAATCATCGATACGTTCGCTCAACTGTTTCGCATCGGGGACATCACCAATCAGAAGAACGTCGGCGCCGAGTCTTTTCAGCCGGCCGACCAGCGACTTGCCCACACCGCCGGTATCCGTCATGACCACGACCCGGCTGGAGGAATCCAGCTTGACCCGGGTTGGTTTGCACAGCTCGAGGTCGGGACGCAGGTGCGGAACGGGCGCGCGCCGTGGAATGTCGTTGGCTGCCTGCATACTCCCGACGAGCCGGGTATCGCTTTCACCATCGCTGGCCACTGGCGAAGCGGCCTCGGGTCGTTGAGGTGCCTCGACAACAACAGGCTGGCCGGCATCGAGATCCGGCCGGCGGTCGTAGACAAACTGGATCGCGTGGGCCAGTGTCGGGTAATCGCGTAGTTTGATGGTGTCGTCCCACGGGATATCGTACGCCTCGCAAATGGCCGCGAACATCTCGGCCTGTTTTACGGTGTCGATACCGAGGTCGGCTTCCAGGTCGAGATCGAGATCGAGCATGTCCGTCGGATAACCCGTCTTCTCGGCAACAATGTTTAAAACGATCGCCAGCACTTCTTCATTGGCCGCCACCCCGGGAGTAGCCGGGATTTCGGTCCCACCCTCGATGGGCGCGCCGGCGTTACTCAGAGAAGGGGTCGGCGCGGGCTCGTCCATTGTCGCCGCCGGTGATGTCTGCACCTTTTCCACCGGTTCTTTTGTCGCAGCCGGTCTTCTTGGTGGCGTAGCCTCGCGCGCCAGGTCCGGCCGTCTGTCGTAGACAAACTGGATCGCGTGGGCCAGTGTTGGGTAATCGCGTAGTTTGATGGTGTCGTCCCGCGGGATATCGTACGCCTCGCGGATAGCGGCAAACATCTCGGCTTGTTTGACGGTGTCGATACCGAGGTCGGCTTCCAAGTCGAGGTCTAGATCGAGCATGTCCGTTGGATAACCCGTCTTCTCGGCAACGATGTTCAGGACCGTCGCCTGCACTTCATCATCGGCCGTCACCACGGTGGCCGTCGGTTGCGTGGACGGCGCCGCCGATGGCGAGGCCACTTCGTTTACGGTATCCGTCGCGGCTGCCGACTGTGCACCGGCTGACGGCGCCGATGGTGTCGGCACAGCAATGCGCCGCTCGCTTTCGGGTGCGGTCGCTGGCGTGGCCTCCCCCGGGCGCTGCAGGTCCGGGCGATTGTCGTAAACAAACTGGATGGCGCGGGCCAATGTGGGGTAATCGCGCAGCTTCAGTTCGTCGTCACGCGGAATACCGTAGGCTTCGCGGATCGCGGCAAATGTTTCTGCTTGTTTGACGGTGTCTATACCGAGATCGGCTTCGAGATCGAGATCGAGATCGAGCATGTCCGTCGGGTACCCCGTCTTGTCCGACACAATATCCAAAACTTTTTTCTCCACCGGATCGCTGCGCGACACAGCCGTCGCTGTGGGACCGCTGGTCGGCTCGGGTCTTAGCTCAGCAGGAGGTGGTGCCTCGGTGTTGGCCTGGTGTCCGGCAACGGGCGTTTGTACGGTCGTCACGGCGTGGGCGTCGCGCTCACCCGAAACGGTTTGCCGGACGCGAGTGGCGGCGCGACCGTCGTCTTTGATCCTGAGTGTGCGTTTGACGACTTCGAGCTCCGGCGCATCCACACCCGCCGAGCGCAGCCATTCACTCCACGCCTGGCGATCGACGATGCGGTATTGATAACCGAGCTCCTTCGGGTGCCGGCGCCGGCCGTCCGCGGTCGGTACCCAACGAGAGAGGGCCATGCTGATCTGCGAGCCAAAGCCAGCACCCAGCCGCAGCGCGTAGCGAACCGGGTACACACCGCCCTTCGAGAGATTCAGCTGTCCGAGCTCGGGGTCGACTTCTTTGTAGTTGGGGACCGGGGGCACGATACCTGTCTCGAGCGTCTTGACGGCGACAACGTCCTCGATGGCCACGGCCATGGGATGGCCGGTGAATCCTTTGGTGTTGGCCATGACGATCTTGTCTGCCGAGGGGCCGAACACACGTCGTAACGCGAAGACTTCAGCTGATGCGCTTCCCCCTCGCGCCGGTGTATAGGTCTCGTGCGACACGAACACCGTCTCGGGCGCGATGTCGTGTCGGTTTATTCCCCAATCTCTTTCTGCCTGCGCGATCAGTTTTTCCATCACGTTGCAAATGTGTTCGACATCGAGCCGCGAGCCGTGATAGGCGCTGTTTGCGGTGACCGTATTGAGAACCTCGCAAATGGGTTGTACGCCTCGCTCGCGCGCCGCCTCTTCGCTCTCTACCACCATCGCCGCTCCGCCCATACCGATGATGAGTCCGTGACGGCGGCGGTCGAAGGGCAACGCCGCCTCTTCGACGATCTCGTCAGTGGCCGCCGCTCCCGAAGCCAGAAAACCCGACCCAAACCACTCCAGGAGATTATCCGACGTGACATCGTCTGCCGTCACAATGATCACCCGACGACAGCGCCCGGCACGGATCCAATCCTGCGCGACGCCGACCGCCTGCGTTCCGGTCGCACACGCCCCGTTCAGTTGCGTGTTGGGACCCCGTGCTCCGATGTGCTCCGCGAACTGTGCGTGCCCCATCGACAGCACACGAAAAAGGAACCGTCGATTGAATTGATGCGGTTCTTTCGTGATCTGCGTACGCACTTCGTCGATCTTGCGGTCTATTTCTTCGAGGGCACCGCCTGAAGAATGGTCGAGCTGCACCAGCCTGGCGCGAAGATTATCGAGAACGGTCAACTGTTCGCGCCGCGATCGATCTCTCTCGTACGAGCTAATTATCTCGGCAAAGGAATCCAATCCGGGGAAGGCGGACCCGAATATGACGCCTGTATCGTCGCGCATGTTTTCGGGCAGCATCCACCGGTCGGGCAACGTAGTGCCCTTGGTGGTGGTCTTGTAACGCATGACCAGCGGTATGCCGGCATCCCGCAAGGCGTCGATACCGGCCCCAATGGCCAGCCTGGTGGAGAGGTCGAGCGCGGACAACCGGTCCTCGGGAAAACCGAAGTCCTCGTGCAAATCCAGCCCCACGCCGCGCGCCGCTAGTTTGATGACTTCGGACAGGTTATCGATGGTCTCGAAGTTCGCCTCGCCATCCTTACCCTTCACGAGTCGCGTGATATTCTTATCCGCCATCGCACGCCGCACCTTCATGGGAATGACATCAATGAACTGATCTCCACGAAGAATGCGCTCGACATTGGTGTCGTCGAATACGTGCTCGACACCGGGCAGACCCAGTGATGCCCCGGTGATGCACACCCCCATCTGACTCGTCTGCTGGGGCACAGATCCTTTGTACACCTCGAAGCCCCGGTCGAGAAACTCGGCAAACAGGTGACCGAGTTGGACGTAGCGATCGAGGGCAACACCGGGTTCGCGCGCCGGTGGGGCGTGCGACGCCGACGTGCCCGCTGTACGGTTCACGTCACGCCTCGTCCCGAGGGTCGCATCGGCCTGCGCTGCGCCCGCTACGGGAGCGGCAACGGTATCAGCTACCTCGCGCGCAATACGCACGGCTTCACTGACATCGGCACTGGCGTCGTTCTTTTTGACACCCACCCCCAAGCCCGCTGCGTACACTCCGCACAGCGCGTGATTGAACGAGATCAAATCTCCAATCCGGGGATGGTTTGTAAAGAGCGTCGTCACGCCGTCGCGCGAGCCGACCACGTCTGCGGCAAAACCGTAAAGTGCCCGCTTCGGACCCAGTTCTACAAACACCCTTGCTCCCTCATCGTACAAGGTGTTGAGCCCTTTGACAAACTGAACGGGAGACGCCACCTGTCTGGCTAGGATATCAATCATCTCGGGCACGACGTCGGGTGCCATAGGATAGAAACGCCCCGAGATGTTGGCCACCACCGGAATGGTCGGCGGCTGCAGTTTCATACCCCGCAGAATTTTGGCCAGCGCATCGGCTGCTGCACCGACGATGTCGGTGTGAAAGGCGTGGCTAACCTGCAACTGTGTCACCGAGCAACCCGCCTCGCGCAACGCCGTCATCGCTTCCTGGACGGCAGGGGTTGCGCCTCCGATAACGGCTTCTTTTGTGCTGTTGATGTTCGCCACCACCACGTAGCCGTCGATCGCAGCAATGGTTTTCTCGATTTCCTCCAGGGGGCCGTGTACCGCCGCCATGAGTCCGTTGTCATCTCTGGATGCCTTCGTCATCTCGCCACCCCGCGCACTGACCGCGCGCAGCCCGTCGTCGAATGGAAGCCCGCCGGCTGCGACCAGAGCACCGTACTCGCCCAGGCTATGTCCCATCACCATATCGGGTGAGACGCCGTACGCACCGAGCAATCTGGCCAGCGCCGTTTCCGCCGCGAGGACGGCCGGTTGTGTGATCACTGTCTGCTTGAGTTCGTGCGCGGCGGCCGCAACCGCTTTCTCGTCCGCGTCGTCGACGAAGATATAGTCCGTCAGCGGTTTTTCGAGATGGGGTTGCATCACACGGTCGGCCTCGCGGAATGTGTCGGCAATGATCGGTTGTGTGTCTCTTAGGGTCTTCAACATGTTGACGTACTGTGACCCCTGCCCCGTAAACAGGAAGGCCACTTTCGGCGCCGGGCCTCGCCCAAGGAAGATGCCCTTGGCGCGGAGCGCCTTCCACCGGCCGGGCTGGTCTTGCTCGAGAGCGGTAAGTGCCTGCTCTGCCTTTTGTGCCAGTTCGGCGGCGTCGCCGTAATCGATCGCTATACGCACGGTCGCACGCAGATCGGATTCCAAGGGAGGTGCCGCGTGCGGTGCCCGACCGGCCGCAGCTTCGTTGTGGGTGCTCCGCAGACGATTGCGGAGCGCGTCGTCGGAATCGGAGCCGAGCACCAAGGCGCCTCGCGGCGGCGCTTTGGCCGAGACATCTGTGACCCGCCTCTCCCAAGTTTCACCCACGGCTATCATCGCCTTCCTTTCTCCTTCAATTCTTCCGGGGATGTACTCCTCCATGACCGCGTGAAAGTTGGTACCGCCAAAACCAAAAGCACTCACCCCCGCCCGGCGCACACCTTCTTGATTCCGCTCCCAGGGCTTGAGTTCCGTGTTTACCTTGAAGGGTGACTTCTCGAAATCGATCCCCGGGTTCGGCTTATGGAAATTCAGGCTGGGCGGCAGACATTTCTCGTCGAGAGCAAAGGCGACCTTGAGCAGACCGGCGGCTCCCGCCGCACCCTTGAGATGTCCGATGTTCGATTTTACCGAACCGAGGGTGACCGTGCCGGGCGGCACCTGGTAACCGGCAAACACCTCGCTCAGACTCTCCACCTCGACTACATCGCCCACCCGCGTGGAGGTGCCGTGTCCCTCGATCATATCGCCTGCACAGGGCTCGAGACCGGCGGCCTGCCAGGCCCTTTGCACGGCCAGCTTCTGGCCGACCGGGTTGGGAGCCGTGATCCCCTTGCCCTTGCCGTCGCTCGATCCGCCGAGCGCACGGATCACCGCATAGATTTTGTCGCCATCGCGTTCGGCGTCTTCCAGCCGTTTGATGACAAACACCGCCGCACCCTCACCCATCACGAAGCCGTCGGCGCCTTCCGCGTACGGTCGCGTACCCGTGGCGGAGAGCGCGCCGATCTTGCAGAACTTGACGAAGGTTTGCGCGCTCATGTTGGCGTCTATGCCACCGGTGATGACCACGTCGTATTCGTTTTCTTCCAGACCCTCGATAGACGCCCCGATCGCGGCCATCGCCGAAGCACACGCGGCGTCGGCCACGTAGTTGGGCCCACGGAAATTGAACAGGGCGGCAATGCGACCGGCGATAATGTTCGATAGTTCACCGGGCATGGTGTCTTCGGTGATGGGAGGAAAATGCCGTCCCACACCCTCTCGCATTTCTTTGAGGATGGTCCGTCTGATTTTTTCCGGCAGCTCGGCAAAAGTGGGCGCCTTGATGAGCTCGCCGGCATATTCGGGAAATAGAATTCGTGTCGCCGTCATGAGGTGAGTGTCGCCACCCATGGCGTTACCAAGAATCACCGCCGTCCTTTCGGGGTCCAACGCACGATTGGGATAACCGTAGTCGGCAAGAGCCTCGCGCGTCACCACGATGGCCCACTTTTGTGTGAGATCCATCGACATACTCACACGGGGTGGGATCGGAAACTTCCACTTGAGCGGATCCCACTCCCAGTCGCGGACCCAACCACCGATCTTGGTATAACTCTTGTCCGGCGCCTTGGGATCGGGGTCATAATAAAGATCGGCATCCCATCGGTCGCTGTGAACATCGGTGATGCTGTAGCGTCCATCCTTGATGTTTTGCCAGAACGCGCGCGCATTCGGCGCGTCGGGCATGAGCGCTCCCACACCCACGATCGCTACCGCCCTGTGTGCCGACTTGCTCATTCTGCCTCCTCCATCA
>JAOTUR010000182.1 GCA_029863805.1 Candidatus Krumholzibacteriia bacterium | reverse complement strand
TGTCCTTATCCTATGTGTACTGGCGCTTGCCGGCGGTTGCAGTAACGATCCGACGACACCGGCCGACACGGCTTCGGACCAGAACAATGTCCTGTCGGGCGGCGGGCCGTCTCTGCCATTTCCGAATGATGGCACCATCGTCGAGCTCGGCAGTGGATCGGTCAATGGTTTGGCTGGTGCGATTGCCGCTGCGGGTTCGGGAGGCACGGTAATTGTCAAACCCGGCATACACACCTTGTCTTCACGCGTCATGATTACCTCGTCGGTGTCGATCGTTGGTGAGGACGGCGCCGTTCTAAAGCTCGACACCGCGCCATCGCCTTCCTTTCCGGCCACGCTCGATATCGGGCTGCATATCAAGGGGGTGTCGCGGGTCATGATCCAAAATCTCGACATTCGCCCTGTCGGTTTGATCGGGGGTACCGCGGTCGTGATCGAAGACTCGAGGAACATCTGTATCGTGGGCAATAAGTTTGCGAATTTTCAGTGGAGTGTCATCTTTGAGAGCGGCATGATCTCACGGATCGAGGGCAATACGATCTCGGCATCACCGGCGTGGATCGATGGCACCATCCCCGAGGCCGACGGCATTGTGGTCGTAAACGGTTTTGGGGTAGACGTGCGCGACAATTCGGTGAGCAACGCCCTCTTTGGTATATGGGCTTGCGGCTCAGGAGGACGCGTGTTCGAGAATTATGCGTCGGGTAACTTCGTGGGTATCATGCTCTGCAAAGTGCCCGAAGCGAGTTTTGCACTTCCCGGTGGAAGGATGACCGGTTCCAAGGTCGCCGCCACGGGCTGGGTCACCTTCAACAACACATCGACGGATAATCTCGATGCGGGCTACCTGGTGACCGATGGGGCCAACAAAAACAAGCTCACCAACAACATCGGTGGTGGAAACGGCACCTACGACATCGAGCTGACGGGCGACACCAATCGTTTTGGTTTTCTAATGCCGGCCTCGTTTGACAACGTGGTGAACGCGGGCTCTCCAAATGGCATCGTGATCAAAGACTGCGGTAACGACAACATTGTAAACGGTGGGAGGCGCGTCGACACCGACAAAGATGTCTGTATGTAGTTGGTGCCCGTGGGGAGCCGAGCAGGCAGCTGGCGCCTGATAAGCTGTTATAAATGAATGGGTCGAGGTGTTACTTGTCCCTTCCATTTATTCCATCCGCAGCGAATAACGGCACTTGATTCGGTCCCGGTGGACTGAGACCCGTCCCAGGACACAGAGTATTGCGTGAATTCGGCGGGGATGTTCACCGTCGGCGATTAAAGACGCGAGTCGAGGTCGTTACCGGGCAGACTGTCGCACCGGCCAGCAAGGCGTGCGGTTTAACCCAAGGAGAAGCTCAGGCGCTCTAGGCGGCTTGCCGGAAGTACCGATGATGCAGTCCGCCGACCATCGGTTTTGAGTTGATCGGACCGAGATCAAGCGGTTAGACCAGTCTCGGCTTAGGGCAATCCTTCTCCAATCCAAGATGAGTACGGGATTCGTGATAGTACCGAAAGTACTCCTTGAGCACTCGCCGAAGGTGTCGTTCATTGAAGACAATCGTGTGGTCCACACATTCTCGGCGAATGGATCCAATGACTCTCTCCACGTATGGATTCTGCCAGGGCGACCGAGCAGAGGTCAGCACTTGCTCGATACCCATTGATTCTATCCGGCGAACGAATCCCTCCCCATATTTTCCATCTCGATCACGGAGCACATACCTCGGAGCGGTGTCCCAAGGGAAAGCTTCCACAATCTGCTGACTTGTCCAAGCCGCAGTCGGCGACTCGGTCACGTTGAAATGGACAACTTCCCGCCGCTTGTTGCCGAGGACGAGGAACACGAAGAGCACACGGAAGGTCACAGTCGGAACGGTGAAGAAGTCAACCGAGACAATGTCCTTGGCGTGATTCTTCAGAAATGTGCGCCAGGTTTGGGAAGGTGGCTTGCGGTGACGAACCATGTACTTCGAGACGGTGGCTTGGCTGACTTCGATGCCGAGCTTGAGCAACTCACCGTGAATCCTCGGTGCACCCCAAAGTGGATTGTCCCGTGACATTCTGCGGATAAGATCGCGTACGTCCTTGGGAACCCTCCGCCTTCCGCGCCACTTCGGTCGGCTCTTCCATCTCCAGTACGACCGGAACCCCTTCCTGTGCCACCGGACGACGGTGTCGGGTTGAACCAAGGTCAACGGCATTCGCCAGTCCTGCCAGAATCGAGAAAGAACGATCCAAAGAACCCGATCACGGTTTCTCAGCCGAGGCTTCTTCGCATTCCGTTCCAGAACTTCGAGTTGATGACGTAATGCTAGGTTTTCCAGCGCTAATGCACGGCGGGACCTCAGCGCTGAAATGAGTGTGCGTAGGAGGATGAACATCATGGAATCTATGATATGATAAGATCATCGTAAGTCAAAAAGTGGCAAGACGGACGACGTTTTCAGAAGCCACACCTATGACGACCATTAGATACAGCATCAAGGAGCGGGCTCATGTGTCGTTGAAGATTTACAACGTAGCCGGGCAGTTGGTAAAGACGCTTGTGAGTCAGGTTCAGTCGCCGGATCAAGTCAAGCCGGTAAGGTGGGATGGCCGCAACAACGTCGGTCAGCCCGTCGCCAGTGGCGTGTTTTTCTACAAAATGGTGACAAAGGGTTTCTCGCAGACGAAGAAGATGGTCCATCTCAAGTAAGCGTGCAGGGGCTTCGTTAACCGAGCTTCGCCAGCAGCCGTTCTTAAGGAGAGAGCGGCCGTTGGCTTTTTGGCCGGTGAGTAAAAGGGTGTGAGTCTGCACCCCGAGTGATCGCAACCGTCAGATCATTCGATGAACCGCCGGCGTGTTGCACGTTGAGCCACAGGGTCCGTCCACTCCTGTCGAAATAGATGCCGGTGGGTTCGGCCCGGCAATCGGAGAGCGACGCAAAAAGTACCACCTCATCGGCGACGGGCGCCGACCCGCGGCCCGCCAGCGCCACCCAGATATCACCCGGGGCCTCGTCTTCAGCGATGTAAAGATTGCCAAACGGGTCGAGTGCCAGGTTGTCCGGATCGTCGAAAGCGGTCACCCGGTCGGGGAGGCCCTGCCCGTCAGGCACGTTCACCCCTCCTTTGACATAGTTGCTGACGTAAGCTCTGTCACCGTGTAGTTCGATGCGAAGCACGAGATTTTCATCCGTGATCGATGCGTACACGACGTTCGCGCCACCACGGTGGTTACCGGTGCTGGTCGCGATCGCTACGTCTTCTGGCCTTTCCCATGCGGTGGCACCGGCGCGGATAGCTTCCGCGTCGGAGTCGATTTGCACTGCATCACGATCGAGTGGCAACCACTCGGCGGGCCCGGTGCGGCTCGCGCCGTCCAGCACCTTGAGTGCGTAAAGCTGACCGGTGGACAGATCCCCACGCCGATCGGGGACAAACTTGAAGATCGCGCCCGACTGACCGGTCCTCGTCAGCCCGCGGGATTCCGAAATACCGTAGATGTTGCCCATTGGATCTATTCGCATACCTTCGTGCGGGCGCGCACCTAGTGCAGGGCGTGGGACAGCGACGCCGGTGCGCGGATCGTACTCGTAGACGAGTCCGGCCAATGTATTGGGAAAATCGGGATCGGGGAACGACGCCCTGAATACTTCTTCTGCAAATAGAAGCGTACCCCACGGTGTCCACACGATACCGTCGAGTCGCTCGTAGTGCCACACTTGTATGACAAGATGTGTTTCACCCGTCCATAGGTCGGTTGCCGTAATGGCTCCGTTTGATCGCACTTCATGAGTACGGTAGAGGAATCGTCCCGCCTGCGGTCCGTTTTCATTTAGCGTCAACATGTCGGGCAGGTCACCGCCCGAACCGGCTACCGGTGCGAAGTCATCTCGTTGCGTTGCGATAATGGTCTGCGTAAATCCGCCGGGCAGATCCAGAGGCAGGTAACTGGCGGCATCGGGATTGCGACAGGTAGCACTCGACGACAACGGCTCGAAACGGAACCCGCCGCTCCCCGCCAACCTCGTCGGGGCCGGCGTCAGCTCCGCCCCAAGCTCGGGGCGTGTGGTTTGCTCGCTGCACGAGATGGTAAGCACGAGTATGAACAGTGGCAGAAGAGAGGCGATAGGCTGCAAGACGCGGCGGCTAGACATGCGGAATCCTTTCATTAGATGCTCTGACCTTTAGACGTTGCTCGAGCATGGGATGGGTGGTGCTTTACGGCGACCTCCGCAGCGCGCGCTGACCTTTAGACCCGCGCGAGGACCGGGAGCCGTAAAGCACCACCCATCCCATGCATTATAGCCTTCAAGTGACGGCTTGCCGTATCGGCAGCACGATCGACACCGTGGTCCCCTTGCCCACCACGCTATCGATCACGATATCCCCGCCATGGTTCTTCACGATGTTGTAGCTTATGGAAAGACCCAGCCCCGTCCCCACACCCACCCCCTTGGTCGTATAGCCGGGATCAAATATGCGGGAAATTTGCTCCTTCTTTATTCCACGTCCCGTGTCGGTGATCCGGATGACCACCTTACCATCATGCTCGCTCGATTCTATACTGATCGTCCCCTTGTCATCGATGCTCTGTTCAGCGTTGGAGAGCACATTCATAAAGACCTGATTGAGCTGGTTGGGATGGCAGGCGATCAATGGGATCTTGCCGTAGTTCTTCCTTACCTCGACTCGATTCTTGAGCCGGTGCTCGAGCAACGTAAGTGTGCTGTCCAGGCCCTCATGAAGATCGGCATTCTGCAGCTCCGATTCATCGAGCCTGGCAAAGTTCTTGAGACTCTTTACAATCTTGGTTATGCGGTCGCTGGCCGTGTACGAAATGGCGTTGTTATTCTTGAGAATTTGCAGCGCCTGTATGAAGCCACGGTCCTGTCTCAGCTCCTCTATATCTTTGCACTTGTCGAGAGCTTCGCCGAGCCGCTTCATCGAGCGAGTCGATGTATCCGCCGCACTGTGAATCGCTCCTACCGGGTTGTTGATTTCATGCGCCACACCGGCAACGAGGTCTCCGAGTGATGCCATCTTCTCCTTCATCACCAGCTGCTGCTGGGCTTCTTGCAACTGCTGCAGGGCCTGCTCGAGATTGTGAGTTTTCTTTTCCAACTCCTCATTGGTCTTCTGTAGATCAGCCTGTTGTTTGTGAATCTGGTCTCTGGCCGCGCGCAGTGAGGCGGTCATCTCGTTGAACGAGTGCGAGAGATGACCGATCTCATCCTTGCTTAGGACGTCGAGGCGAACCTCTACGTCCCCCCGAGTCACGGTTTCCGCGGCGTTCACCAGCTTGCCCACGGGCACGGTGATCAATCGCACCAGCCTGTGGGCGAGAAGCACAGAGACAAGGATCATGACCACCAATAGAATCTGAATGGTCCGCCTTGTGCCTCGAAACATTTCCTCAGCTCGTATGGCGGCCTCCAGAGAGGCTGTCTGGTTTACTTTAATCAGTTGTTGCAACGTGCGGCTGACGTCGGCGAAGACGGTTTGTGCCTCGTCGTTTAGAAGATCGATGGCCTTCTGGTTCTGGTTGCCAAGCGACAGCTCGAGAAACTGATACCCCAGCTCGAGGTAGCGTTCCCACTTCTGTTCGAACTCGGAGTAAAGCCTTCGCTCTTCGGCGTACGTGATCAGGGGCCCGTACGTGTCCTGATTTTGCTCGATCAGCTCGATCAGCTCGATCATGATCTCCGCCTGCTCGCTCTTACGTTCATCGCTGGTGGCGAACGCATGCTGCAGCTGATTGGTTCTCAGAAGCGATATGTTGTTATTGATATCCGCGATGGCGATGGCGCTGGTCAAGCGGCGGGTGGCGACCTCGTTGATCTGATTCTTTAGCGCATTCATGCGCAGGACGGAAAAAAGGTTCACACCCGCGAATATGACCATAATCAAGCCATAACCAATGGCCGCCTTGGTACCGATCTTTAGGTCTCGAAAGTGCATGGTGGCAAGCGGCTAGTCTTTGTCAGTGTCGATGACGGCAATGACAACCACATTGCCGTCGACCTTGGCTTCGTTGATATAGCCGATCGCACCGGGTGTTGCGGCGACGCGTTCGAGCATCATAGCCTCGGACTCCAACGCTTCGGGAGGCCTGCCTTCACCGGAGAGCATGTTCTTCATCCAGATGGACTTCATTCGGGACGAGGTCTTTCCCAGAAAACCGTAGAACGTGTCCTTGACACCGCTCTTCGATCTCAGGTCAAAGATGATCACGGCATCACCTGTGCCCCACATCTTGACATCGCCGGTATAAAAATCAAGGAGTTCTGAGCTGCTGACAGATTTTGTCGGCACCGAGGGATGCGCAATCACGGCGACACCGGCGCAAACAGTTTGTGCCCACGAGATCGCGAGCAAAAATACGGATGCCACTATTATGATGTAATTGTTATTTGACATCGCTAGAAGAAGACGGACACCGCCATACCGAAGTGATTGAAATTACTGCTAACCTCAGGAATGTTGATCCCGACTCGCACGTAGGCATACTGCGCTTTGACGCTGATTCGATCGTTCACTCGGTAAAAGGCACCGGCTGTCGGCACCTCGACCTCGACATTTTCACCAAAATCAGTCGCCCCCGATTTGGCGACCAGGATGTCACGGGTGTTCCAGTAGCTTACGTAAGCGAATAGTCGCTCGGTGAGGTCGTACCCCAGCGTGCCATAATAAAACTCTCGCTGAAGACCGAGCTGCGGAATATCGACATGGTAGTTCACCTTGATATATTCGCTCTCGATCGTGAACCGACCCACACGATGAGAAATATCCGCTCCGAATCGTGTTCGAGGTCGCTCTTGAGTGGTCTTCACGGGTACCCCCAGCGTGTCGGCAAACTCCGTCGGAAAACTGGCCCGGTCGTAGGTGCCCGAGACGCCCACCTTTAGCTCGCCAAGGCGCACCCCCAAACGTCCACCAACGAGAAATGTGGCCGTGGTATCGACACCGGTTTGATGGGGCACACCGTTGAGCTGCCCCGTGCGCCTGTTGGCGACATTGGGACTGTTGCCCACATAGACGGCGTAGTCGATCTTGGTCTGACCCGTGGGGACGAAACCGTAGGTCTGGACGAACGCCCGAGCCGGCACATATTCCTCGACGGCGATGATCTCGTTCAACGATGTCTCATACACGAGTGGCCGTACGATATACGGCAAGAGCGGCGTGCGATTGTTGATCTCATTGAGATGGTTGAACTCGGGTATCTGTAAACCGACCTTTAAATTGAATTCCTTGCTCGCCCGGTATCGAACCCACGCCTCCTCGAGGTTGAACGCGCCCCAAAACT
>JAOTUR010000181.1 GCA_029863805.1 Candidatus Krumholzibacteriia bacterium | reverse complement strand
CCCGTCATGCCGCTACCCATGGTCTTTTTGGTGTCAAAACCGGTCCACACGCCAAGCACGATCTCGGGCGTGTAACCCAAGAACCACGCGTCGGTGTAGTCATCGGTTGTGCCAGTTTTGCCCGCCACCGGTTCGAGAAACTGCTCCAACCGCACGCCATAACCCGTTCCCTCGTTTACAACGCTCTCTAGCATATTCGTGATCATGTAGCAAGTCTGCGGGGTCAAGACTTCCTCACGATAAACGGAGTTCTCTTCCAACACGTTGCCGTTGCGATCGACAACCTTTTTTACAAACAGAGGCTCCGCACGAATGCCACCTGCCGCAAGCGTACCGTAGGCGCTCGTCAATTCCAGCAGGTCGACCTCGGATGTCCCCAGCGCAAGCGAATAGACATTCTGCAGGCGACTCTTGACACCGAGGCGGTGGGCATAACTGATCGCCGACACCGGCCCCAGCGAGAGCAAGATCCGGACAGCAGCGACGTTTATTGACTTGTTGAGAGCTCGTCTCAGCGTGATTTCACCCTCGAATCGTTTTGAGAAGTTGTTGGGTTTCCACACATCACCGTTGGGCAGATCAAGGACGATCGGAGCGTCCAGCACGATATCGGCGGGTGTATAGCCGTTCTCGAGGGCCGCGATGTAAATAAATGGCTTGAAAGCGCTGCCCGGTTGCCTGCGCGCCTGCACCGCACGGTTGAAGCTGCTGTGTTTGAAGTTGCGCCCACCCACCATGACGCGGATGTAACCCGTTTGCACGTCCATCGCTACCACCGCGGATTGCAGATATTGCGGCAAGCTCTTGTCACCCTCTTCGATCAACTTCTCATAGGTCGCCTTGGTCTGGTCATAGGAGTGGGCTCGCTCGATACGGGCGACGTGTGCTTCCATGCTATCTTCGGCCACGCGCTGGAGCGAAGAGTCCAGAGTCGTGTAGACCTGCAAACCATCGTGATAGATGCGATCGGCTCCGTACTTGGACTCGAGATACTGCCGCACGTGTTCCAAGAAATAGGCGGCAAAAGGACCCCGGTCGCCTTCCTGAGCGACGGTAACGTCGCTGGTCATAATCGAATCAGCAGCGGCCTGGTCCAGCTTGCCGCTGTCCACCATGGCCTTTATGACCAGAGCCCTGCGCTCGAGTGCGCGTTCGAGATTGTGATGGGGGGAGTAGTCGCGAGGGTTCTTGGGCAAACCGGCGAGAAGCGTGGACTCACCAACGGTCAACTCGGTAACACCTTTGCCAAAAAACTCACGCGCCGCCGCCTCCACGCCGTAGGCCCCGGATCCAAAATAAATCTGATTCAGGTACATCTCCAAGATTTCGTCTTTTGAGTACGTCTTTTCGATCTTGAGGGCCAGGATCGCCTCTTTGATTTTGCGGGACACGGAGACATCGAACATGACAAAGAGATTCCTCGCGAGCTGTTGCGTAATGGTACTGGCACCTTGAACGATGCTCCCCGCGCGAATGTTCTTGATCATAGCGCGCGCTATGCCGAACATATCAAGCCCCCAGTGCGAGTAGAACTTACGGTCTTCGACGGCAACGATGGCATCGGTAAGGTGCCCGGGAATCTGATCCAGGGGAATCAGCACTCGATTCTGTTCGTAGAGTTCACCGATCAGGGACCCGTCGTCCGCCAGCACCCGCGTCTTGAGCGACGGTTCGAAGTTCTCCAGTCGAGCCGTGCTCGGCAAATCACGCGCAAAATAATGATAGGTTCCCACGGCAGCGCCGAACACAAATACGACGACTAACGCCGAGATCTTGGCGATAAGCGATATGCGTTTCTGGTCCATTTTCCTGTTCTTTCCTACAACCGTGAACGAACGAGATATCGCAAAAAGTGGTCCGGCTGGGGTCCGAATCGCTGACAAACCTTACAACCTGGCCCGGTTTAAATAAAGTCATATTTGGGCGTTGGGCAAGGGTATGATTGAACGCGCAACGCATTTTGTTTGTTTATGTTAAGTGGTTGGATGCGGGGCCTTTCCACCGGGGGCGAAGATCTTTACTTGCGAGGAGTCGTTTGTTATACTCGCCTAAATTAGTGAGAAATAGTGAGTTAATCAGGTGCCCGGTCGTTGGCGGCTAGTCGACGGTGAAAAATCATCGGCCACCGCCCGGGAATCGCAAAAGGACGAGATGATTTCGGCAAGCGAGCAGCTCGATGCAATCAAACAGGGGGTCGTGGATCTGATCCCCGAGGATTCACTCAGGCAGAAACTAGAAAAAGCGGTGGTCACGGGGAAGCCGCTGGTGGTCAAGCAAGGTTTTGACCCCACGGCACCAGACATCCATCTCGGCCACAGCGTGGGACTGCGAAAGCTGCGCCAGTTTCAGGACCTTGGGCATCAGGTCGTGTTTCTCATCGGTGACTTTACCGGGCTGATCGGGGACCCCAGCGGGCGCAGCGACATGCGCAAACGCATGACTCGCGAAGAACTCCTGGCAAATGCCGACACATACACAGAACAGGCATTCAAGATTCTGCAACGCGAGCGCACCACCGTCGAGTGCAACAGCCGGTGGCTGGGAAAGATGCGTTTTGGTGAGGTTCTGGAGCTGGCCGCCACCCAGACGATCGCCCGACTTCTGGAACGGGACGATTTTGCCAGGCGTTATAAGGACAACAGACCCATTAGCTTGCTCGAGTTCCTCTACCCGCTGGCTCAAGGGTACGACTCCGTGGTTTTGAAGGCGGATGTCGAGGTGGGCGCGACTGAGCAAAAATTCAATCTGCTCATGGCGCGCGAGATCCAGCGAAGCTATGGACAAGACCCGCAAGTGATCCTGACCCTGCCGATCCTCGAGGGCACCGACGGTGTCGAAAAAATGAGCAAGTCAATGGGCAACTATATTGGAATCACCGAGCCGGCGGCAGAGATTTTTGGCAAGACCATGAGCATACCAGACTCGCTCATTGCGAAATACTTCGCCCTGGTCAGTTCGAAAACGCCGATCGAAGTCCAGCGAGTCGTCGAGAGGCTCGCAGAACCCGACACCAACCCGTCCCACCTCAAACGTGAACTCGCCCTCGACCTGGTGACCCAGTTCTACGACGACGAGGCGGCAAGAGGCGCGGAGGCGCATTTTGATCGGATTCACGTCAGGCACGACGTGCCCGAATCGATCGTGGAGGTTCGTCTTGCCGGTAGTGCCGACGGGCTATGGCTTATAAAAGCCCTGACCGACTCGGGTATGTGTGATACGAGTTCCGAGGCAAGACGGATGGTCAAGCAAGGTGGTGTCACCGTCGACGGGGACAAGGTAATCGACATCGAGCTGCGGTTGCAGAAGAAGAAAGACCCGTACACGGTCAAAGTCGGCAAACGCAAGTTCGTTGCCATCGTGGTAGAGTGATCATGATACGGGTACAGAGTGGTGGTCCTTGGACCTGCGTCCGCTGCGCTCGGCTACCCGCCTTCGGCGTGTGATCCTCGCATGCTCCACGCGAAGGTCCGCAGACCACCACTCTGTACCCGTTACAATCTCCTATAGGACAATGAAAATTTCGTTTGTTGAACCTCACCTCGAGATCTACGGCGGCATTCGTCGAATCATCGAGCTGTCCAATCAGTTGGTTCGATGCGGCGAAGACGTAACCATCTATCACCCGACCGGGGAGCCGTGCGCGTGGCTGGAATCCAAAGCGAAAACCAGGCCGACGTCGGTACTTCTCGACCACAAGCACGACGTCATCATCTTCAACGATCCACCTGATTACAAGCGGGTACGCCGGGCAAAGGCGGATCTAAAAGTGTTCTACATCCTCTGTCTTTACGAACGGGAAAAACTAAAGCGGTTCAATCCAAAAATCTTGTGGCCCAAGAAGGGGAGGATGATGTCGCTGCGTCGAGCGTTGCAGATGCCGTTCCTCAGAGTCGCTAACGCCACCTGGATGCAAAAGTACCTAAACGAAGAGCTTCGTATGGAAAGCCTGCTCTTGATCGGCGGTATCAACCGAGAGATGTTTTATCCGGTGGAGGTTCCTAAAAACGGCAATGAGTTCAGAATACTCTGTTCGGGTGATCCGCGTGAACGAAAGGGTATGGATACGATTCGGCACGCGCTCGACATGGTTCGTGCGAGTCATCCCCACGTGGTCCTCGATACATATCATGGCAAACACCTACCGCAGTCTGAAATGGCGGCGACCTATTCTTCTGCGGACCTTTTTGTCGACGCGCAGTGGTACGCGGGTTGGAACAATCCGGTGGCGGAAGCCATGGCATGCCGGGTGCCGGTGGTGTGTACCGACATCGGCGGAGTTGCCGATTTCGCGATCCATGAGGAGACGGCGCTTCTCTTCCCCGTGGATGATGTCGGTGGGCTCGCCCGCGCCATCATGCGGCTGATCGAGGACCGAGCTTTGAGGGAGCGGTTTAAGGTAAATGGATACAATAAGATAACTCAGTTCACCTGGGATCGGTCGGCACGCCGGCTGCTCGAGATCCTGAGGGCGCGACTACCGGCAAGTATATCAAAATAAATAGATTACGGTGTCATCAACGCGCTGGACGTCCCATCCTTGAACCAGCGGTCCCCGTGGGGTAAAGGACCGGTCTTGGCACCGCGGAATTCGCTTTTCTCGGCGTGGGTGAGCGGTGTGGCTGGGCGGCCAAACGGGTGCGCGTGATCATCCCATGTCGCCAGAAAATAATGAGGTTGGAGCGAGTTTTCCCGCTTGACACCCCATGAGCCTGGGTCTATATTCAGGGTTACCTCTTAGGGAACGGAAACAATTCCTAGGACAGGTCAGGGGTTGCCTTGGTCTGTTCGTTTGTTCTTTGACAATTCAGTATTGAGTGAGTTCAGCCGAGCGGGGTTTGAAGCGACGCGCAGACCCATGGGTTTGTGTGCGCTATTTCCTAGTGGAAAGAACCCCGACGAGATGATTTCGGCATTTCCTCAATTCCCAATCGGTGCAAACACTCTGCTCATGCGATTCGTGTCGCAACGGTAGCAGAGGTTTTTTATGGTTGGGATGAGGCGTGTCGTTTGTCGAGTTGGGATAAGAATCAAAACTCTACAACGGAGAGTTTGATCCTGGCTCAGAACGAACGCTGGCGGCGTGGATTAGGCATGCAAGTCGAACGAGAAAGCACCCTTCGGGGTGTGAGTATAGTGGCGGACGGGTGAGTAACGCGTGGGAAACCTGCCTTCGAGTGGGGGATAACGGTTCTAACGGACTGCTAATACCGCATGACGCTGTTGTTCTCATGTTCAACAGTTGAAGATGGCCTCTACATGTAAGCTGTCGCTTGAAGATGGTCCCGCGTCCTATTAGCTTGTTGGTGGGGTAACGGCTCACCAAGGCAACGATGGGTAGCCGGCCTGAGAGGGTGGTCGGCCACACTGGGACTGAGATACGGCCCAGACTCCTACGGGAGGCAGCAGTCGAGAGGCTTCGGCAATGGGGGAAACCCTGACCGAGCGACGTCGCGTGGGTGATGAAGATTCTTGGATCGTAAAACCCTGTCAGGTGGGATGAAATGCCATTTGGTGAATAGCCCAGTGGCTTGACAGTACCACCAGAGGAAGCTCCGGCCAACTCCGTGCCAGCAGCCGCGGTAACACGGGGGGAGCAAGCGTTGTTCGGAATCATTGGGCGTAAAGAGCTCGTAGGCGGCTCCGCAAGTCAGAGGTGAAATCCAATGGCTCAACCATTGTCCCGCCTTTGAAACTACGGAACTTGAGTTCAGGAGAGGAAAGCGGAATTCCAGGTGTAGCGGTGAAATGCGTAGATATCTGGAGGAACACCGGTGGCGAAGGCGGCTTTCTGGCCTGAAACTGACGCTGAGGAGCGAAAGCCAGGGGAGCAAACGGGATTAGATACCCCGGTAGTCCTGGCCGTAAACGATGGGCACTAGGTGTGGGGAGTTCGACCCTTTCCGTGCCGCAGTTAACGCATTAAGTGCCCCGCCTGGGGAGTACGACCGCAAGGTTGAAACTCAAAGGAATTGACGGGGGCCCGCACAAGCGGTGGAGCATGTGGTTTAATTCGATGATACGCGAAGAACCTTACCGGGGCTTGACATGCAGTGGACCGGTGTAGAAATATACCTTCCCCTTTTGGGGCTGTTGCACAGGTGCTGCATGGCTGTCGTCAGCTCGTGTCGTGAGATGTTGGGTTAAGTCCCGCAACGAGCGCAACCCTTGTCCTTAGTTGCCATCAGGTTAAGCTGGGCACTCTACGGAGACTGCCGGTGATAAACCGGAGGAAGGTGGGGATGACGTCAAGTCATCATGGCCCTTACGTCCCGGGCTACACACGTGCTACAATGGCTGGCACAGAGGGTAGCGAAGCCGCGAGGTGGAGCGAATCCCATAAAGCCGGTCTCAGTTCGGATTGCAGTCTGCAACTCGACTGCATGAAGGTGGAATCGCTAGTAATCGCGGATCAGCAGGCCGCGGTGAATACGTTCCCGGGCCTTGTACACACCGCCCGTCAAGTCAACCGAGTTGAGTGCACCCGAAGTCGCTGAACCAACCCTTTGGGAGGAAGGCGCCGAAGGTGTGCTTGATGAGAGGGACTAAGTCGTAACAAGGTAGCCGTATCGGAAGGTGCGGCTGGATCACCTCCTTTCTAAGGAGTTACCTTCTTACCGATGTGAGGATCGACGCATCATTTATGATGTGTAAACTCAAATCGGTTTAAGACAACTCCAGGTCGACAAACCCCGCGAAGCTGGACTCACTCAATACTGACAGCGATTCTGGAGTTTTCCGGGCTCGCTTTAACCAAGCAACGGGCCTATAGCTCAGTTGGTTAGAGCGCACGCCTGATAAGCGTGAGGTCGGTAGTTCAAATCTACCTAGGCCCACCAGTTTTCGGAAAGCCCTTCTTCGGGGATATAGCTCAATTGGGAGAGCGCCGGCTTTGCAAGCCGGAGGTTGCCGGTTCGAGCCCGGTTATCTCCACCAGGAAGAAGTGACTGGCTGAACAGATCGCCAGATTCGTTCTTTGACAATTTGCAGGGTAAGAGAAGCAGATATCTTCGCCTTTGGATTAAGCTACTAAGGGCGTATGGTGGATGCCTTGGCGTCAATAGGCGATGAAGGACGTGGCAAGCTGCGATAAGCTCCGGGGAGGTGCAAACAACTCTTGATCCGGAGATGTCCGAATGGGGAAACCCGATGCGGTAAACCCGCATCACGAAGAAATGAATTCATAGTTTCTTCGGGCAAACGAGGTGAACTGAACCATCTTAGTAACCTCAGGAAGAGAAAGAAATTTCGATTTCCTAAGTAGCGGCGAGCGAACGGGAAATAGCCTAAACCGAGCTGTATGGAAGTCAGCATGCGTTGTACAGCCGGGGTTGCGG
>JAOTUR010000180.1 GCA_029863805.1 Candidatus Krumholzibacteriia bacterium | reverse complement strand
CTATGGTAAAATCATCAATATGATATCGCATTCCTGGTTGGGCCGAATCGGTCAGAGCAACTACGCGGCGAGTAAGGGCGGGCTGGTAAGCCTTACGCGAACGCTGGCGCTCGAGCTTGCCAAAGACAACATAAATGTCAACGGTGTGGCGCCAGGATTGATCGATACGCCGATGACCCGCGGTCTTCCCGAGAGAGTGACAGAGCGCCTCATCCGTATGCAGCCAGGTGGTAGAATGGGAACCGTAGACGACGTGGCGTCTGCGGTGTGTTACCTTGCCTCTGATCGGGCGCGGTTCATCACCGGCCAAGTCCTGCATGTCGACGGCGGAAAAAGTTGCGGGCTGCTATCACTGTAGTTGCATTTGCCCCGCCGGGTCATGTCGTCGCCCTCGCACTGCGCAGGTCGAGCTCAAACGCGACGATGACGCGGCACGCGGGAGCGGGATGTGATGCCGACATGATCGTGCCCGATGGTTATCATGGCAGTGATTCGAGATCCCCGGCAGTATCAATATCGATGTAATTCGACTTGTCCCCAATACTCACCGTGACGACGTCGTTACCAAATCGCTCAAACACCTCGCCACCTCTCTTGTCATCGCCGAGCCGGAGGAAGTCGGGGAACAGTCGCTTCGGAATCACACGCGGATGATAGAGCTGCCCGTCGCACTCGGGAAGGATGATGCCCTTGCTGCTGGCGAAGGCAGAGATCAGGGCGTCTATGATCTCCGGCGTCACATAGGGCATGTCACCCAAGATCACCATGGCACCCTCATACTTGGGATCGAGCGAACGGAGACCCACTTTCACCGATGACATCTGTCCGCGCTCCGGATGTTGGTTCGGTACGACGGTGAATTCTGTTTGTTCAGACGATAACTGTGCGAGTACGTTCACTAACTCGGGTGACTGCGATGCCACCACGACATAAACCCGAGGCAAGCGGGAGCGCGTGCACGCTAGCAAACCATGATAAACGAGAGGTTTGCCACGAATCTTACAAAACAGCTTATCCGCTCCGAATCTTGCGCTGCTACCCGCCGCCAGGAAGATACCGGCTATCATCGATTCTTTGACCTCACCAACTCAGCCGCCACGCTTATAGCGATCTCCGTATCCAACCTGCCACCGATATCGATGCCGATGGGTGAAGACACTTTGGCCAGATCCTTCTTCGAGACCCCCTCGCGCTCGAGATCCTCATACATCATATCGCGTCGGCTCGTCGAGCTGAGAAGACCCACATACGCGCAGCCGGCGGACAACGCGCTGCCAAGAGCTTCCTTGTCTTTTTCAAAACCGTGAGAGATGAGCAAAACGAACGAGTTGTCATCGAACGGATACGGTTTCTTGTCAACGAGGAGAGTCGCGACACTGTCGAATCTCGCGAGATAATCCGGCCGCCAATCGACTATGTGAACCTTGAACGCGGTGTCCCGGAGTGTAGTGATAATGTCTTGCGCCAAAGGGGTGGCGCCGAATATGAATAGCTTCGTAGACGCTGGGATGGACTCGACGAACAGACCCGCGCGCCGTTGTGGTGGCGATGGAGTCACCGACAGACGGCTTATCTTGACATCATGGCCAACATAAAAGGGCTGGTTGGCCTCTAGATAACCTCGCGCCTTCGCATACGCGATTTTGTACGATTCGGTCAACGGCTCGAGGAGGATTTGCAGTTTTCCACCGCAGAAAGTGCCGTAACCAAAATGGATGTCGCTCTTGTCGCTGGTGTCGATGGTGACGAGTCTGGGTTTACCCTCGGCAAATGCTTCGCGTCCCTGCAACATGATGTGCTGGTCCACGCACAACGACCCGAGATTGCCACAGACGGGGTAGGGATCATCCACGGCAAACAGCGCTTTTTCACCTTTTTTCTTATACGTATGTCCCTCGCTATCGACTATTGTGGCAAGAATGCCCCTGTCGATGACGCCAATCTTGTCGAGAAGTAAGAAGTTCATTGAGGACTGTGAAGAGTCTTGACGCTCAGGACCCACGGTGAGGACCGGTCGCACCGGTGTTGAGGGCCGTCCTTCAGTTATTCATGCTATGGCCGATGATCGCTTCGATTTCGTCGCGGGTGAGCCGCCGTGTCTGTTGTTTGGCCGCACCCAGGATCCTCTGCACCAGCTCGTCCTCGGGTTCGACGCCGTTCATCTCCAGCCAGTAAATCACATTGGATGCACCGCTCATGGGCCCGATCTCTATGGTCTGCTTTCGGCCCACCCACTCTGCGGGTACTCCGGAGTAGACGCGGTTGGCCAGCCAGCTGTGCCCCTTCTTCATGGCTTTAACCACTGCGGCGGCATGAACACCCGTGGCCGTACGAAAAGCGTCCGGTCCAACGATGGGCTGGCTGATGGGTATTGGAGCACCGCAGGCCTCGGAGACCAATGCACAATAAGTGTCTAATTTCGATAAATCACTGTCGATATAACCCAGCAGTCGTAGATTGACCAGTAACTGTTCCATGGGTGCGTTACCACACCGTTCACCCACGCCGAGTCCCGTGCCGTGAACGCGATCGGCGCCGGCTTCGATGGCCGCCAGCGAGTTGGCCACCGACAGACCGCGGTCACTGTGTCCGTGCCAATCGATTTTCACTTTTTCGCCCGTACCCTCCACCACTTTTCTGATATGACGAATCAGCGCCATGGTTCCACGTGGAGTCGCATGTCCCACGGTGTCCGCCACGCAGATGCGGCGCGCTCCGCAGCGAATCGCCGTACCATAAAGCTTTTGCAGCGCGTCGGGTTGGGCTCGCGTTGTATCCTCGGTGACAAACATCACAGACAGACCGTTTTTCATCGCATAAGTGACGGCCTCTTCGGTGTGACGCAACATCTGATCGAGCGTCCAGTTCTCGACGTACTCCCGTATGGGGCTGGAGCCGATGAAGACCGACGCTTCGATGGCAAACCCGGCCTTGTGGGACGCCTCTATGATGGGATCGATGTCGGTTTTTAGAGTACGAGCGGCACAGTTTGGCTCTATCGGCAGCTTGTGGGTCGCGATTTCCTTGGCCAGCGCGATCACATCGGCCAAAGCCCGCGGTCCGGCCCCGGGCAACCCAATGTCGGCGGCGTGGATACCCAGGTCAACCATCAAATGGAGCAGCTCAACCTTCTGCGCGGTTGGCGGATCGGTTACGGACGGAGATTGCAGGCCGTCGCGCAAGGTTTCATCGTCAAGTTCGGCCGGCACAATATGACGGTCTGGCTCTTCGTCAACGGTATTCCAATCGTAGATCAGAGTGCGCTCGTCCAATTCGCCAGAATCATGTTTCATAATTGCTTTGTCCCCCTGGTCAGAAAGTACAGCATGTTGGCAGATCAGTCAACAGACACGCCGATACGGTATTGAGCATGATGATCGCTGCTGCACTTCAACACGCAACGTAAGTTCACCACAAGCTGTTCGTGTCACTCAAGCTGCCTCACAGGTTCGCCGTCGTCATAACAAAAAACCAGTGGGCGTTGTCCAGTACTCCGGCCTGATCAAGGGTCGCTTTCGGTACGAACACGGAGTAACCTAGCTGCACTGATAAATTGTCGCTGTGATTATAATTCGCGATCGTATCGATCTCGTAGCCGAAACGATTCTCACCTGCCGGGTCGTCTTTGTCACTGCGAAACCAATGAAAATCTACCGCAACAGATGTGGCACCGTTCGGTCTTACCTTTCCCCTGACAAGGTAGTCCCTCAAGCCCAAAAAACCGGACAATCTGGGGAAGAAGTCCATGTATCCGTAAAACTTGTGATTGGTCGCAAACAGCGTGTTGAACGTACCGAGTTCATCGGTCGGGTCCTGGTCGCCGGACAACCAGTCGAGGCCGACGGCGAGCTCGGGACTCCAGCTGACATCGGTAAGTGCGTAGCCGGCCCTCATACCCAAGAAGTGGGCCTTGACATCGACCTTGAGCGTATCGAAGTCCTGAGTTCCCAATTGGTAAGCGCCCTCGATCGAGGCGCGGACACCCTGGTAATGAATAAAGTGATTGGCACCGATGGTCCAGCGGTTGAGCCGATCTTCGCCGATGTCGGGCCCCGATGGAATGATGTCCCGATCGAGGTCCCACAACACAAAGGCGTCGGTGCGCTGGTTTTCCTCTGCCCAAGTGCGACTGGCAAAGAGACCAGAAAAATAACGGTCGATATCGTTTTGACTCGTGGTCTCCGGCGATGTTGAGCTGTCCCGAATGCTGGCGGCCCACAGGTGGGCACTCAGCCCGCCGCTGTTGGTTTGTAGCTCAACGCCATCAAAGCTACGACCCGTGTTGCTCCAGCCCACCGCACCAACCAGGCGCTGATTGCTGCGGATCATCTCCATACGCCCAATCTTCAACGTGAGCGGTTGTCTGAACACTTGCGAAAGCGCTACGTATCCTTGGTGCAGGTCGAACGCGTCCGCCGAGGCGTCGCTCAGGGTATTCGTTTCCGTTCCCCACGCGCGTGAGTCCTGAAACTGAATAAAACCCGTGAGCTCACTATCAGTCGTAAACCGAGCGGCGAACCGCGTACGTTGTAGAGTAAAGAGCTGCGCATCGGTATCGCTGTCAAAATCCTTGGCGTCGATTTCCAACCGAGCCCGAAGCTGCGCCGCAAATTCCACATCCGCCGCCCGGGCTTCGCCGACGGTAATCAGCAGAACAAATCCCAACCATGCAATCATTCGTAGCATCCTGTTTAGTACTTCTCCTTTCTTCCCCGACATTACACGGGCTTCGGCCCTTGCAAGTCTCCTCACAGACTCAAACGAGTTGGTGCTCAACGTGCCTTGCCCTTGGTTCTTGCGCTATCAACCAAAACGATGTTGGCCAGTCTCAGTCCCTTGCGCTCGACCTGTTGGGCCATTTTTTCGAGAGTCGTGGTCTCGAACAAGGCGGCGATCTGACCACGCACGATGGCCCATTTTTCGTGAACGGGGCAGGGCTGATCGTCACCGCACCTCTCCAGCCCCAACACACAGGTTTCGAATATCCCTCTGCCATCCATTGCGTAGACGATTTCGCTCATATGTATCGAACTCGCACCGCGCGCTAGCCTGACACCTCCATGTGGACCGCGAGACGAGGACAGGATATCTTCAGCAGTAAGGGTCTGCAGGATCTTTGTTAAGAAGTGAAACGAGATACCGAGCGTGTCCGCGATACGCTTGACGGGGACGTAGCCACCTTTGGGCTGGATCGCCAGGTAGAGCGTGGCGCGGATTGCGTAGCTACACGTTCGGCTGATCATCAGACTCAGTCCATTATTAAAGACGCGTATATCTGCAATATTTCATGTCTTCGAGCACGGTGTCAATTGTAAACCGAGACCCCGCATAAATCATACGCGAAGAGCGACCGCCGATGCCAGACCTCTGTGGGGAGTTCTAGAAAGTCACCACCCTTGTGGCAACCGATCTTGCAATGTTGACAAAAATCAAAGAACGATTTCGTCCTGGGTAGACGATACGCACCGTAATCCGCGGCATGATATGGCTGTCTGGAAGTCCTTTACCCCGTGGATGCCGTTGACTATGAAATCAAGGATGAGGTAGACTGATACGACGGACAGTTTGATGTCGTGTTGCGAGGTGGAGTGCCGCCGTTGAGGGGGATAGACGAAGCCGCCTTGGACTCGCACACAACTGCTCCCGAGGGGCGAGAGCTCTACACAGATTTTCTCCGATTTCAGTGACCTAAGGCGAGAGCTATGGGACCTGAAACGGCAGGGTGGCACTGGAAACGGTGTTCCGCCTTCCGATTCGCGAGTGCAAGAGGCTCGTGATGACTTGAAAAGGAGAAGCCAATGTCTGAGAAGCAGACGCTCGTCGACGCCTTTGGACGACGGGTGACCAACCTCCGTATTTCTCTTACCGATCGCTGCAATTTTCGCTGCGTGTACTGCATGCCGCCCGAGGGCGTCCCGCTGTTAGCAAAATCCCGATATCTGTCCGTAGATGAGATCACACGGTTTGTGAGCGTGATCGGTCGGCTCGGGGTAACACGTGTGCGTCTTACCGGTGGCGAGCCGCTGCTGAGAAAAGAGGTCGTAGAAATCGTCGACTCGCTAAGACGTGTCGATAGCGTCTATGAGCTGTCGATGACAACCAATGGCAGCATGCTGGCAAGCCTGGCAACGCCCCTGAAGAAGGCCGGACTCGATCGGCTCAACATCAGCCTCGACAGCCTCGAACCGGAGCGTTTTCGCCGTGTCACCCTTTACTCCCAATTCGGGCGCGTGCGCTCGGGAATCGATGCGGCGCTGGCCGAAGGGTTCCCCGTCAAACTGAATGTCGTGGTGCTCCATGGTATATCCACCAACGAGATCATTGATTTTGCGCGCATGGCAAGCGATCACAATATCGAAGTCCGATTTCTGGAGTTTATGCCGTTATGTGGTACCGGCTGGCGTCCGGATCTCGTGTATCCGATCGGTCGAGTGCGCGAGATCATCGAGCAGCGGTTCGATCTCCAAGAATTACCGCGCGACGATAAGCCTGCGCAGACGTTTTCGATTGCGGGCGGTGGGGGAAAAGTTGGCTTTATTGCCCCGCTCAGTGAACCGTTCTGCGAAAACTGCTCGCGGATTCGTATCTCGGCTGATGGACGAATCCGTCCCTGTCTCTTCTCTGACTATGAGGTGTCGATCGGAGACCTACTGAGAACACATGCCTCGGAAGAGCGGTTGGTAGCCGCGATACGCTACGCAGTGGCAAACAAACCACGGGGAAGCCAATTTGCCGATGAGCCTTTTACCAGCGGCCGTCGTGATTCTGAAGTATCGATGGGGCCCAATATACGCAGCATAGGAGGTTAGCCGTGAAATCAGTGACGGCGAAAACAAACACGCTGCGCCGCGCTGTCGCGACGGCATCTTTGAGAGCGGCGCAAGCAACGATCGAACGATTGCAGTCGAATGATCTGCCAAAAAAGGATGTATTGCCGGTGGCGCGCGTGGCCGGGGTTTGCGCCGCCAAGAGAACCACGGACCTCATACCCTATTGCCATCCTGTCCCCATCGACTCCGTGGAGATCTCCTTTGAGGTAGGCGACGATCGCATCGATATTTCGGCAGCTGTGGAAGCCGTGTGGAAGACCGGCGTGGAAATGGAAGCGCTGGCCGCAGCCACTGTGGCCGCTCTGACTATCTATGACATGCTAAAACCGGTGGATACCCACATCTTGATCGAAAACGTCAAGCTGGAATCAAAGCGCGGTGGCAAGAGAGAGTTTTCGCGTCGCGCGCGCAAAGGGTTGAAGGCGGCTGTGATTGTTACTTCCGATAGCACTTATGAGGGAACGCGGGAGGACCGTTCGGGACGGCTCGTTTGCCAGCGGCTGGAAT
>JAOTUR010000179.1 GCA_029863805.1 Candidatus Krumholzibacteriia bacterium | reverse complement strand
CCGCCGTGTCGACGCTTGCGAATGATACGTCGAGAAGCAGCCGATTCGTGCCACTCACTTGGCTTACCCATGTCTGACCACCGTCCGTGGTCCGGAGAATCACTCCGTCTCGACCCACGACGGTTCCAACCAAGCCGTCCGCAAAAGACACACTCTGCAGTTCGCGCACAAATGGCACCGAAATCACTTCCCAGTTAGCCCCGGCGTCGGTCGTCCGAAGGATTGCGTTGAGGCTCACGGCCACCGCAGTCATTGAATCCATAAACCAAACGTCCCCGAGCGAATTGGGCCAGCCGCTCACCTGGTTCGTCCACGTCTTTCCGCCATCAGGTGTTCGGAGAATCGTGGCGTCTCCAGTAACTCCTCCCCCACCAACCGCCGTCCCGGTGTTCGCATCGGTGAAGAAAACCGCAAAAAGACTACTTCCCGTTGGATACGGGTGCGACCAAAACCAGCCGTCTGGAGCAGGCGGAGGAGGAGGTATGGGAGGGACCGCGGTGACCGTGATAGTCCCGTCGCAACTACTCGTTTGACTATTCCCGTCTGTGTAAGAATAGCTGTAGGCATGTGTGCCCACACCCGCAGCGGATATATCAAACATGCCGTTCGACGTGACGTTGCCACCGGAGAAAGTACCACCGGCCGGACTCACGAGATATCTGAGGTCGATCACGCCAGCGTCCACACGGTACGAAGCGTCACCACAAGTCGCATTCGGCGGGGGTGGAGGAGGTGGGGGTGGTGTCGTAGGATCATCGGAGCATGAGACAGTCAAAACGAGTAAAATCAGAATTGCCAGTGTCCAAGTGACACGACAGTACGGACGGATCATCGAACTCATTAGCAACTCCTTTACCGCGAGTTGGGCGCGCAGGGCGTCTCGACGTCTCCTGTGCGTTTACCAGGATCCCACCCAGCCCGATTCGTAGCGAAAGGCCACAATGCTGCCCGGGGCTTCGCCCAGCAAGCCGGTGAGCGCCGCGCCGGTCAGGACGACGGGGTCAGAGTCACGATTCAGGCTGTTTGCGGAAACGGATTCGGTGAAGGCGGCGAGAGGAAGCACGAAGACAACAAAAAGGCGTAGGATGAATAATAGGCGCATGGGTGACCTCCTTCTAGTTATCATACCATCCACTCGCGGGCGGGTTCAACGATTGCGACCGACGACGAGCAGGCGAGCAAAGCGAACATAGTGGTGGAGGTTGCGGGCGAAGTCCGAGCCTGTTGTTCCCTGAGGTGGTGGAGGCGGCGGGAATCGAACCCTTGTTCCCGGTAAACACTAACCCGATGATCGCGAACGACTTTGGCTTTTGCGCCGGCGGTTGCTCGAACCTCGTCTACGCGGGGACGTAGAGACGGCGGGCGGGCTACCGCACTGGATTCTTCTCTATAGGTATGGGCCCGGTTTTGCGCTAATATGCGCCAATGCATTTGACTTCAGGATCACGGCTGGGCCCTTATGAGATCGTCGCGCCCCTCGGCGCCGGCGGCATGGGTGAAGTCTATCGCGCTCGCGACACGCGGCTGGATCGCGAGGTCGCCGTCAAGGTACTGCCGCAGCATTTGTCCGCGGAAAAAGAAGTGCGCGCGCGCTTCGAGCGCGAGGCAAAGACCGTTTCCGCGCTCAACCATCCCAACATCTGCACACTCTACGACGTCGGCCGGGAGGGCGACACCGACTACCTCGTGATGGAACTGATCGAGGGTGAGACGCTCGCCGCCCGAATCGGCAGGGGCCCGCTTCCCACGGACGAGCTGCTCCGTATCGGATCGGAGATCGCCGATGCCCTCGACCGCGCGCATCGCGCAGGCGTCGTCCACCGCGATCTCAAACCGGGCAATGCGAAGACTCGTTAACACGAATTGGTTGCGCACTATTGCGCGGAACGGCAGCCTTGGGGAGTTTGGGCGCCGAACGGATTGCGGCTGGCAAACGCGGGCAGTCCGGGGCTATCGCTGGCCGCTCCTAAGCTATAAGTGGAAATAAATTACGCGAGTTGGCCTTCATGCTCACTGACGAGAAACCGGGGCCTTTTTCGCTCGAGATCGATTTCGTCCGGACCTGGGAATCCGATACCATCGCCCCATGACCAACATCCGCCGCCGACCGGGCGGGCGAAGCGAGCCAAGGTTGGTGGAGGCGGCGGGCAGGTTCGACCACTTGGCTGTGTCAGTTTACAGGAATTGGTGGAGGCGGCGGGCTAGACGGAATTGAAAAAGGGTTTTCAAAGCCGTGAACGCGCCATTATGTTGGTCGGGAGTTGATTCGGCCAGCAATAGCGGCCAAGACGACACGCGTCCGATAAGTCGGATCATCACCTGGGAAACACTCTGATGCACAAGGTCATCGTCTACTCCATTCTGCTTTTCGTAGGACTCGGGCTGTCGCAAGCGTTGCCCGGTCTGCTGGACGACGGGCACGACGCTGCCGCGAACGTTATCCGCGTGCTGACGATGACGGGACTGGCTTTCATCATGATTCACGTCGGCTTCGAGTTTCATATCGATAAGTCGAATCTCAGGCGATACGGGTGGGACTACGTCGTTGCCTTTACCGCGGCATCATTCCCCTGGGTGTTTGTGACGGGGTACTTCACGTTCGTGATGCTACCACCGGAGGTCTGGGGAAACCTGGCGGCCTGGAAGGAAACACTCTTGGCCGGGCGTTTTGCCGCCCCGACGTCCGCCGGGGTGTTGTTCAGCATGCTAGCCGCCGCGGGGCTCGGCGCGACGTGGCTGTTCAGAAAGGCTCGCATTCTGGCGATCTTCGACGACTTGGACACCGTGCTGCTGATGATCCCCCTCAAGATGCTGATGGTCGGCATCGCCTGGCAGCTTGGCCTGATCGTCGTGGTGATGGCCGCCATGCTTCTGGCCGCTTACATCTGGCTGCACCGTGTGACCATCCCTGTCACATGGGGATGGGTCCTTTTTTACGCGATCGCAATCGCCGGCGCCAGTGAAATTCTCTACGCTGGCAGCAAGATCATCGATCCGTCGGTACCGATTCACATCGAGGTCCTGTTGCCTGCCTTTGTCCTCGGTTGTATGGCTCGTCCAAGCGGGGCTCCGGCCGGCGCGGACTCTGAAACCGTCGAGCACGCCTTGCATGACGTACTGGAGAAACCCAGGGAACGACGTGCGGCAACGATCGTTTCGGCCGTGTTTATGGTCGTTGTCGGGCTAAGTATGCCGGCGATCTTCGGCGGCCCCGATATCGAACACCCCGCGCCTTCCCCGGCGTCGCTCCACGCGGCCGCCCCAGGTAGCGCCGTCGATGACCCCACTGTTCATGGCGGCAAGGAGACGGGCAAGTTCACCACCACGATCACTTCCAGCCAGCCCAACCTCGGGTGGGGCGCGATCACACTCCACGTCCTCATCCTCACGATCTTGAGCAATCTCGGCAAGATGTTCCCCGCCTTCTGCTACCGCAGAGAGGTCCACTGGCGGCACCGGATGGCGGTGGCCATAGGAATGTGGCCGCGCGGCGAGGTGGGGGCCGGGGTTTTGGTGCTCAGCCTGAGCTATGGCATCGGTGGGCCCATTGTGACTGTTGCCATGCTTTCGCTCGCATTGAATCTGGCGCTGACGGGTGTGTTTATCCTGATCGTAAGGCGGTTGATCAACGGCGTCCCTGAAGAACTGTCGCCTCCCGTTCGAACTTGACTGAGCGAGGGAAAATCTTCTGTAAGCGGAGGTTTGTGTGCAGAAAGCTCTCTGTATTCTGTTCCTGATAATGGTATTGCCGGCTGATACGAAGCCGGTATTCGGCTCCGGGAATGACACGGTATCCAGATTCGAGGTCGAGTTGCAGGGTGGAGCCGTGTGGCAAAGCAGGAACGACGTACAGATTCCCGCGTGCTCATATTGGGCTTCGGGAAGAGCGCGCCTGCTGTTTGTTTCCGATGAGGATGTTTTTGCTGTTGAGATCCAGATGGATAACGCTCTGTCGATGGGATCTTCTGGCCAAAGGCGATGTCAAGGCGGAGAATGTCCTCAAGCCGGTTTCCGAAGAAGAGCTGGGTACGAGTGTCGGCAAAGGTGTAGTTCAGCTCGGCGCCCACCAGGAAAGCAGGGGCCGATTGAGACAAGCGTCGTTTCTCTCGACTTGCGAGGCCGTCTGCTCGAGTTTTTTCACACGCCAAGCACGTTCGAGGACGCCACGGCGGAGACCGGTATCGAAGATGGTAACGACACCTTGGGAAGGAACTTCAATGCAACGGCCTGGCCGAGCTTCAGGTCGTCGGCTCGGTAGACTTCGCCCATCCCACCGCGGCCCAGGAGGCCGATGATGCTGTAGCGTTTGTCGAGGATGGCACCTGGAACAAAACGGGCGTCGTCCAGGGAAGGGCGGGAGGGTGGATCCGAACCAGCGGCGGTTGGCCCACTGATGTCGGTAGGCGCCGACGACTCGCTCAGAGCGCAGCCGCACGCCAGGCAGAAACGTCCACCGCCGGGCACCTCATTTGAGCATTCTGGACATCGAGCCATCGGAGTAGAGTGTGGCACACCAAGCCGGCCAAGTGTAGCTCATTCGCGCTGCAAACTCGGTGATCGCAGTTGTCTCGCTGCTACTATAATGAGGGCAATGGATGCAGAAGCGGCTGCCTTGTAGCACGTTCGAGTTTTCGCACACTACGGGCGGCGGGCCTGTCCGACGCCTACTTGGTGCACTTGTGCCAGACTGGTGGAGGCGACGGGAATCGAACCCAGGTCCGAAGACAGATCCATGCAAGAGTGGTGCGCCGCCAGGGACTCGAACCCCGAACCTCCTGATTAAGAGTCAGCTGCTCTACCAGTTGAGCTAGCGGCGCACGTATGGGATGATTGGCAAGTATTACGGGTAGCATCCGCTCGGTGCTGTCCTGAGTCGACCTCCGCGGCGCGCTCTGACCTTTAGACAGGCGCGAGGACCGGGAGACGAAGGGCAACGCCGAGCGGGTGCGTGCCCCGTTTAAAGAATCGCTACACTATAAACGCTCAGCCCACAAAAATCAAGAAGAGAGCCGAGGCTCTGGCCCCGGCTCTCCACATCCGACCAAATCGCATCTACCCACTAAAACGGGAGGTCGTCATCGTCGCCTGCCGGCGCCTGCGTCACACTCTCCTCCTGCGGAAATTCCTGTGGGGCAACGTCCATCGGAGCGTCACCGGCACGACCCAGCATGACCATATTGGTCGCGACGACTTCGGTCGTGTATTTCTTGGTGCCCGACTGATCCTCCCAGGAACGTGTCTGCAGACGTCCTTCGATATAGACCTGCTTTCCTTTTTTCAGATACTCGTTGCAGATCTCCGCGAGCCGCGCCCAAGTGACGATGCGATGCCACTCGGTCCGTCCTTCCTTTTCGCCGTCCTTGTTGGTGAACCGCTCCGTCGTTGCAATATTGAAGTTGCAGACGGCGGTGCCGTTGGGCGTATAACGGAGCGTCGGGTCCGATCCAAGATTACCGACCAGTATGACTTTGTTTACCCCACTCATCACAAACCTCCCATTCTTAAGACCAGTACCTGTAATCAAAATCGCGAGCATAACTCGCGCTCCCTCTCTTATACCTCATAAGACCCCAGGGGTCAAGCCCAACGTGGCTGCCAAAGCCGTCTAGCTCCAAGGCGACCAATATGATATGATCGAGCCTCTTTTTATTGCACATACCCACCTCGTTCACATATCCCGAGTAACCTAGGAGGAATCATGTCGGATTCTCGTTGCGGGCGGCTATGGCTGGCCGTCATCGCGTGCGTGCTCGTACTGCCATCACTTGCCCTCTCTCAAACCAAACTGCTGCGCTTCCCCGATATTCACGGCGACAAGATCGTCTTTTGTTATGCCGGTGATCTGTGGTGGGCGGGTACAGAGGGAGGCACGGCGACCCGCCTCACCGCGCATGCCGGACAGGAACTGTTTCCCAAATTTTCACCGGACGGCGAGTGGATTGCCTTTACCGGCCAGTACGACGGTGACGAGCAGGTTTACGTCGTGGCGACGGCGGGCGGTGTGCCCAAACAGCTGACGTTTTATCCCGCCCGTGGCCCACTACCGCCGAGGTGGGGCTACGACAACCAAGTCTACGGATGGACCACCGACGGTCGAGGGGTGCTTTTTAGATCGATGCGCTATGGCTGGGACTTGACCGACACGCGGCTCTACACCGTGTCGGTAGAGGGGGGTCTCCCCAAACCGCTACCGATGCCGGTCTCGGGTGCGGGCGACTTCGCGCCCGACGGTCAAAAGGTAGTCTATTCCCCACTCATCCGAGATTTCAGGACATGGAAACGCTACCAGGGTGGCTGGGCGCAAGACCTGTATACGTTCGATTTGAACACCTACGAGGCCACACAGATCACCGATCATCCCCGTTCGGACCGGGATCCCATGTGGGTTGGCGGTAGAGTCTACTTTTCCTCGGACAGGAGCGGAACGCTCAATCTGTATTCGTACGATCCAGCGACCGGTCAAACCCGGCAGCTGACACAAAGCGAGGTCTATGATGTGCGTTGGCCCAGCGCCGATACGCAAGGACGGATCGTCTACGAGTTGAACGGGGAATTACAAATATTCGACACGGGATCCGGTTCGTCCACGCCGATCTCGATCCGTGTCCCCAACGACGGTGTGGCCATGCGGCCATCGCGCGTGTCGGCCGCGGCGAATATCGAACAGTTTGGCCTGAGCCCCAAGGCCAAACGAGCGGTCTTTGCGGCGCGTGGCGACATATTTACCGCACCCATAGAAAAAGGCCCCACGCGTAATCTCACTAATTCATCGAGCGCCCACGACCGGTGGCCGCGCTGGTCTCCCGACGGCAAGACCATCGCCTTTATCTCCGACAAAAGCGGCGAGGACGAACTGTACATCATCAGTCAAGATGGCACGGGCGAACCGGAAAGGTTGACCGACGGTGGAGTCGGCATGCGGTATTTGCCCGTGTGGTCGCCCGATGGCAAGCACATCGTCTTTAGCGACAAGAACGGCAAGGTCTACGTCGTCGAAGTCAAGAACAAGAAGATGACCGAGGTGGCCGATGAGAGAGACGGCTTTACCACGGATTACACCTGGTCCCCCAACGGGGGTCATCTCGCCTTTAGCATGACCGATGACACCTTCTATCGCTCCCTATATATATGGAGCGTCAAAGACGGCGAGCTGAGGAGAATTACCGGCCCCTATTTCAACGAATTCGAGCCGGTGTGGGATCCGTCGGGCAATTACCTCTATTATATAAGCAACCGCCAGTTTCAGCCCCAGATTGGCTCGGTCGAGTGGAACTATTTGGTCGACCGTGAATCGGGTATCTATGCGCTGGCACTGCGCAAGGATGTCAAGCATCCCTTCCCTCCCCA
>JAOTUR010000178.1 GCA_029863805.1 Candidatus Krumholzibacteriia bacterium | reverse complement strand
AACCCGGGGCGGGAAGAAGGTGTGCGACGCGCTGGACGTGGAAGCGCTCGAAGGAGGGATCGGTCTTGCAGAGGGAACCCCTGACGAACCGCCAGAAGGAGATTCTCCAGGTTCTTGAGCGGTCGACCGCCGACAACGGATACCCGCCGACCGTGCGCGAGGTGTGCAAGGCCACCGGCCTGCGCTCCCCGCGCTCCGTGACCCAGCACCTCGAGGCCCTCGAGCGCAAGGGCTACATTCGGCGCGGCCGCGAGAAGTCGCGCGCCATTCGCTTTCTGCACCGCGACGCCGGCCCCAGTGCGCCCGACGTCGTGAGCCTCCCCGTGCTCGGCGCAAACGGCGAGTGCTACCTCATAGACCGCCGCCTCGTCACCGGCGAGCGCGCGTTTCTCATGCGCGTGGAAGGGGAGAGCATGCGCGGCGCCCACATCACCGGCGGCGACCTCGTCATCGTCGATCCCGAGCAGTCCGCGCAGAGCGGAGACGTCGTGGTGGCGCGCGTCGGGGCCGAGGCCACCATCAAGCGCCTCGAGGAGCGCGACGGCGTCCTCTTTCTCGTGTCACCGAGCGCCGACGCGCCGCCCGTCATGCTCGAGCGTCGCGAGCTCGAGCCCTCCATCATCGGCAAGGTCGTGGGGCTCGTGCGCGGCATGTCCTAGGCCACTTTCCAATTGACACAATCCCCAGGCGCCGATATGGTTAGGCGCCTTTCCACCGGCTCTATATCTACCGGTAATTCGGGCGTCCCCATCGTCTAGCCTGGCCTAGGACACCGCCCTTTCACGGCGGCAACACGGGTTCGAATCCCGTTGGGGACGCCACGTCTTTTTAACCTGTTGTTATATAATGTGATATGCGACTTTTGTTCTGTCTGGGGACGAGCTCTGCCATGACGGGTGGCATCCGTATTGCGAATTTCTCCCGATGAAGATGGACGACAAAGTCAGCTCTGAGCTTGGCGTTGCGGTATATCCGAACAACCGTCGGATTACCTTCGGAATCGATGGGCGTTCGAATGGCGTAGACGAGGGTTTGTGGCTTATCGTCTGCCATGCGCAATTGCATGGTTTATCGGTCTCTCATGACTACCGTTTCCCATATATCGCCTTGTACATTAATCGGTCTCGCAGTCCTACCGGCAAGCGGGCAAGATTCTTCATTTTCTTCGCTCCCGGACCAACAAGGTACTGAGCCTTTGGCTTCTTTTTCATCAATGCCTCGGCTACGACCTTTCCTACCTCACTAGGAGATATCCCCGCTAGTCCCTTCACTTCTTTGTCAAAGAACTCGAGCAAAGGAGAATAGAGTTTCGTGATTTCAGGTTCCGCATCTTTCATCATCTTTTCTCTCTCAGCTACGATCTTTCCCAATACTGCTGTATCGACCTTGCCGACCACCAGACAAGAAACGGAGATGCCAAATGGCCGAAGCTCGACGCGCAGCGAGTCGCTGATGGCCCGAACCGCAAACTTGGAGGCGGCATATACACTCTTGTCCGGAATCGCCAGCAGACCGTGCCCCGAGCTTATGTTAACGAGTCGGCCTTGCCCTTTCCTCAGAAGCGGAATGAACGCCTTGGTAACCGCCAGCAGTCCGAGCACATTCACGTCCATCAGTTTTTTTATTTCAGGAACAGGTACGAGCTCTAGCGGCCCGTTCAGTGATAGCCCTGCGTTGTTGACTAAACCGAGCAACTTCCCTGACGTCTTTTCTGTGACAGTGCTAACCGCCGCCGCGATGGAGTTGCCGTCAGTGACATCGAGAAGTAGGGGCGTAAGCCTATCCGATGCTTCTTTCATCAGTGCTTGGCCGTCGGCCTCTTTCCGAATCCCGGCAAAAACTCTGAAACCCAGTTTGTCCAAATGGATGGCGGTGGCTTTTCCAATTCCTGATGACGCTCCGGTTATTACTGTGAACTGACTGTCATTGAACATTTTCTACTCCATTGATTGAGATTGAAGCACCGTACCCCATGAAGCGAACCACGACATTCAGAAGTAACGAAAAACGGGTGGTTCTCATCTTCGCCATCTTATCGTCTATCTCACTAGATGAGCCGACGAACCATTATAGTCCGTGAGTGTGCAAACTACACCCTTGGAAATGCGTTTGATTGTCCCGAATCGTCTGATAAACGCGAGTTCATCTGGATTCGAGATATTCTGCATGCATCGATATCTTGTAGATTTAATAAAATGAATGCCACGATAGGGAAACCGTTCAGGCTGTAGGTGGGCGAGATTGGAGAGATTCATGAGAACTTTGGTTTTCGGTGCTGGACCGTTGGGATGTCTATACGCACACCGTTTAGATAAGGCGGGTAAGGATGTAACAATCCTCGCGCGAGGCGACCGGCACGACTGGATCCAGGCCAACGGCCTTGAGCTGATAGATGAAATAGCAGGGGAAAGGGAGACCTCCAGGCCCCGGGTTGTGGATGCGCTGAGACCGGATGATAAGTACGACCTCGTAGTCGTGCTGATACGGAAGAACAAACTAGCCTCTGTTTTTCAGGTTCTCGCGAGGAACACCAACATCAGGAATATATTGTTCATGGGAAACAACGCCCTTGGCTTCGGTTCCTACTTGGACGCGCTTCCGCAAGAGAAACTCTTGTTTGGATTCCCCCGGGGCGGGCGGTGGAGTTCGCGAGCATGTTGTCTGCTACGCCGATCGCGAGAAACCAGGTGGGAAACGAAGGGCCATCACCATAGGAGAAATCGACGGAGAGACTAGAGAAAGAACGCGAGCGATCAAGTCCCTCTTCGAGTCAAGCGGGGTCCCTGTGGACCTCACGAGCGATATCGACGGATGGCTGAAGTACCATGTGGCGTTGGTGAGCCCGCTGGTAAGCGCTCTCTACAAGCATGATTGTGACAATTACGCTCTTGCTCACGATAAAGAAACCCTCCGGATCATGGTCCGAGCCGCCAAGGAAGGGGGGAGGATCCTGAAGGCCATTGGATACCCAAAACGTCAACCGTTCCAGTTCAACCTCTTCTATTGGCTGCCCGAGATTCTGAGTATGAAGGCTCTCCAGGGCCTTCTTAGAAGCAAGTTCGCAGAAGTGGCCTATTCCCTGCATGCCAAGGCGGCACTGGATGAAATGAGGGAAATCGCTGACGAGTTTCGCAGCCTGATAGAGAAGGCATCAATAGAGACCCTGAACATTGATCGTCTGAAGGACTACACCGCCGAATACGAAACAGCGCAAAAAGACGATTCGGAGAACACCTGATGAAACGCGTACTGGTTGCCGGCGCAACGGGATATCTTGGAAGATTCGTGGTCCAGGAGCTCAAGGCCAGAGGCTACCTCGTTCGGGCTATAGCCCGTTCACCTGAGAAACTCAGCGACCTTCAGGGTGCAGTGGATGAGATTGTCAAAGCCGAAATCACCCAACCGGAGACGCTCGAACACGTGTGTGACGGAATCGACGTCGTGTTTTCGTCAATCGGTATCACAAAGCAGAAAGACAAACTCACGTTCAGGGATGTTGACTATCAGGGCAATGTGAATCTGCTGGAAGCGGCTAAGCGGGCCGGCGTCAGGAAGTTTATCTATGTGTCAGTTTTCAACGGTCTCAACCTGCTTCACTTGGAGATTGTCAAGGCACACGAGGACTTCGTCGATGAGCTCAGAGCGTCCGGAATCGACTACGCCGTCCTGCGGCCGACGGGCTACTTCTCGGACATGGGTGAGTTCTTGAAAATGGCCAAGAAAGGCCGCGTCTACTTGATCGGTCGGGGCAAGAACAAGGTGAACCCGATCCACGGAGCAGACTTGGCCGTGACCTGTGTCGATGCGGCAGAAGGTGAGCAGAAAGAAGTCGACGTGGGTGGACCAGACGTCTTGACCTATCGCGAGATCGCGGAGCTCGCGTTCCAATCACTGGGCAAACCCATCCGGATCACTTCTGTTCCCGTGTGGGCCATGAAGCTGCTTGTCGCGGCGACCAGGATCTTCAACAAGCACCAAGCTGGGCTACAGGCGTTTTTCATGACCGCGATGACTAGCGATGTTGTAGCCCCCACCACGGGCGCCCGCTCGCTCGCGGCACATTTCACGGAGGGTCGGAATAGGGCGTGAACGACAAATGTCGCTTTAGTTACTCGCATTGGATACGATTGCTGAGGGTTTTATAATCCATCAGAAAGTGATCCCATACTAGGCTACCAACCGTTCAAGCCGTTGTACTCGTTGTGCTTGTGGCTCGTCTAGGTTCAGGAGACGAGTTGTCACTTTGTTCCGTTGGGGACGTCACATTTTTTTAAGCTATTGATAATAAATGCGTTATGCTCGCTCCAGGTCGGGCGAGAAGCCCTTTCCTAGCCGATGTGGGACGCGATTTCGTTTGCCGTTTGATCGACGACTCGGTATTATATATGCGTCTATGCGCAACTAAGCAGGTGATTGATCGTGGAAGAATACACTCACGTTTTCAAGACGCTTAGCGATCCCACTCGGCTGAGGATCTTTCGTTTGTTACTCGATGCCGGCAAGGAGCTGTGCGTCTGTGAGTTGGTCGATAGCCTCGAGGAGCCTCAATACAACGTCTCGAAGCATGTGACTGCAATGCGAGCAGCCGGGCTCCTGAAGAGCCGCAAAGAAGGTCGCTGGGTGTATTACTCTCCGCGGGTTGCAGACGGGGAGTTTCTAGAACTGCTTTCTTTGGCGGTAGCGGCGATTCCTGAGCGGCATGTCAAGCATGACCGCGCAAAGCTCAGGAAACGGCTGAAGTTGCGGGAAGGTGGGAAGTGTCTTACAGGCGTGCGGAAGGAACATTTGCTCGGGAAGGTGTCGAGTTGAAGAAGCCGTCCGCTAACGGTGCGATTCAGAACATCGTCGACGAGATGCAAGCCGCGACGGCCGCGGCGAAATGCCACAAGTGTGGTTGTTTCCATGGTGCGCTGAGTGAACTCACAGAAGCATTACCCAGCATTCCTTCTGAGGCACGCGAAATGATTCAACCTGTCATCGAGACGGGTAAGAAACACAGGATCCCGGAAGAGTATGACTGCATCGGCTGTCGCGTTTGTTGGCCAGCGAACGCCCTCAACTTTGCAGCAGAAGCGTTTCCGGATATTGAGTTTGGCGGAGACGCCTGCCCCACAGAGATACCGGCTCGAGAACATGGTTGGCCACCGTTGCCGGGAGACTTCACGGTTCTCGACTGTGCAGGTCACGTGGCGGTCTGCGCGCTCACATCCAAAGGGTTGGTTGAAGGTGTTGTTGAAGCGCGTCCGAGCGGCGTGGCGATTGTCGGTACACTATACACGGAAAATCTGGGCATCGAGAGAATCATCACCAATGTGCTCTCCAATCCCAACATCACGACTCTCCTTATTTGCGGTGCGGACTCGGAGCAACGGATCGGACACTTACCCGGGCAGACCTTCCGCAGCCTCTTTGAGCACGGTATCGATGAGCGAGGGCGCATCATCGATGCCAAAGGACGACGCCCGATAATCAAGAACATAACACACGATACGATGGAGACGTTTCGGAAAGAGGTTCGGATTCTGGACCGAATCGGCGATGAAGACGTTAGCGGGCTTGTGGAAGCCCTCGCGGGCATATCAGCGGATCAGGAGCCGCGCCGTGTCGAAAGACGGACCCATGACGTCCCCCGGATGATCCACGCTCAGCCGGTTGAACGCCTCGTGCTTGATCCTAAAGGGTACTTCGTTGTTTTCCCCGACCGCGAACAGCAATCTATTCTCATCGAGCATTACCTCAACGATGGCACTTTGGCGCATGTTTTCACGGGAGAGCGAGCCGACGATCTCTACACCACGGTGATCGCCTATGAGCTTGTCTCGCGCCTTGACCACGCTGCGTACCTCGGGAAAGAGCTGGTACGGGCTGAACAGGCGCTCAGAACGGGCGAGCCTTACATCCAAGACCGAGCGGCCGAGCCGTCCTGCTGCGCGTCGAACGGCTGCAAAGGGGATCCCCAATAGGGGCGTGAACAATGGCCCTCGCTAAACTGGAAATCATCATCGGCGCGGCAACGCTGCTCGCTTGTGCTGTGCTGTCGGTTCCAAGTTATGGACAGAGCGATTCCACGGTGACTGACACGCTCAACGTCGACAAGCTAGCAAAGAACCCCAAAGGATTCGCCGACCGTGAGATAGTCGTTACGGGAGTGGTCGGTGCGGTCGTTCCGAAGCGAAAGATATTCACGATCATTGATCAGTCCGAGTATGCCGAGTGCAAGGTGGTGACGTGTGCTCGGTATGAGATCCCGATTGAATTCTCCGGGAAGTTGCCGGATCCGGAACAACTTGTCATGGTCACGGGACAGCTGGTCCAGCCACAGCCGGGTCGCTTCTTGTTTAAGGCAAGGCGCATGGAGATTGTCAAATGAGGCGGTCGACGTTTCTCATTTGTCTTTTCGTTTTTGTCGTGGTCTTTGCGGCGCACTTTGGGTATCACGCCTGGCAGGAGGCGCGGGTCGCGTCCCAGTGGGTCGTGGTGGACTCCATGGAACGATCTTCGGTGTGGACACGTTATGTGGAACGGCAGGATTTCTACCTCGGATACTCTTACGCCCTCGCCGCCGCCTTCACTGTTTTTGCCGTGCTGTTTGGCGTCCACCAACGTCGTCGTGAGGTGGGCGGCATCCTCGGGGGTGTGACTCTTATTGGCGGACTCTACGCAGCGGGTTGCTTTCTCATCGGTTGCTGCGGATCACCCATGCTCGTTGTCTATCTCTCGCTATTTGGAGCCTCGTTTCTTGGTGTTATCAAACCGATCGTCGCGGGGATCACGACCCTTTCGATAGCTCTCAGCGGTCTCTATATCATTCACAGATCCCGACGCGCATGCTGTTCCGCAGTAGTCGATGACGAGAGCGGCGCCCGGGTTTCGCCTTCCAGTAACACGAGGTAGCTTTCTGCTGTATGTCAGGCGACAAGCCGCTCAAGGTGTTGTACCAAGTCAGCTTGCAGCTCTGATATGTCAAAAAGGGTTCGAGCCACGTCCCGTTGGGGACGCCACTTCTTTGTAATTCATTACTCGACATGTAGTTGTGATCGTTGCGGCGAACGTTGAGGTGAACAAGCTGTTCTTTGGCAGCGGGCTTGTCTATTTGCGAAACCGGGCAACGCTGGCACAAACCTCTGCGAGGGCTTCCTCGGCTGAGGCCCACCCATCCGTCTCGATCGCCGCCCCTTCGAGCTGTTTGTAGGTGGCGAAGAAGTGCTCGACCTCGCGAAGAAAATGGGATGGCACATCTTTGAGGTCCCGGTATTCGGCGAAGAGCGGGTCTGCATTCGGAACGCCCAGGATCTTGAAGTCGCTGACGCCCCGGTCGCGCATGCGGAAGAGCCCCACGGCGCGTGCCTGGATCAGACAGCCAGTAAACGTGGGTTCATTGACCATCACGAGGATGTCGAGGGTGTCCCCGTC
>JAOTUR010000176.1 GCA_029863805.1 Candidatus Krumholzibacteriia bacterium | reverse complement strand
CGGGCAACGTAACCTTTGCCTCGACTGATGCTTTCGACCGATCGCTAGACGCACACGGCTATACCCGGGTACTTGCCTTCAGCTTCCTGCACTTGGTCGAAGACCTGCCTGCCGTTTTGGGGCGCATCAATAGGCTCTTGCCAACGGGCGGGCTGCTCATCTCGGAAACCCCGTGTTTGGGTGAAAGGGGCCTCCTGTTTAGGTTGTTCGTTGGCTTCGCCCAGAAGGTGAAGATCGCACCGCCGATTCTTAGCCTTACTGTTCCCGAGCTCGAAGAAGCAGTTGCGGGGGCCAACTTTGACATTACTGAATCAAAGGAATGGGATTTCAAGAATGCGATTCATTGGATTGTTGCCAAGAAACGACATAGTGCGAGCTGAGGGTTTTGCATGATTGTGAACACGAGGCCGCATAACAAGGCGCTGCAGCTGACAGCCAACCCGCTGCGCGGCTTGGCCGCAGCTGAGCTTAGTCGTTATCCCGCCTGGGAGCCCGATGAGTGATCCCAACCCCGAAGTCCTCGTTTTTCGCTCCGCCTACTGGGATGACCCCGCGGCGCGGGCGGCGTTCAAGTCTTTCCTCATTGACATCCACGGCCTGGACCTGAGCGAATGGGAGCGGTGTGGGTATTGGGACGAGCGGTACGTCCCCTACTCGCTGTTTGATGGCAGCGGGCGGGTCGCGGCCAGCGCGTGTCTGTATTCGATGGACGCGGTGCTGGGCGGTCGGCGGTGCGTGCTGGGGCAGCTCTCGGCGATGGGCACGCGGCCGGAACTGCGGCGGCGCGGGCTGGCGCGGCGGCTGCTCGAGCGGGCGATGAGCGACTCGGCCGCCGAGGGACACGCGGGCACGTTCCTTTTCGCCGACGACGAGGCGGTACCGTTCTATCGGCGGTGCGGGTTTGTCTCCGTCGCGGAGGAGGCGCCGACGTTGGCCGTCACATCGCCGCCCGCGCCGCGGCCCGGCATCCGCAGGCTCGACCCGACCGACGCCGCGGACCGTGCGCTGGTCTACCGTCGGGCGAGCGAACGCGCAGCGGTCTCAAACGTCCTCGGCGCAATCGCGCCGAAGCTCGTGATGTTCCACTTTCTCCATACGCTGGCCGAGCACACGTACCACATCGCAGACGTGGACGCCGTCGTCGCCTTCGGCGTCCGCGACGGGGTGTTGTCGCTGTACGACGTCATCGCCCACAAGATGCCGTCGCTGGCGAACATCCACCCGTATCTGGGCGTCGCGCCCCACCGCGAAATCGTGTTCCACTTTGCGCCCGACCGTTTGGGCGTCACGCCGACCGGTTCGCGACCGCTGCCGGGCAATAACGCCCACCGCGACCAGCGCCTGCGGCTCCCCGACGGAGCGTGCGTGTTTCCGTTCACGGCGCACGCATGAGCGGCCCCGGCGGCGGGATAACCCGCCGATGCAGCGGACCGGAGCCGCGGTATAGTGTTCCCGTCCAAGCGCGGCTGGAGCGCCGCTGATCGGCCTCACGTTAGGCGTCGCAAACGCAGTACGCTCTAACTTGGCCGCACTTCGGAGGCTCAAATGAAGAGAGTCACAGGTATCGGAGGAATCTTCTTCAACGCGAACGACCCTGTCGCACTGCGAGCTTGGTACAAACAGCACCTGGGAATCGACGTCCAGGAATGGGGAGGCACCGCGTTCACCTGGACCGATGCAGCGGGCAATCCAACAAAGGGAACGACCGTGTGGTCCATCGGCGCTGCTGATGGTGAGCACTTCGCACCAAGCAAGTCGACCTTCATGGTCAACTATCGCGTCGAAGACTTGGCCGCTGTACTTCAGGCGCTTCGGGACGAAGGATGTAACGTCCTGGAGAAGACAGACGATTCCGAGTACGGGAAGTTCGGTTGGGTCATGGACCCAGAGGGCAACAAGGTCGAACTTTGGCAGCCACCTCCGGGACAGTGAGTTCCATGCCTGAAATCCAAATGCCGACGCCTAACCCTTACATGCACCGGACTCGCCTTCGGCGAGTCGGTGATGTAAAACGTTGGGCAGACAGCGCGTCCGTTGGAGGACGGTGTGGCTGCCCTCCACGGTTCGCGACCGGACTAGCAAGAGGCTAGTGGTGGCACTCGTGGTTCTTCTGCGGGGCGTTAACGTCGGTGGCCACCGAACGTTCCGGCCCACGACGCTCGCCGCACAACTAGGGCACCTTGAGGCCGTCAACATCGGGGCAGCGGGTACTTTCGTGATCCGGCAGCCTGTCCGCCAGGCGCAACTGCGCGCTGAGTTCGTACGGAGGCTTCCTTTCAGTGCGGAGATTGTGATCTGCCAAGGGCGGGACATCGTGAGGCTGCTTTCCACGGACGTCTTTTCGGACCATCCGCCTCGACCCGGCATCGTGCGCTTCGTGAGTGTCCTATCTCGACGACCCCGTGCGGCACCGTCGACGCCCATAAGCTTTCCCGCTAAGGGCAAGTGGCTGTTGAAGGTGCTCGCCAGGGAGGACCGTTTCGTATTGGGCGTGTACCGGCGCCACATGAAGACGATCGGTTATCTCGGCGCGCTCGACCGGGTCTTCGGGGTACCCGTGACCACCCGCAACTGGAACACGGTCACAGCAATTGCAAGGACCCTGAAAAAGGGGGCGACCTGATGGACGCCCTGGAGGACCCGGACGCCCGCATTCCCGGCCCGACCGTCCTGTCCATCTGGAACGCGCTGCGCGAGCGAACCGCCGACCCCGCCCTCCAGCTCGCCGCCCCCGCCATCCTCCCCTTCGGCGCCTATCGCGTGATCGACTATCTCGTCGCCGCCCCCGCCACCGTCGGCGACGCTAGTCAAGTCTCCACTAGACAGCGACCGCGGCCCCCCGCTATAATGCCTCCCGCAGACCACGGCCCAAGAAGGGAGCGGGTCATGACCGTACGCTCGTGGCGGGGAGCCCCGAGCCCCCGAACCGTGCCCATCGTCCTGCGCGAACCCGCGCGCCGGTACCGCACCCGTCCGTCGCCCGCCACAGCCCCGCAACGGCCCCGACTCCGCAAGCGGACGCACCTCGCCCTGCGCATGGGCGGCTACAGCCGATCGACCGAGAAACTCTACGTCCACCGGGCGCGCCGCTTCTACGAGAGGGACCGCCAGGATGGCCTCGATGCCGTGGCCCTGCCCGACGCCTTCGCCCGCAAAGCCCCCGGCGCCACCCGCGAGTGGCCATGGCAATGGGTGTTTCCCGCCTCGCGCCACTACCGGGATAGCCAGACCGGCGAGCTCAGGCGGCACCACCACCACGAAAGTGTCCTCCAGCGCCGCTTCCGCCAGGCCGTCCTCGCCGCCCGCATCTCCAAGCGCGCCACGTGCCACACCTTGCGCCACTCCTTCGCCACCCACCTCCTCGAATCCGGTACCGACATCCGGACCATCCAGGAGCTGCTCGGCCACAAGGACGTGAGCATTACCATGATCTACACCCACGTCCTCAACCGCGGAGGGCTCGGCGTCAAGAGCCCGCTGGACCGACAAGGGGGGAGCAACGTGCCTGTTTATACCGCAGAACCTTGCAGGTATAATCCGTCGTATCGCGCGGCCGGCGCACAGCGTCCGTCCACGCAAGACGAGGAACTGCAACACCCTGGCCTAAGTTGCACATTGCAGGTTTATCCAGATACGCAGCGGAGGTGGGGTGGCGGATCGCGATTCAAGTAGATGTTATGCACACAGAGGTGAAGGTAGGTGAGTAATCGCCGCGTCGATGCTTTCTTCTACGGCCTGTTCATGGATCGGGAGATTCTTCGCGAGGCCGGCGTCGAACCAAGCAACCCGCGGCGGGCGTATATCGAGGAGTTCGCGTTACGGATCGGCAAGCGTGCCACGCTCGTTCCATCCGCCGGAGCTCGCGCGTACGGTATGCTCTTTGCGCTTACGCACTCCGAACTCGATCGACTCTACGCCGCTCCAGGGCTTGAGCAGTATCGCCCGGAAGCGGTACTCGCCCAGCCTCTGGAGGGCACGCTCACGCCGGCCCTGTGCTACAACCTGCGTCAGGGGCCGCCGTCAATTGAACGAAATCCTGAATATGCGGCGCGGCTTCAACGTGCCCTCAGCAAACTCGACTTTCCGGCAGAGTACGTTGCGTCCATTGGGGAGCGTGGTGCATAACTACCGCATGCAGGCGACGGCGGGCGGGTCGGGAGTTGCCGGGGGTCGCGCAGGGCGTACGCCCGCCGCGCCTGATGCGGAGCGTTGGGCGGAGCCAGAAAGACTCTGTGCTCAGGCGAAACACCTGGTGCCTATCCGGGCCGCCGAGGGCTGTTCACGGTTCATCCTGGAGGGTGACCGACATGCTCAAGTACATCGAACGCAAGTCCGGATATCGGCACAACGGATCCGCATGGATCGGGAGAGTGAAGTTATCTAGGTCGGGACGGGCCATCTACTTCAAAGGCCGTGCCCTTGTACCGACCCATGCCCAATCAGAAGAACGCTTTTTGCAGAACAGACCTAGGAGCATTCCATGGCAGGGGAACCCCCGAAGAACAAGCATCGTGGGACACCTGGCTTCTTGATCAAGTTTTTCCAATTGGCCCTCTACATACCGATACAGGTGGCCTTTTTCCCTATTGCCATTGTCGGACTGATAGATGCGATCTTCAAAGAGATGAGAAACAGCAAAAAACTAGGCGTCTCCTTCACGGCGATCCAAGCGCTTCAGTACAGATGGATCATGCATTACTTCGACACCAGACCGGACCCCATTTCTGTAGCATTTACCAAGGAGTTACCGTGTGAGTCACATTTTGGTTTGTGGTCGACTTTTGGAGCCCTCATCATTTCCCAGCGGCTATTCGGTTTCACTACAAGGTTCGGACGAGTTGCCGAACCGGGGAAAGAGACCCTGTTTTCCACTCCGGGTCGCCGGGTGCTCATGTTCGACGCGATTGTGGAGAAATACGTCGACGAAATGGAGCAGATTGTCATCCCTGGAGCTGGCTTCGATCTAGTGGCTTTGCATTTCACAAAGGCAAAGAACACCAAGGTCTTCGAACTCGACCAGACCGAGACACTGCATGTCAAGGTTGAGACCTTGAAGAAAGCAGGCATAGCACATGACTGGATCACCTATGTTCCAGTTGCCTACTCAACAGAATCTTGGGCCGATAAGCTACTGGCAGCTGGTTTTGACAAGACGGAAAAGACCCTGTTTCTCTGGGAAAGCGTTTCTTTGTTCCTAGAAGCTGGCGCTGTCAAGAAGACACTCCGGGAAATGGCCGGTTTGTGCGCGGGTGGCTCTATCATCGCTCAAGACTTCTACTCCAAAGCATTCATATCGGGTGAAACCTCAAGAACAGTCAAGAGATCCTCGAGGATGATAGACAGAATGGGAGAGCAATGGAGATTCGGGATAGATATGTCAAATGACCCCGAATCGGCGATTGCGTCCTTCCTGGAAGACTGTGAACTCAGAATGACAGAGTACTGTCAATTCGGCGAGAAGCTAGGTATTGAACCATTTTACTGTGTTGTTGAGGCTGAAAGACTGGATAACGTATAGACCCCTAGCCCCAAATAGGAGAGCGTCGGTGTAGTCTTGAAGCCGCTGCTGAGTCATTGTGGGCCGCGGCTGCCCTTCCCAAGGGGTCATTTCAGGACGACATACTGCTAGTTCTGTGTCGGACGTTGCACGGACCCGATAGAGAATAGCCCAATCCCGGCGCGCTACGTTTCGTGCGCGCACGGCGCGGCCCACAATGTCGGCAGGCCCGCGGGGCCAAAAAGGACGAAGACCGCGATCTGGATCTGTAACCGAGGGTCTTCGTGCGCACTCCTCGGACGGGCCGCCCAAATCAATGCTGCTGACAGGCCGGGCCCTGGCCGGCCTGCAGCGGATTGCCGAGTCGTTAGGAGGACGCGGGTAAATTGATTCAAAGGAGACACCATGATAAGTAAGGCGCTTGTCGCTACTAATCTTCGAACTGCTTTGCCGTGTATCCTGGTGGGTGGCGTACTTGGCGCGATGGTTGGAGGCGCGCTCGGCAGCGCCGCGAACGGGACTCGAGTAGGGATTATTCTCGGAGGCGTAGTGGCGTTTGCAATCCTGCGACGGCGGTAGTGCTGCGCCTTTTAACTGGCCGCTCCTGCCGACGGGCCGCGACTTTCGTCGCGGAGTACACGCGGGCTAAGGCCCGCGGCAGAGCGCCAGGGTGTTATACCGCTCTGGAACCACACCATACCATTCACCCGGGACCAACAGCTGAGGCAAGCTCATGCACGGAGGCAAGGCGATGACAGGAAACACGGAGAACGGTGGCGGACGGCGCCGGAGCCGATGGAGGATAGCGGCTTGGGCCGCCGCAGCGCTCATACTGCTGCTGCCCTTGTTCGCGATGCAGGTCACCGACCAAGTCGTCTGGGATGTGGCCGATTTCGCTATCTTCGGCGCCCTCCTGGTCGGCGTTGGTGTCACATTTGAGCTAGCAGTGAGGAAGACAGGCAATACCGCGTACCGATCCGCCATCGGCGTTGCGCTCGCGGCAGCATTCATCCTCGTATGGGTTAACGGTGCCGTTGGCGTCATCGGGGCTGAGCGCGACGACGCCAACTTGATGTATGGCGGGGTACTCGCCGTCGGAATCATCGGTGCCATCATCGCGCGCTTCCAACCCCACGGCATGGCACGCGCGTTGTTCGCGACGGCGCTCGCTCAGGCGTTGGTCGCCGTGATCGCGCTGATCGTCGGATTCGGCTCCACGGGGCCGACCTGGCCGCTGGATATGTTGATATTGACTGGGTTCTTCGCCGCGCTGTGGCTCATTTCGGCCTGGCTGTTTCGGAAAGCGGCGCTGGAGCAACCTCCCGCGGGCGCAGAGTCGGACAGCTAGGCTTGTTTCGAAATTGAGTGGGATTGAATTATGAAACCACTGTTCGCTCTATCGACGAGAGTCGCCATTCTTGCTTGCACGATTGCGGTCGCTTTTATTGATGTGATCGCGCTCCAGGCCGACTCAGGCGTCAGGAGTCTCAAATGAGAGAATTCTACGTCGTTGCAGTACTGACCATCGGGGTCTCGCTTTTTTGGGGATGCGCGGACGACGAGATGCCCACGGCACCCCGAAGCGATCCCCCCGAGTTCGTGGCGACGGTCCATATCGATTCGTGCGAAGGCTTTCCGCCAGGTCAACCACGTGATGACCTGTGTGGCGGCAGCTCCGACATCCGCGCGTCGTTCGAGTTCGTTCTTGCCGACATCAAGGAAGAGTACACTTATACAAAAGAGGTGATTTTCAGAACCGGTCCTGGGACCTGGGAGTTTTCGAGGCATGGATGCAGGCGGCGGGGCTGCAGATTGAGCGATGCGCTGCACGATCTTTTTGAGGGGCGCCCGTTGACGATCATCGCCAGGCGATCGATCTCGCCGAGCGGCAGCGGGACCGCCCTCAGCGCGTACCTGATCGCCAGCGATTCCGCTGTGGCCTATGATCTTTTTTTCCCTATCGGTCTCGTTGAAATGTCCGTCGACGCGGCGGGCTTCCCCGTGATA
>JAOTUR010000175.1 GCA_029863805.1 Candidatus Krumholzibacteriia bacterium | reverse complement strand
GACCGTGACCGGCGGCCACATTCAAGGCGACCGTGCGGTCGTACTGGCTCACCGGAGGTCGATTCAACAAGGAGAGTTGGGCAACACAGGCTCAGGCGGTGGCAGAGGCCGGATTTCGTGTTGTTGCCATCGATTTTCGCGGGCGCGGGCGGCCGTTGTGGCCCCCGGTGAGATCGATCGTATCGTCCTGTTGGCAGCGACTGTCGACCAACCCGAGCAACTGACGGGCGCTGTTTATCCTTGCCCGTGATGATGTCCGCGGCGAGGGCGTCCTGAGATTGCCGGAGATCCGCGAGCAGTACCAACGCGCCCCGGACCCGAAAGAGCTGGTGGTCCTGGAGGGCTCGGCGCATGCGCAGCTTATTTTTGAGACAGACGAGGGCGAGCAGCTGATTCGCGAGATCGTGCGCTTTCTTTCCGAGCCGTAGGCCGGGCCGAACCGGCCCGCAAGCAGCTGAGCTTCTGCAAAGAATGGTTAGAGATAAGCGGCGTCCCCATTGGGACGTGGCTCGAACTTTTCCGGGTATCACAGAATCGTCCGTCCCAATGCGCCTCTCAAGTCTTTCCCATGAAGATATCGTTCAGTCTGTCGTCCTACGGCCGCTTTTTTTTTGAATATTTCGATCGTTCCGGGGTAGGTTGCCTCATTGAGGGCAGAAAGGAAGGTACCAAAATGAGGATTCTGGTTCACTCTCGAGGAAACCGACGGATCCTATCGTTGGCGTTTGCCATCGTCGCTCTGCATTTCATCACCGGTGTGTGTGTCGCCGAGGTTCAACTGGCGACGAGGGCCCGCTTATTCGCCGAAGATTTTATGTCCGGGGCGTTTCAGAATCTCGAAGGACAATACACCGCGGATATGAAAGCCGCGATGACGCGTCCAAAATCGAAGCAATTACGGGAAGCGCTGCTATCGCAACACGGCCCATTGCAGCGAATCGGCGACGTCTGGTTCGAGGACAAAGTCCAGGGGTACTTTCGTTACCGTGTACCGCTGCACTTTCAGAAAACAACCCTGGACATACGCCTGGTATTCGACGGCTCGGATCGCGTGGCGGGGATGTTTTTTGTCGAGCACTCCGAGCCACCCCGAGCGCTCGAGTGCCCGTATCGGGAATTTGAAGTCGTGGTCGGGGACGACGGCAAGGGACTGCCAGGAACAATCACGTTACCCGATGGCGAGGGACCGTTTAGCGCCGCGGTGTTGATCCATGGGTCCGGACCGAACGACCGTGATGAAACCGTGGGTCCCAACAAACCTTTTCGCGATCTCGCTTGGGGACTGGCCGGTTTTGGTATAGCCACACTGCGCTACGACAAGCGATCGTTCGCCCGTCCCGGCGATCTGGCGGAGGCCAGAGACAACCTGACCGTCAAAGAAGAGGTGATCGACGACGCGCTGGCTGCATTGGTGTTGATGCGCGGCCGCGCCCAAATTGATCCGAACAGCATATTTGTTATCGGGCATAGCCTCGGGGGCGCGCTGGCGCCACGCATCGCATCGTTCGAACCACACCCGACCGGAGTCGTTGTACTCGCGGGCAACACGCTGCCGCTGCCCGAGAAGATGTTGGAACAAACTGAGTATATTTCGAGGCTCGACGGCGTACTATCCGAAGCGGAGAAAACGCAACTCGACAACATTTCGCAATCGGTAAGAATCATACGCGCGGGGCTTGAGGGAAAACCCGTTGCGGAGGGCTACCATCTAGGGGCTCCCCTCGCCTACTATCGCGATCTGGAAGAATATGATGCGCCGGCCCAACTGGCTGCACTCGCATTGCCGTGCTTGATCCTACAGGGCGGCAGGGACTACCAGGTTACGCTCGAAGATTACGCGCTGTGGAGTAAGGCATTGTCTGGATATCGCGGGGCCTGCCTGCGGGTCTTCGAGAATCTAGACCATCTCTTTCGGGCAGGGACGGGACTGTCGTCGCCCAGCGACTACGATGTCGCCAAGCCGCTGTCACCGGAGGTCATTGATTGTGTGGCAGGTTGGATTCGCACTCAATCCTGCTGTGTGGAATGAGACAGGAATCCGCATCGAATGCTGCCGCCTCCGAATGATGATCGATCGGGACATGTGATGGTGTCGCCAAGTTGACGTTTTACGAAATCGCCAGGATGCCAGCAACCATTGTCGGGGCTCAATCCCGCAAAAAGTCATCTGCCGCTCAGAGTGAGGCCTCTTCGACGGCAGCGCCCTGCAGTGGCCGCTCGTTGGGGAACCAATGGGCCGTTCGCAGACAGACGCGAACCAGCATGAGCATCACCGGAACCTCGATTAGCACGCCGACCACCGTCGCGAGTGCGGCTCCAGACGACAGACCGAAGAGCATCACGGCCGTAGCGATCGCGACTTCGAAATGGTTCGACGCCCCGATCATGGCAGACGGAGCGGCGTCCCGGTAGGTGAGCTTGAGGGTACGCGCCAGGCCATAAGTAATCCCGAAGATCAACATGGTCTGGATGAATAGTGGGATGGCGATCCACACGATCGTGAGCGGATTCGAAATGATCACCTCACCCTTGAACGAGAACAGCAACACCAACGTCACCAGCAGCGCGAGGACCGTGACAGGGGTAAGGAGATGAAGGAATCTCTCTTTGAACCAGTCCACCCCCTTTGCAGAGATAATCCACCGGCGCGAAAGATACCCGGCCACCAACGGTAGCGCGACGTAGATGCCGATGGATAGCAGAAGCGCCTCCCACGGGACCGGCAGACGACCGACACCGAGTAGGAAGCCGCCCAGCGGCCCGTAGAGGAAAAGCATGGCGAGCGAGTTGATCGCGACCATCACGAGCGTGTGCCCGTCGTTTCCCTTAGCGAGGAAGCCCCACACGAGCACCATGGCCGTGCAGGGTGCGATACCCAGCAGGATGCAGCCCGCCAGGTAGCTCCGCCACAGCGGCACTTGCAGTGCCTTAACACCATCAATGAGAACCACGGTGCCGTCGCCGTGGGTCGCGCCCACAGGCAGGTCCAAGCCGAGCGGCATCTTCAGATGGTCCACCGCGTCCGGCCCAATGAACGCAAGGAAGAGCGTTCCCAGACAGAACACGCTAATCGCATACATCGTGAAGGGTTTGATCAGCCAGTTGACCGCCAGGGTGAGCGACACTGGTTTGACGTTCCGTCCGGCCTTGAGCACCTCGCCGAAGTCGATCTTGACCATGATGGGGTACATCATGAAGAAGAGACACACGGCGATTGGTAGCGACACGACGGGAGCGCCGCCGACATAGATGGCGAGACCGTCGAGAAATCCGGCTACTCCGGGTGCGAGCTTCCCAAGCACGATGCCTGCGCCGATACAAACGACGACCCAAACAGTGAGGTATTTCTCGAAAAATGCGAGTCCTTGAGGCTCCTTGGTGACACATGCCGTTTTGGCCATACTTCTACGTTTCCTTCTCGTCGATAACGGACCCGGGCAGTGTCTCGACAAAGGCTCTGATCTCGTCGCGGACACGTCGGTAGTGGTCGAGCGCTTCACCTTCGCTTTGCGCATCCTTCGCCAAGTACGGCGGATCGTCAAAGCCCACGTGTACGACGCGAGTGGCGCCCGGGAACACGGGGCAGGACTCCCAGGCGTTGTCACACACCGTTACAACGACATCGAACACAACGTCACGAAGCTCATCAACGTGTTTGGATCGATGCGACGCAATGTCGACACCCGCTTCGGACATGACCTTCACGGCTCGCGGGTCCAGCCCCTTCGCCAGTAGGCCGGCGGAATAGGGCTCGACCGCGTCACGACCCAACGATCGAGTCCAGCCTTCGGCCATTTGGCTCCGGCACGAGTTCCCCGTACACAGAAAGAGAATCTTCATTTGCCGCCACCCACGCTGCACAGCTCCTCCACTGGAATCTTGAGGACCTCGCGAATTCGCTTCGCGTCTTCACGCACGTCTCGATCGCGCGCCAGCGATTCGTCCAGCCATCGAAGCGCCTCGCTTGCTTCCTTGTGGACTTTCCCTTGCGGACGCCGGTAATACACCCATCGCCCGTTCTTGCGCCGCTCCACGAGCCTCGCCTGCTCGAGTAGCGACATATGCTTCGACACCGTGGACGATGCGAGCCCCAGAAGCTCCACGATCTGGCAGACGCAGAGCTCCCGACCGCGAAGTGCCATCAGCGCCCGAACCCGGTTACTGTCGGAGAGAGCCTTGGTCACCGCAAGAAAGCCACGCATGTTCTTTTTCACCCCATTTCGCCATATGGCGAATTTACGTCATTAGTTTCCCGTCGTCAACAGGAACTTCACGCAACTTACATTCACCCACACACATGAAAAGAAGGTTTCTATTTCTTGTAGACATCTGTGCTGAGGTATTTCAATCCAGAGTCGCACATCAAAGTGGCGACCTTTGCATCCGGCCCCAATCGCTCTGCTACTTGTATCGCTGCGACAACATTTGCTCCGGAGGACGTTCCGCCGAACAACCCCTCCTCTCGAGCTAAACGCCTGGCCATGGCTTTCGCGTCATCCGTTTTAACCGCGATGATGTCATCCACAAGACTTGGTTCCCAGAGCGGTGGAGTATAGCCAATTCCCACCCCTTCAATTTTATGAGGTCCGGCTTGACCACCCAATAAGACCGCGGATTCGCCGGGCTCGACGACGATTATCTGGAGCTTGGAATTGTAACGCTTTAACACGGTGGCCACACCACGTGATGAAGCCGCCGTGCCGACACAGTGAACAAATGCATCGATCTCTCCGTTTGTTTGTTTCCAGATTTCTTCAGCCAATGGGTAGTAGCCACATATACCCTCAACATTGTTGAGTTGGTCAGTCCAATACGTGTGTGGTCTCTGACTGGCTTCTTTGGCGGCTGCGATCATATCTAAGATCAGTCTCTTGGTAGTGAGGCCTCCCTCATTTGGAACCAATGTGAGATCCGCACCGAAAGCCGACATCTGATCCAATTTGTCCTGGCTAAACGCGTCGGAAGTAATGATGTGAAGACGGTATCCTTTCGCAGCACAAACTAATGCGAGTGAAGTGCCTGTGCTACCTCCTGTGTACTCGACAATAGTATCCCCAGGTCTCAATCGGCCATCTTCTTCAGCCGTTGAAATCATCGCCTGTGCCGCTCTATCTTTCATACTTCCAGTCGGGTTCTCCCATTCGAGTTTTACTAAAATCTTGGCGCATCCATGCGGAACAACATTATGTAGCTGCACCAGCGATGTGTTCCCAATAGCCTGCAAAATGTTACGGGCAATACTCATGCATTTCACCTTCCCGTAGGTTTATGGCGCGGACACTCCAGCGCTAAGTTTGAGTTTCAGCGCGTTTCTCCACGGATATTTCAAGATAGAACACAATCACCCGGACCGCATCGACCCAGCAGCGCCCTCGCTTGGTCGGGTCGCGCTGCGGAGTCGGAGCCAGAGCCAGACACCCGCGACACCGATGAGGGGCGAGCTCACCAAGCCTGGGAAGTACCCGCCCGCGGCGATGGCCAAGAGCGGATGCGCGATGCCGTTGAACATCCCGGCGATCGCGAGGAACCAAGCGGCGAAGAACGCGCCTACCCGCGCCGACCGCAGTCCCGGAACCGAGGCGACCCAGATCCCGAGCCACATCAGGTTGAGGACGACGAAGACGGACAGCGGAATGCCCGGCAGGCCGAGCAGGGCCCCCAACCGCTCGTGAAAGTCGCTCGCCGCCTCCTCGGCGAAGTGGACGCTCTGCACCCCGACTGCAACAGCAAGCGCACGTGCAGCGGCGATTCGCTCCGCCACGTTCTCGGCAGGCGACCAACGGCTCAGGACGAGGAGCATTGCGGCGAGCGCTGCCAGACCCAGGACGAACATGCTGGGGAGTACGTTCAGCATGGACCACGAGCCCCCGACCGCGCGTGATCACAAAAAACTTGTAGAATCAAGTTGTAAGAGATGGCGTCCCCAAATACACGCTAATCGAACCGCTCACGAGTTGGCTGAGTCACTACTGGCAGGATAGCAGCACTCACTGGTGATTGAGTCACCATTAACCAGCTTTAAGACGTACCAGTGCCATGACTAGAAAACCGGCACCCAAACCAACGAACATGCCTTGCACGAGGTATCCTAATGCCCAGCCAATTCCCATACCAATAAACAAACAACCTGGGATACAAAGCCCACTGACTGCCCACTTCTTGTTAGTTTCATCCGTCTCATCGGTCATCTCCATCACCTCCGTCTAATCGGGATTTCCATTTCAACTTCGCAGTAGCAACGTGGCTCTCATCGCTCTTATCAATCATAGTTTATCCATGACACCGGGTCGCCATTTTCCGTGCAACGAAGGGACTGCCAGTTCGAAAATGCCAGTCTGTCGGGCTCACTGAGGCTGATAGAATCTCTAATGGCCCAAGACGGTTGCACCGTGACGCGAGCACGACAACCTATTTTATTACTTAACAATAACATAATCATAGCCCCCAAATCCGCGGCAATCGAACCGCTCGGCAGTTCCGCTGAAGCTAGCAGCAGCATGGCGCCCGTCAGGCGAACCTCAGCATTCGAGCGTCCACTTGGCTAACCGATAAAGCGGCTTCGCAGGCACAAAACAAACTGGAGCTCCTCTCTAACATTGCGGTGTATCACAAAGTTGAAACATATAGCCCCAACACAATGTCCAAATAGGTGTGGATCGTGCGGATCAACAGAGAGGACGGGCAGTGAAGCGCATTCTTCTGGGCACCCTGGGTTGCGCGCTCCTCACCGCTGGCGTGTTGCTCGGCGTCGTTGGAGCGGCCGCTGCGTTTCTCGGTGTGGCATTTATCGTCAGTAGCACGGCAGTTATCTGTACAGCCGCCGTGCTCGTCTGTTTTGCTATCGTGTTCGGAATGTCGTGGTTCGGCGCTCGGTGGATCGGGCAGCGCTATCGCCGTCGCATCGCTGTGGGCGTTGGGGCAAGTGTGACAGTATTGCTCGTTCTCGTGGCGGAGCTCACGCTGTTCAACCCATTCTCTTCACAATCAGAAAGCGCCGTGCGGCCGGTGCCCTCGCACGTTCGTTTTTTCGATCTGTCCACCGGATCTCGAATTGCGTATTTGCGGTTAGCCGCGAACCCGCGGATCCATGACGAGACCGTCATCTTTGTCCACGGCGGACCGGGGGCGGGTATCGTGGGGAACGAAGCGGTGACGACAGCGCTCGCACCGCTAGCCGACGAAGGATACGATGTCTTCCTGTATGACCAGATTGGCGGAGGGCTGTCGTCGAGGCTGGAGATCATAGAGGACTATACCGTGTCCCGCCATGTAGCCGACCTAGAGGCGATCCGCAAGCAGGTTGGCGATTCGGAAGTCATCCTGATCGGAAAGTCGTGGGGCGCTCAATTGATTACTCGTTATGTCGCTGAATATCACGAGAACGTGGCGAGGTGTGTAATCGTCTCCCCGGGGCCACTGTACCCGAGAGAATGGAAAGGGGGCCGTGCCGGAAGCGCGAGGGACCGGTTGCCCAAGAAAAAGCGGGATGCGTTCCACCGTCTCCTGA
>JAOTUR010000174.1 GCA_029863805.1 Candidatus Krumholzibacteriia bacterium | reverse complement strand
GACGAGATGTTTTTCGAGCTGTGCGATCTTGCCTTCTGTTTTCTCCAGAAGCACACTACCGTTATTTATGATGGCCACACCGGCGGAATCGTAGCCCCGGTACTCTAGTCTCTTGAGACCCTCGAGAAGGATGGGCAGGGCCTCTGTCCTGCCCAGATAACCAATAATTCCGCACATGATTGCACTCCTTGCTGCGTCGTCACCTATTCCATGCGGTGTTGAGAACGCTTCTGGCCGAGGCACTTAGGGTCGCGGTCCGCTCCTCGGTCAACGACTCGGCGATGATACGCACCATGCCTTCGGTGTTCGATACGCGAAGGTGACACCACCCGTCGTCAAAAATCGCTTTTACCCCGTCGCTTGCATCAATTCTAGCAGGTCCCAGGCCACGAATTAAGTCGGAAATCTTTTTGGGTGAAAAGTCTCCCCCCAGCGCCAGCTTGTCTTTGCTCATAAAGAAAACCGGATAGCGGCCGACTTGCTCGCTGAGGGACAGCTCGCGATCGGCAAGCAGTTGCAAAATAAGGGCCATACCAAGCAAGGCGTCCCGGCCCGGGTGCAGCTCGGGGTAGATGACGCCTCCGTTCCCCTCACCCCCGATGGGCGCGCGTTCTTCCGACATGCGATCGACGACGTGCGCCTCGCCGACCGGCGTGCGCACGACGGTGGCCTGGTATTGACTGGCCACCCAATCGATCAGCGCCGAGGTGCTCAGGTTGACCACCACCGGCCCCTTCTTCTCCGTCTCCAAAACTTGATCGACGGCAAGCGCCAGGGTCAGCTCCTCGCTGAGCGCTTTTCCGTTATCGTCCACCAGTGCCAGCCGATCGGCATCCGGATCCAAGGCGAACCCCAGGTGCGCGCCTTCCACCTTGACGCGATCGGCGAGCTCGCGCAGGTTTTCCGCACGCGGTTCGGGATCGCGGTAAAAGTCACCATCCGTCTTGCAGTTCATCTCGATGACCGTCGCGCCCAGGGCTTGCAGGAGCTCGGCCGCCATCACGCTGCCCGCTCCGTTGATGCAATCGACCACAACCCGGAATGACCGACGGGCGATGCGATCGACATCAATGGTATGAAGACCGAGGATGGCGTCGATGTGATCGCGAGCCCCGCGCTCGTACGCCGTGATCTTGCCGGTTGCGGCGGCGTCGACGAACTGGTATTTGCTATCGGTATAGGCGTCGTACAGTCGCTCGCTGTCCGACTTGGTGATAAATATGCCTCGCTTGTCGAGAAACTTGAGCGCGTTCCATTCGACGGGATTGTGGCTTGCCGTAACCACAATGCCACCCGCTGCATCGAGTTTTTCGACCATCATCTCGACGGTGGGAGTGGTGGCAATATCGAGATGGATGCACTCGCGCCCCGTCGCCGTCAACGCGGCAATCACCGCGCACAGAAGCGACTTGCCCGAGGGACGCGTGTCGCGGCCCACCACCACCGGTCCTGGGGGAAGTATGGCGGAGAAGGCCAGGGTCAAACGGGTGGCTACTTCGACGTTTAGCCCCTTGCCCACCACGCCGCGCGCACCGGCAACGCTAAATAACAGCTTATCTTGTGTTTGCTCGCCCATGTGCTGATGCCCAACACTAGAAGATAGTTGAGCCACGGGCATGGTGTCAACCAAGAGCCTGTTTCCACGGGCATCTTGGTGATTTCATTAAAGAAACGCCTCAAGGGGAGTTGGTGTCGGGTCGAGCCCGCACCGCCCACCGTCGCCGAATCCGGCTTTTGGATACCCTCAATGCAGGTTTTGGACCACCATTTGCATGCCATCATGGGTTCTGGCGTGACCTTCCTCTCAGCCAGGCGGGAGCTACCCATGACGCAACAGGTTTTCGACGCCGAAATCGGTCTTTACGAAAAAGAACTCTACGAAATCATCGACAAGATGGAGAAGACCAGGGAGGCCTTTGTCTCCGCCACCGTCGCCTGCCTGCAAAAATGGTATCTGGAAAAGGCGAGGTTGTTTGCTCAGAACCAGTACCAGCTGACCAATAAAATGGGGCTTGCCAAGCTTTCTGAGATGAAGGCGCGCATTGCCAAACTCGTCGCTAATGCGCCGACCGATGCCCAAAAATTTTTGGGAGACGATAAGCTGTGGTGGCATCGCAGCCGAGGTGGCGGCTGGCAGGATCACTACACCCCGGGCCCTCCAGACGGATTGAAGATGGCGGTCGAGGCCCTGGCCGACAAACTCACTTCGGTCCTGGAAGCGCACGGCTACATAAAGAAAGTGGTCCGTCCCAAAGAAGAAGCCACCGGGGCCGGGCCGTCCGGTAAATCGCGCGCGGCCAAGATTCCCGCACCGCCCGAGCTCGAGTGGACCGAAGCCATGAACAAGTACGTCAACGCGTACAAAGAGGACTTGGGGAGGGCGACCTTTCTCGACGGCAAGATGCAGCTCGCCAAGAAACGCAAGGAAAAACACATCGCTGGCCTTCTGTGGGACAAAGCTTAAGGGCAAACACTCGAAGGCGCCGAGGCCATGCCTATTCTCCGTGCATGACGTCGCGGGAGAAGTTTAGCGGTTCGGTCTGCGTGGACTCCTGATAATCGTAACAGACTTCGCACACGCGGTTGAATACCCGGAAGCCAAGGAGCCGCACGCGGGGCGCGATGTCGCCCTCGCCCTTGGGCTCGTCGCGGGTGAGATCGGTGCTCAAGTACTTCTTGTTGTCATCGGGAAAGACGGTAACCACCACCGCATCCTCTCCCATTTCGTCCTGAATCAACAGGGCGCCGAGGAAGTTGGCGCCGGATGAAATGCCGACCCCGAGTCCGATCTCCGAGGCCAGTTTTTGCCCCATTAAGATGGCATCGCTGTCGTCGACGCTCACCACACGGTCGAGCGACTTCAAATCCACGATCGGCGGGATGAACTCATCCGAGATGCCTTGAATCCGGTGCTTGCCCGCGTGGCAACCCGTGGACAGGGTCGGTGAGTTGGCCGGCTCGAGCGGATGGAGGTGGATGCCCGGTTGCATGCGTCTTAGAAACAGGCCGGCACCCATAACGGTGCCACCCGTCCCCACGCCGGCCACCAGGGCATCAGGACGCAACGAGTGCGCCTTTAGCTGCCACCAGATTTCGGGTCCCGTCGCGCACGCATGTGCGTCGATGTTGTCATCGTTCGAGAACTGGCGCGGCAAGAAAGCGTCCTTGGTGGCGAGGGCCAGCTCCTCAGCCTGTTTGATGCTACCCAAAAACCCGCCGTCCTCCGAGCTAATCAGATGAATGTCGGCACCCAGCGATCGGATCAAATTGATGCGTTCCTCGCTCATCCAGTCGGGCATAAAAATCGTCACCGGATGACCCAATGCGCTACCGATGGCGGCAAAAGAAATGCCGGTGTTGCCACTGGTTGCCTCGATGATACGGGCGCCGTTCCTGAGTAGGCCGCGCTCGTACCCCTGGCGAAGAATGTGCAGCGCCATACGATCCTTGATGCTGCCGGTCATGTTGAGGTGTTCGGCTTTGGCATAGAGGATACGCTTATGGCCGCGGTACAGAAACTCGATGGCCATAAGCGGCGTGTTGCCCACAAGCCGCGTCAGGCCCTTGATGCGGCGGTCGATATCGTCGAAAAACACGCCCGCTTCCTCCTTATGAGTTCGTGCACCCCACCATGGCCGCGGACGGGCGGCCCGACGAGAACCGGATTATACAGGGTGGGAAGTTGCCGACTCAATTTGACTTTTGTCAGGTCTCAAAGTCGGCGTGAGTGAACCCGAGCCCGGATCGCTTCGGTGCAAGGGGGGGGGGCGCCCGCGCGGCTAACCGGAATCCGCAGGCGTTTGGGTAGCGAGGTCGTTGTGCCAGTGCCCGTGTTCCGCATTCCAGACCTTTCCTGGTGGCGGTGGACCTTCCGGTTGGGTGCGGCGCGCTTGCGTGGCGGTTCCCGGCTGCAGCGGGGACTGTTCATTGTGCCAGTGCCCATGCTCCTCGGACCACGCCTTACCCGGCGGCGCCGGTCCCGGTTGTGAAACCACCTGGCCTTTGTCACCGAAGAAAAACGTTTTGGCGGCCACACCAGCCGCGACCACAACGACCACCAACGCCACGACCACTTGCAGTCGGCGCGTTTTCGCCATTTGGGTTTTCAGTCCACAACAGTGTTTGTACTTCCTGCCGCTCCCACACGGACAGGGGGCGTTTCTTCCACCCGCCATTTTCTTAGTCTCCTTCGCGGCTAGCGTTTTGTCTGTCCTCCAACGGGTCAAGTATACCACAAGTCCGCTAAACGGTCGATGGCTCGCGAGCCCATGCCGATGGTGGAAGAGCGGCGTCCAGCCACTCTGAAAGCATCCCTGGGGCCCGTGCCATACACAAACGGACCTCCCCGTCAGGGGGAGGTCCGTCATATTCATGCGTTCGATCGATTAATGACCCAAACTCGAACCGTCGCCGGACTCTCGTCGCAGCTGGTCGAAACCTATCAAAATCGCCCTCGCTAGAGGTACAAATTCGCACTGGTCTCGGTCACGTTGCCCGCTGGGTCGTGCGTGCGCACGGTGACGAGCCCGCTTTGCCCGCGCATCTCACTCGGCACATACCACTCGTACAACGGAACCTCGCCATCCAGCCAAAACTGCAAATTATCGACCAAGTCGAGTGTATGTACGGGCTGTCCGTTAAAGAAGAACTCGACCTTCGAGACACCAGTGTTGTCCGTTGCCTCGACCTCCACCACGCGGAACGTGGCTATAAACACCGCCCGCGTCTTCGCAACGGGCGCGGTGGCTACCGGCGCCGCCACATCGCCTGCGACCCCCGGCATGGCCAACGTCTGCCACGGTGAATAACCCGGGTTGGCGCAGTAATCCTGGCTAACCAAACGGACGCTGTAGGTCCCGTTTGGGCGAAACCCTTCGACGTATATGTTCAGAAGTTCCTGAACGTCGCCCGTGTACAGGCCGGACGGAACATAGGTCACATTGCCGTTCTCGTCCATGATCTCGTACCAGGCGGGCTTGACAAAGTTGCGGTCGTAGCCGCCACCGGACAGCAAATGAACGCGCATCGCACTTTCGATATCAATGGTCTGGATCTCCATTGGCTGTTCCATGCCCTTGTCGCTTTTGCAGTTGATTTTACCGCCGCCGCCACCACCACCACCGCCGCCCTTGCCGCCTTTTGCGTAGAACGACTCGGCAGTGCCACTAGACGGGTTGACACCCGTATCTCTACAACCGGCTGCGACGAGGATCAAGGGCGCCGCAAGAAGCGCAGTAAGGAAGAACAAGCGCTTACGCATAAGGTCTCCTCTCATGATGTGATCTAACCCAGATTTAGGTGTTAGTACCGGCGCAATTCGCGTGCCATGGAAGTCTGAGCCGTCCTCCGTCGCGTAGGGCCCGGGCCCTACACTATGCCGACCTGTACCTGCTGGCCGCACGCACGGCGCGTGGCATCCTGCTACGGCGTTTGCCGTTCTTTTCGCCGCCCGCAAGCGGCCGCCCTGCCCGACCCGGATCTGGCCGGACGGGCTATCGATTCACCGGCTCGACGGCCCGCCGCCACACCCAAGAGTCATGGGCTGGGTCTATGGGCACTAATCAGCCCCATACGGAGTAATTAGTCAATGAAAATCTGGACCAATGGGGGGATCTGTTTCAGCAACTCACATAAAACGCCGGTGTTGCGTAGCGCCGACGGATCGTATGACGGCCTGGTTTCAGCGACGGTGTGATCGTGACCGTGGCAGGCGGCTCGGCCGAGACTTTTCGTTCGCTAAACCATTGACGAGGCCCGACTGGCACTTCCGGCACCGCCTGACCGGGCGAGCACAGCGCCCAAACGAAAAGGACCTCCCACATAAATGGGAGGTCCTTTTTCGCGCTCCTCAAGAAGGGTTCTGCTACTTGATCAGAACCATCTTCTTCATTGCCCTGAACTCACCAGCGGTCACACGGTAGAAGTAAACACCGGTAGACACTGGTTGTCCGCGCATATCCTTGCCGTTCCACTCGACATCAACGAAGGCGGGGCCTCCGGTGTTGCCATCATAACTCCGTACCAGTTTACCGGACACGTTGTAGATCCGCAGCGTCCAGTTCGTGGCCTTCGGAACCGCCACATTGATACGAGTCGTTGGGTTGAACGGGTTCGGATAGTTCTGCTGGAGTTCGAACTCCGTAGGCAGATTGCTTCCGGCCAATTCAGGCTCGTTCGCAGCACTCGACAATGCAGACTGTGCGCCAACCAGGCTCAGGTTGAGCACGGTGGTCGCCGATACCCCTGCGGGGCAGCTCGGCAGCACCCAAGCGCACTTGTCAAAGCCGACATTGATCGAGTTCACGGCAAAGTTGACCTCATTTACCGTGGTCGGCGAAATGTTCATGCCAGCCAACGCCTTGTTGGCCAGGGCGAACAGATCGTCCACCGTCGGCGTGAGGATCCCCATCAGCGTGAAGTAATCAAACACAGACTGCGGAATCGTGTACTTCTGGACCGTGCCGCCGAAGTCGATCTCATCGTCTTCGGTGCCGAGTATGCCATCGGGCCCTGGCAGGGCCGGCAGCGTGCAGAACTCAGGCTCGAGCTCCCAACCACCCAGGTCGGAATCGAGCCGTAGGTTCAGCCCCAGCGTGACGGTCTGACCCAGAAATACATTCATCCACCGATCGCCGTCGTAGAGTGGTAGCGGCGATGGCGTCTGACAGGTGGCGTCGTCGAATACCTGGTCGCCAAAATCCGGCAACGTCATCGGCGTCGTACCACCTGGTAGTTTCAGGTTGATGCACAGGGCATCTTCGGCGCCGAAGGTCACAGACCGGGTACCCAACACACCGACCACCAAATTGCCACCCTCCGTGAGCAACCTCGCAATGAGGTCGACGGCACTCTCGCCGTTCCACTTGCCGTTGGGCGATGAGTAGAAGCCCTGTGTCAGGGTACAGAACTCATCCGACGGGCAAATCTGGGTGATGGTCTGACTGCACATCGCAGGACCGTTGCCACAGGCATCGAAGGCCGTCCAGGTGCGAATCCAAACCTGCGAGGTCCCGTTCTCGATGTGCTGATCCTCGAATGTGACCGTTACAGCTGAACAGTCGTCGGTCACGATCGGATCGTCGAACACCGGTTCCTCGGGACAAATGATCTCTTTGTCCGCGGCACACGTGATCATCGGCGGCGTTTGGTCCACGACCATGATGATCTGGATACAACTCGCCGAGTTGTCACACTCATCCGTGCATGTCCACGTACGAGTGATGGTCTTGTTCGGGCAGTCCGGATCCGGCTGCGAAACCTCATCAACGAACGTCGTGGTGGCCGCACCACAGTTATCGCTACACGTCGCGGAACCGGTGTTGCTCGGATCTGTCGAATCAAGACAATCGACCGTTACGTTCGGCGGACAGGCAATGACAGGCGGGGTGGTATCGACCACCTGGATCGTCTGATCGCAGCTGGAGCTATTGCCACAGGCATCCGTGGCCGTCCAGGTACGTACAATCGTCTTCTCCTGCGGGCAGGCACCTGGGGTCTCGACATCGTTAAACGAGATCACCGGA
>JAOTUR010000191.1 GCA_029863805.1 Candidatus Krumholzibacteriia bacterium | reverse complement strand
CTCAGCCATAAGCTCGACCTGGGGGCGTGCGACGACTGCAAGCTCTGCCTGGCCACCTGCGCGGGTGGCGCGCGGCCCAACGCCAGCGGCGATTGGCGCGGCAGCGAGTGCGTCATGTGCATGAGCTGCGAGAGCACTTGCCCCCAGCACGCCGTCGGCTGGCGCTTCGGCCGCCCCCAGCCTCGCCACCGCCGCACCGACCTGAAGCGCCGCTACCTGCTCGGCGCGGGCGCGGCCGGCGTGGCCACCCTGGCCTTCTTTCGCGTGAGCCCCGCGCGCGCGCGCGCCAACCCCGCCCTCGTCCGCCCACCCGGCTCCGTGGAGGAGGAGGAATTCCTGCACCGCTGCATCAAGTGCGGCGAGTGTATGAAGGTCTGCATCACCAACGGGCTGCAACCCACGCTCCTGCAGGCCGGCTTCGAGGGCATCTGGTCGCCCGTGCTCGTGTCGCGCATCGGCTACTGCGAGTTCAACTGCACGCTGTGCGGACAGGTCTGCCCCACCGGCGCCATCGAACGTCTCCCCCTCGCCGAAAAGCAGAAGCGCAAGATCGGACTCGCGTTCATCGACAAGGGTCGCTGCCTCCCCCACGCCTTCGGCATCGACTGTATCGTGTGCGAGGAACACTGCCCCACCAGTCCCAAGGCCATCGTCTTCGACCGCCAGAACGTCGCCGACGGCGAGGGCACGCGCGAGCTCATGCTTCCGCGCGTCCTGCCCGATCTGTGCATCGGCTGCGGCATATGCGAGAACGTGTGCCCCGTCGGCGAAGAGGCAGCCGTGCGCGTGAGCAGCGTCGGTGAGGAACGCTCACAAAGAAACCGGATTCTGCTCTGAGCGATGTACGTAAGAACGGAGGGATTTCCATGAAGCGTTTGTTGATTGCCATCTCCATCGCGGCCGTGCTTTTGGGTGTTGGCGTGTGCGACGCCCAGGAGACCGCGGCGTTCCAGACCCCCAACAGCGTCGTCGTCGCCCTCTACGACGCCGTGACCTTCCCCGCCGGTGAAACTCCCGACTGGGACCACGTGCGCGCCATGTTCATACCCGAAGCCGTCATCGTGCTGCGCACCAGCTGGGAGGCGACCAGCGTGTTCTCACTCGACGGTTTCGTGGGGGATTTCGTGCGCTTCATCGAGCAGGCGGGCGTGGCCGAGAAGGGCTTTTCCGAGAAGATCGTGCGCAAGCGATCCATGGTGTTCGGTGACATCGCGCACGTGCTCGTCCTCTACGAGGCGCACATCACCGGCTCTCCGCGCCCGCCCCAGCAGGGCGTGGACAGCATCCACCTCGTCCAGCGCGACGGCCGCTGGTGGATCGCGTCGATCGTGAACGAGATCCCGACGGCCGAGCGGCCGCTGCCGGCGGAGGTGGGTGAGTGAGGTGCCGGGAGCAGGAGTGTCAGATTGCGATTGGTCCATAGGAAGCGGGAAGGTCAGAGGAACCTTGCGAAGCTGTGAGCGAAAGCACGGCGTCGGTGCTGTATTTGTCTTGTACATTGCGTTCGCCCTACTCGCTTGGACCGGGCCGATTGCGTGTGGTAACGGCGTCCTCACATGGCCGGCGGTGAAGTCGGCCGTAAGAATGAACTACCCGGCGGTGAAGCACTTGACCACGTCGGAGCTGGCGACTTGGATTCAATCCGACAGTACGCCCGTACCCATCATGCTAGATGCGAGGGCACCGGAAGAGTACAACGTCAGCCACATACGCGGCGCCGTTCTGGCGCCGAGGCTTTCAGACGCCCTCGGAGCGCTCGCCGGCGTCGAGAAGGACCATCCGATCGTCGTCTATTGCTCGGTGGGTCACCGTTCGGGCGCACTCGCGGAGGAACTTCTAGGGAAGCGTTACACGAACGTTTACAACCTGGAGGGGTCGATCTTCCAATGGGCGAACGAGGACAGGCCGGTTTTTGCCGGCGGCATTCGGGTCTATCAAGTCCACCCGTATGATCATAAGTGGAGCGAACTTCTTGACCGGCGCTTCTGGCCGGAATCATTCGAATAACCTGCGTCGGGCACGGCTTCCTCAACTGCTTCTTCTGAGCTCCGCTATACGTTTTTTGGCGTCGGGTACTTCGTCCAGCTCGGGATCCGCGTTGCCGCTGATTTCCAGGAATAGCTGGAATTGCGCCATCGCCTCGTCATTTCTTTCGGCCACCTGATAAGCAAGCCCAAGCGTATAGTAAGCGCGCGCGGCCAGGTACGGCGACGTGAGCCGGTTCTCGTCGTATCGTGCAAGCGCTTTTTCCAATACCGCAATCGCTTCGTTGACTCGGTTGCTCCGCAGATATGCGGTTGCTAGATCGTGGCTTGTGCCGAAATCGTTAGGAGACAGTTTGACAGCCTTTTCCCAGTGAACGGAGGCAGATTCCGGATCTTGATTCTTCAGGGCGATTCTTCCCTTCGCTCTGTAGTACGAGCTCTGGGCGTCACGATTCAACGTATCGAGGACCGATTCGTAAATCCCGATCAGGCTTTCGGCTTGTGCGAGATCGCCGTTATTAGCGCAAATACTCGCCAAGCCCAGATCTATTTGAGCCGCATATCGCGGAAAAATCTGTTTTAGAATATCGAATCTTATTCGGGCTTCTGTCAAGGCGCGGTCGAAATGTTTGAGATCGGTGTAGATCGCCGATCTCATCGAGAACTTTTGCAGGTGCTGCTCAGCGTGGTACCGGTCCGCCTTGTCGGCAGCGATGGCAATCTCCAACGCTTCCATGGCTTCCTGCAGCCTGCCTTGGTGCCACTTGACGATCGAGGGATAACACCGCCCTCTCGATCGAACCGATGGGTCTTCGCTGTCCGCCAGTCTCCGGTAGTGCGCGTCGGCGAGATCGTATTGTCCCTCGAACAAGTACATGTTTCCGAGCTTTACCACCGATGTGTAGAAGTCTGGTTTGATCTCGACGGCCCTGCGGTAAGAGGCGATCGCGCTGTCTACAGCGCCGTGGAACGCGTACAAATCGCCCCGCGTGTCGTAGGGATTGGCTTCGTCAGGTGCCAGTTTTATGTAACGGTTGATCGCTTCGATGGATTTTTCTAATTCACCCATCTTGTCGTAGAGATAAGCCAGCGAATTATAGGTCCCTTTGTTAAACGGGTCTATCGTGAGGATCTTCCGGTAGTACCCCAATGACGTCTCATTATCACCACGATCGTTGTATTCTGTGGCAAGATTCCAAAGGGCTTCCTTTTCGTCCGGGTATAGACCCGCAATCTTTCTCCATATCCCGACCGCTTCGTCTTTACGATTCCCCCAGCTCGCCTCAAGGGCTTGTATATACAGTCGCTCCTTCTCGCTCACGCGGTCGGCGTACTTCACCGCATCTTCGAGGGCATCCTGTCCAGCCCTGAGTTGGCCCGCTCGAAACGCATTGACCGCGCAATGGTAGTGCGCCATCGCAAAAGTGGGGTCGGTTTCCACAGCTTTTCGAAAACTCTCGCAAGCCTCGACACTGTAGTACTTGAACTCGAGCTCCAAGCCTTCAACGTAATAACGGTAGGCATCCAGCGCATTGGTCGAGACGTCGACGAGTGGCTTCGGCTGTTCAACGCCCTTCGGGCTGGAAAGCGCCAGGTCCGTCCTCGTGTCACCCGTTATCCGATCGACCAGCTCAAATACCGTCTCCTCCGGTGCGCCCGTCAAGCGTTGCGATTTCCTTACATTGCCCGTCGCTACATCGATCAGTTGAGACGTTACCACGAGGTGAGGCTCGACCTGCAGGATACTGCCCAACATCATCCAGCGGGCGCCGGCGGCCCTGGCGATCTCCGAGGCCGTCGTCCGATCGATCACCTTGGCTCCCTCCTTGCCCTTGATCTTCAGGATGTCGTAAAGCCGCTGGCTGGACACTACCTCTAGACTCTGAGTTTGCGAGAAATTTGTAATGAGTAAATTCGTGATAATCTCGCCCAGGCGTTGCGGGTCTCCCTGCTGGGCCAGATTCTCAAAGTACATGATAGCGATTGTATTCTGACCCGCGACCGCGTCCTGTTCGGACGAGACTTTGACCTTGAACGGGTTGATTATGAAAAACGTGGCGACGGCCAACAGTATGATGGTGCCCGGAATCGCCAGCCGCTTGGATGAGAACTTTGCCTTGCTGGCGGTCATTTGAGAGCCCACAGCGTCGAGGTCCGCGCCCAGCTCGCCGGCCGAGTTGTATCGCTCGTCCCTGTGCTTTGACAGTGCCTTCAATACTACGCGTTCCAAATCCGGGGGAAGGTCCCGATTCAGGCTCGATAGCGGCTCCGGATTCTCGTTCAAGACGGCGTAACGAACCGCCTCGACATGCGTGCCCTTGAATGGCCGCTTTCCGGTGAGAATCTCGTAAAGGACGGCGCCCAACGAAAACACGTCGCTGCGCGCATCCACCTCTTCGCCCCGCGCTTGCTCCGGTGACATGTAGTGGGCCGTCCCCGCCGTCGAATCGTTGGAAGTCCACCCACCGGATTCCCCGAACGTAGCGAGCCCGAAATCGAGGATCTTCACGCGGCCGTCCGAATCGATCAGCATGTTATCCGGCTTGATGTCGCGGTGGACGATGCCCGCTCGGTGGGCTTTGTCCAGCCCATTGCATGCCTGTATTCCGATTTGCAGCGCCCGCTCTACCGCGATTCCACGTTGCAGCTCGTCGCTCAGCGGCTTTCCGTCTACGTACGCCATCGCAATAAAACTCTGGTCCTCGTAACGGCCGACTTCGTAGACGGTGATGATGTTGGGGTGGTTGAGCGCCGCTGCCGCCCGCGCCTCACGTTTGAATCGCGCCAGCGCCTCGGGATCGTACGCAACCTTTTGAGGCAGGAACTTGAGGGCTACCTTGCGCTCGAGCTCGGTGTCTATGGCGAGGTAGACCTCACCCATTCCACCTTCGCCTAGCTTCTCTACAATTCTATAGCGCGAAATCGTCTTGCCGATCATGGAGAACCCCACGAGATGCTGCTAAATCATACAATCTGCGCTACTCGGGGTCAACCGGCCACAGAGTCCCGGAAACCTCTGCGGAATATTCAGGGCGATCGATTCTTGGGCTGGGATAGCGGGCAAATCCGGCGGGGTCTGCGGTCACGGCGACCCCGCCGGACACTTGCGACGCTATCGCTTTCGAATCTCAATATTGCCGTTCATCGTTTCGATTTCGATGACCTTGCCCCCGCCGTTTATGACATAGCGCGCCCACACTTCGCGCTCGCTTTTTTCATGCTTTTCAGCCGTGAAATCCGAGTGGATATCGTACTCATCACGATCGCCACGATCCCAACCCCGCAACCGAATCCGCGCCTCTATCGTCACTTTGGCATTGGCGGGCAGGTAGAGCTCGACGTCGCCGCCTTTGGTTTCCATGCTGCTGTTGGCTGCATTGCTGGGATCCAGCTCGACTCTGATATCGCCGCCGGCCGTCGCCGCGTCCACGAAACCCTTGATGCCGGACAACCTGATATCACCGCCCGAGGTCTGGGCGTTGGCCTCGCCCGTCGCGCCCATGATCTCGATGTCGCCCCCGGCTGTTTCGGCCTTGACTTCGCCTTTGACCAATCCGAGCTCGATGTCGCCGCCGGCGGTTTCCGCGGCGGCCTTGCCGCCGACGCCGACGCAGGTGATGTCGCCGCCCGCCGTCTGGGCAACGAGGTCCTTCCCCACCGTGCCCGCTTCGATATCACCGCCGGCTGTTTGCGCGGTCAACTCCCCTGTCACACCGCCGACCTCGATGTCGCCACCCGCTGTTCTGAGCCGTGCATCGCCGTTTACGCTGCCCGCCGTGATGTCGCCACCGGCGGATCTGAGCTCGACTTTGCCGTCCACATCGTCGATCTCGATGTCGCCGCCGGCAGTACTCCCGATGACGGCGCCCTTGATCGAACCAGTCACCTGGACGTCGCCGCCCGATGTTCCGATATCCAGATTGAATTCGGACGGAACATTGATGGAGAAACGAACGTTCCGATGACTCCGCCGCTCGTGTGCATCGAGAAGCACGTAGACGGTGTTTCCCTCCGCCTCGATTCTCAGATCCTCGAGGTCGGACTCGCGGATCCCTTGCGCCGTGACGGCTACCTCGAGCTTGCTCCACACCTTGACGTCCACGTCGGCACCGACATTCTCGATATCGACGATCAGGTTGCCGCCCTTTTCAACCTTGAAGGATTCCGCAACCGGCTTCGCCTGGCCGATCGTATCGGTGACCGGCAGCAAAGCAAAAACACACAAAGCAGCAAGCATGAGTCCGTTCAGTGTTCTCATGGCGACTCCACCTCCTATATGTCGTTGACCGGGCGGCTTCGAGCAGAGTTGTCTCTGTCCACCGCCATTTTAGCGCGCAGAATGTCGTACATTTCCTGTTCAGGCATGATGCCTTCGAGAGTTATTTCAGCCAGATAGTTCATCACCGCGATACGAATCCCCGGATTCTCATCGTGCGACAGCACGAACAACAGCGTGCTCTTGACATCCTCGTCGAACGGTAGCTTCCGCAATACGAGTAGGGCCTGCAGCCTCACGCCTGCATTGGGGTCTGAGGTCAGCGCTTCGAGGAATGCCTGCTTCATTTCCTCCGGCGGGGCGCCCACCTGGTCTGATTCAAACGCGCTGATCGCCCTGAGCCTCACGCCCGGATTGTCATCGTTCAGCAGGGCATAGGCCAGAACATCCTGTACCCGCCGGTCGTTTACGCTCGTTCTCAGGCGTACCGGGCGAACCTGGTCGTATGTGATATCCACTTCGCCGTTGATGGCGTCCAGGTCGAGGAATTGGATGTTCGAGATGCCCGTGTAGAGATCGTTCATAGCCGGTCTTTGTTGCGGAGCGGGTTTACCCGGCTGTGCATCGCGAAAGGCAACGTAGCCTAGGAAAAAGCCGATAGAGAGTGCCGCCGCTCCGGCGAG
>JAOTUR010000172.1 GCA_029863805.1 Candidatus Krumholzibacteriia bacterium | reverse complement strand
CCCTCGCGGTCGAAGATCTGAACGTTGTTAAACGCCGCGTCGGCCACGTAAACGTGGCCTTCGCTGTCGACCGCAACGCCCTTCGGTCGAGCAAACGATCCTGGGCCGTCCCCTAGCCGGCCCAGCTCGAACAGATAATTGCCGTCGGGATCGAACGCCTGCACGCGAAAGTTGAGCGCATCACAGACGTACAACGTCCCGTCCTCCGCGACGTCTGCATAGGACGGGTAAGAAAACTCGCCGGTTTCGCCGCTACGATTTTCAATGACATCCGGCGGCCCTTCAGAACTGTCCGAGTCGCCTCGCCCGTGACCCCCACCCAGACTCACCGCGCCCGCTCTCTTTGGCTCTTTGGGAATGTCACCCTCATGTTTGCCCATACGACGAATTAGCTCACCTTGCGGGTCAAAAAGAACGACCTGATGAAGATAACTGTCCACCACGTAGATGCGGTCGCGAGCTGGATCCGCCGCTACATCTACCGGGTTGAGCAGGACACCCGGGCCACCCATGGCGCGGACATACGTTCCATCCTCCGCGAATACGACAACGCGCTGGTTGCCGGGGTCGGCAACGTACAAATGTCCCCGGCCATCACCACCAAGGCCCATGGCTCCGCTAAGTGCTCCCGGTCCTTCGCCCCCGAATGTCTGACCCTCCCTTGCTTTAGGATCGAAAAGAACCACCCGGCCGCGCGCCTTGTCGACCACATAGAAACGTGATGTGTCATCGACATACACGTCATGCGGCTTGCGCAGACCCAGCATGCCGGTGCGGGTTCCCAACACCAGACGCTTCAGGCGACTGCCCAGCGACTTTTTCTTTCCGACGTCCAATTCTGAATGGAGCGAACCGACGTAACGGATACGCGGCTGAGATGGAGGTAGTGGCCAAATGATGTCTTCGGAGGCAGGCCTTTGCGCCGCGAGCGTGCTGGGAGATAGCCCGAGATATGCTGCGGCTGATACTAAGAGGGCAAACTGGGCCCAAGAGCGCCTGATCACCTCGAACACCTCTCCCCGGTGAAACGACTCTTGTGGGTGGTCATTCCGGTTCTCCCTGGTCTACGAGCACACCGCTAACAGGGCGACGGCGAGCAATTCCCAGGGGCTTGATCACGGAGTTTGTGAATATTATCACACAGCCCTCGTCCTGTCAACAACCCCTTTGGTATGCCAAGAACCCGCTTCACGGGTCGTGCCATTTGGCCGTGGTCTTGGGTGGAACGAACCATCGCCGGCTCGTACACACGCCGCGGCGTTTGGCGCCGTTTCCCTGTGGATAACTCAGAATCGCGATATTCTGGGGGTTCCTGAGAGGGACGCCGCTCGGATCACTCGCTCGAGCTTTCTTCCCCGGTGGCAACGAGATAGGCAAAAATGTCTCTCATCTCCTGGCCCGTCAAGACCGGCCATCTCTCGCCTTGACTCAACACCTCTTCCGACATCTTCGCCGCATGATTGATCATCTTGGTCAAAACCGAGATACCGCTATGACGCGTGGATAGTCGCATCGACAGATCGGGCCCCACGCTCCCACCGACGCCGCCTATCGAATGACACGATACACACTGCTTGGTCTCAAAGAGGGCTTGCCCGCGAGGGGCGTTACCCGGCTCATCGATGAACCTGATAAAATAGAGATAAGCAATCAGGTCGGCCATTTCCTTGCCGTCGAAAGTCGGCCACTTGATTCGCTCTTCTCTCATCGTGCTCAGCATCTCGGCCCCGTGGTTCCACATGATGGCCGCAATTCCCGTGGCGCTCATGCTCAGATCCACATCGTCCATGCTGGGCCCGGTCGCACCACCCACTCCGTGGACCGAATGACACGCGTCGCATCGTTTTCGCGCGAAGACAACCTTGCCATCGTTTGGGTCTCCGGGTGAGAGATATACACTCTCCCGCATGGTCCACTTACTCACGGCTCTGATGTATGCGCCGATGTCGGCGATTTCCTGACCCGTGAACTTGGGACGTGCGATACCCATGCTGTTCATCATCGCCTGCATTTCCGGTCCGTGGTTCCAGATCGCCTGCACCACGTAGATCGGTGACGCATACATCTTGAGGCGGTCCAACGCGGGGCCCCGGCGGCCACCCGGTTCTCCACCAACGCTGTGGCACGAAAAACACCCCTTGGTTTTTAGGTAATCCTGTCCACGGGACACGTCTCCGGGCGCTCCCAGGTAACGCAGGTAATACAGATAAGAGATCACATGCGCGACCTCTTCATCGGAGAACTGCGGCCAGGCAAGGTTCGCCCTTTTGTACTCGACCACCATGTCGGGAACGTGATTCCAAAAAATGGAGGCTAAATCGAGGAAGGTGCCGTCGAAATAGGACTCGGCCAAATCGGGACCGATGTCACCACCGGTGCCCGCGATCGAGTGGCACCGGGTACAGTGCTTTTCCTCGAATACGATGCGGCCCTTCAATGGTTCGGAGGGCAACCAATCCGATGGCGGCTCGGCGTGCAGTGGGGCAGGACACAGCGAGACCAGCAGCGGCATGACCATCGTCATCACGAGAAACAAGCTCGCAGATATCATGTTCTTAAATAGGCTTTGTTGCAAACGCGTTTTGCTCTCTTGTCGCATGGGATTCGCATCCCTCCTACCTCATGCTAATTCTTCTTGGCACCACGTTGCAGACCGACAAATACGTAGGTCAGCACACTGGCACCGGTGAGGAATACCGGAATGGCCACCAGACTAATCGCTACCGAGGCTGTTTCGGCATCCTTTAGTTGATTCGCCACCCGTATGAGCCGGATGACCCAGGCGCTGATACCCAGAACAAAGACCCAAATACCCATCATGGACAGCACCTGAAAAACGAATATGGCTTTGTGTCGCATCTGTATAACCCCCGTTACTTCTCTGACGCCTTGCCACTGTCTGCGGTTTGCGCCTTCGCTTGGGTTCCACCGCCGGGAAGGTAGCTTTTGACCCTATCTGTAACCTCTTTGACACCGTGGCTCTCACCTTCCCTCATCTCCCACACCGAAATGAGCGGAAACAGCTTGGAAAACACGATGAAGCCCAATGCGAAGAGCGCCACCGCTCCTGCAAAGAGCGACCACTCCGTAAACGTCGGTATGTAAAACCCGGTGTCGGTCGGAAGTCTCGGATTCGCCAGCGACGGAACCACGATGTTCAAGCGTTCCAGCCACATACCGATGACCACCGATATGCTCGCGATCATGATGCTAGGTATGGTCCTGGTTTTGGGTGAGCTCAGAAGCGCGACGGGAATGACAAAGTTGGTCACCACCATCCCCCAGAAGAACGGCGCGTACGCGCCAGTAAACTTGTACATGACGATATGCATCTCGTGAGGTTCATTTCCATAGATCGCTGTCAGATACTCGGAAAAGGTGAAGTAGAACCACAAAAGAGACATGATGAGCAGCAGTTTGCCCAGATAGGAAAAGTGGATCGGTTTGAGGTAGTCCTCCAGGTGAAATGCCGTTCTGAAGCAGATCATGACGATGAGCAACGCAGCGATACCCGAGAATATGGCGCCGACCACGAAGTACGGGCCAAAAATCGTACTGTGCCAGCCCGGTTGTACGGTCATCGCAAAAATGTAGGAGATCACCGTGTGGACGGACACGGCAATCGGAATGACGATAATCATCATGACCGTCATGCCGTTTTCCAGTACTCGCTTCTGCCGGTCGGTGCCGACGTATCCCCAGGACAGAAACTCATAGAGGGGGCGCAGCTTGCCGCCGCGGTCCCGAAGTATGGCAATATCGGGAATCAACGGCAGGAAAAGGTAAACCGTACTCGCCATGAAATACGCAGAGATCGCGGTGACATCCCACAGCAGCGGCGACTGCAACCGGCCCGAGGTAAAGACATTGAGAACGCGATCGGGGCGACCGAGATCGATGATGGGATGTACGCCGCCGATGGCGAGGACGATTACCGTGATCACCTCGGCCATCCGTGTAATCGGCCGGCGCCACTCCGCCTGCGAGAGCCTGAGGATTGCCGAGATCAATGTGCCGGCGTGACTGATACCGATAAAGAAAACAAAGTTGACGATATAGAATCCCCACGTCACGGGGTGGTTCATGCCGGTCACACCGAGGCCCAGCCCCACCTGGCGTGCAAAGACGATGAACATGTTCACCACCAGCAGAACCAGGATCCCCACTAGTAAAGTCAGTTTTAAAGAGACACGGTGCAGCGGTTTTATCAGTGCCTCGTCCGCTCCCAGATTTGTCGCATCCTGCGACATGCTATTCCCCTTCTGACAGGTAAAACACTTTTGGTTCAGTGCCGATATCTTCCATGATGCGCATGGCCCTCGTGCTACGACTCAGCTCGTAGACCTTCGTCGACTTATCCTCCAGGTCACCGAATGATATCGCTGCCGCCGGGCAGGCATCCTGACAGGCGACCCGGTAGTCTGCCTCTTTTAGCGGGCGGTTCTCCGCTCGCGCATCCTCGCGCGCGATCTGCAGCCGGTGATAGCAGAACGTACACTTTTCGACGACTCCCTTGGGTCGCAGCGAGACGTCTGGATTCACACACTGTTTGCGCTCATCGGACCACTGGGGTTCGTACCAGTTGAATACTTTCACGGTGTAAGGACAGGCGGCCATGCAGTACCTGCAGCCGATGCAGCGGTTGTATATTTGCGCCACCAGGCCTTCTTCAGCGAGATACGTGGCACGAACCGGACACACTCGCGTGCAGGGTGGGCGGTCGCAGTGGAAGCACGGTCTGGGAATGTATCTCACCCGCATGTCTGGATACTCCTCGCCTTCCACCATTTTGATCATCTCCATCCAGAACATGCTGCGGTTCTCAGAACTCAGTCTTGGTGACACCACGCCCACATTGTTTTCGGTTTTGCACGCCGCCACGCAGGCACCACATCCGGTACACTTATCGAGATCTATGACCATTCCCCATTTGGGCATTTCAACCGATCCTTTCGGATTTTTGGATCTTTACCCGTGTCGCCAACTTCGCGGGTTTTCCACACAACGTGTCGCTTACTTCCGAGAGAATCTCGTAGGGATTGACGCCGACCCCTTTGGCGTAGCGTCCCCCAGACGTGTGCCCCATGCCAAAGGGTATCGCGATCGTTCCGGGCTCGAGCATTTCGCTCAAGACCGCGCGGGCGCTGACCGATCCCAGCGCCGACGAAACCCGAACCATGTCGCCCTGCTCGATGTGATGGTTGTGCGCGGTGTGCGGGTTTATCTCGATCCAGGAGCCGGAATACACACGTTGGTAGTAGCCGAACATCTCTTGCAGAAGCGGGGAGAAAGAACCCGTGCCTCGACGATTCGAGAGCAGCCCGAAAACAACGAGATGATAGGGATACTCTTTTTGGTCACCCTCGAAACGGGGCTCCTCGAAGTGTGGCAGAAAAGCCGCGTCACCGGACTCGCGGATGCCCCAGGCGTTGAGACGATCCTCTGCCGATTGTTGGGCTCCACCAGCCGCCTTTGCCATCAGTGGTTCGAGCACAAAAGTTATCTTGCTGCTTTTTGTCTGCAGCACTTTCTCGACGGGAATCTCATCGCTGGCCGGATCCCACCAACCACCCCGTTCCACTAGTACCCGCCAAAAATCCTCGAACGACTCATACACGAGGTTTTGCCATCCCCGTTCCTTGAGAAACTTGATCCAGGCTTCCTCGAAAGATCCAGAAATCACAGCACCCTCACCCGAAGCAAAAATTCCATTGAGCTTATTCTGCAGGGCCGTAAAAAAACTGGTATCGGAGAATGCCCGTGCCACACTTCCACCCACCCCCTTGGCCAGGTCTATCAGGACGTCACCTGCCTGCCGTGTGTCGTAGAACGGCTTTACCACAGGCTGGCCCACCGATGCGTGCGCGAAGCGAACCCCCGGTGTCGATCCGCTATCCATCCACCGCTCCAGATAGGCATGTTCAGGAAGAATCACGTCCGCGTATTCGCTCGACTCGTCAGCCATCGTGGCAAAAGACACTATAAACGGTATCTTTGCAAGCGCGCGCCGCAATCGCTTGGCGTACGGATGATCGAAGGCGGGGTTGCATCCGTGAATAAACAGCGTATCTACGGCATAGGGAGTCGACGACTCGATGTGATCGCAAAACGCCAGCGTGGCATCGGCATAAAGGGGATAGCGGTCGTCGGCATCCTCGAAAACAGCCGGCTTTTGCAGCCCCCTACGAGCGATGTCATCGGCCTCGACCGGCGGCATGGATTCGTAGGGTGTCGCTCTCTGCACCCTCAGTCCGCCTTTTCTCTCGATATTGCCGACCAGCACGTTGAGCGCCTCGACACAGAGCGCGTTGAACAAGCCATTGGTGCCGTTGGAACCATGACGTCCGCTCATCGCCAGCGCCGGTCGGAGACGCCCAAAATCCCTCCCCACGTCGACGATCTTTCGCGCGGAGACTCCGACAATGCGCGCGACGCGCTCCGGATAGAAGTTCTCAAGAACATACTCCTTGAAACCTCGATGTCGCGCTCCGCTCTCGTCGACCCACGACTCGAAACCATCGACGTGACGGTCGACAAAGGCCGTATCGTAGTATCTCTCCTTTATAATGACGTACGCGACTCCCAGCGCGAACGCCCCGTGGGTTCCGGGCTTGATGGGAAGAAAGGTATCCGCGCTGGCTGCGGTCAGCGAATGCCGCGAGTCCACGAAGGTCAGCCTGCCCCGCCCCCCCGTATCGCTCTCACGCATCTTGCTGTAACCACGTATTCCATGCAGGGGGGATACCCCGTCATCGAGAAAATCGGCACCGATGCTAAGAAGAAACCGAGTGTGCTCGATGTCGTACTCGGGTATGGCTTTCCAGCCAAAAAGCAGCTCGAAAGGCACAAAGTCGTTCTGGCCTTCATCGATCGCAAGAAGATTTCTCGACCCAAAGGCTTCCATGAAGCGAGAGATCATGTCCGCCAGCAGTCCGCGTTTCTCCGGTACAACGAAGGCAACCTGCTCAGGTGTCCCCGCCCGCCTCAACTCGGCAAGTCGCTGAGACACCTTTGCCAACGCCTCCTCCCAGCTGAGCGGATCCCATTTGCCGCTCCCCCGCTCCCCGCTTCTTATCAGGGGCTGTCGAATTCTATCGGGGTGATAGAGAAAATCGAGGCCGGCAGCGCCGTGGGGACATATGCCACCATGGTTGATGGGGTGCATCGGATTGCCATCGATGTGGACGGGCACCCCGTCGATCAATCGAACTCTTATCCCGCATCCCGCCGGGCACAACTGGCACACCGTGTTTTTGAAAGTTTCGATGCCAGGCCCACGCAGCGCTTCTTCGACCATTCGATCGGGAACGGCCCAGAGAATATCGAGATCCTGCAAAGCCGCGCCCGCCGCTGTGGCGCCTAGTATTTTTAGAAAATCTCTTCTTCTTATTTCGCGCATGGTCGCGGGGGATACTCCTTCGATGTTTACCGGTGACACCGCGTGCACTCGTTGTCCACACCGTTTCTGTCGTGACACTCCATACACTTGTTCATGCTTATCGGGGCGTGCGGCCTTGCAAACGGCTCCGTCATTTCTTCGACGTTTCCGTGGCAGGTCGCGCACTCGATCTGGCCCAACGTCGCGTGCCTGCGATGCGAGAAGTAGACGTGAGAGGGGACCCGATACACCTTGGCCCACGGGATCTTCCTG
>JAOTUR010000007.1 GCA_029863805.1 Candidatus Krumholzibacteriia bacterium | reverse complement strand
AACTGTGGTTACCGCAGGGTATGCACATCGATGCAGAGGATCGTCTCTACGTTGTCGATAGTTACAACAGTCGCGTTCAGATCTTTGAACGCATGAGTGCAGCCGCTGGGGCAAACGATGGTGGTCGGTGATCAGGCGTCGGCCTCAGCATGTCCAAGCGAAGGGAGGAGGTAGTATGAACAAAACCAGGTCTTTTTCAATTGTTGGGCTTGGCTTACTGGCCATGGTGCTGACCCTTGCCTGGTCACCCATGGTCTATGGCCAGTCATTTCCGGACGGGACGACGGTGAAGGAAACCCTTCACAACCTCCGGCGATCTGCGGTCGGCCCGATGCCCGTGGAGGACTACGGGGAAATCTGCGTGTATTGCCACACGCCGCACAATTCGAACACCGCTGTGGCAGCACCGTTGTGGAACCGGACGGCGCCCGCGGGTCCCTATACCATGTACAGCAGTCCGACTCTGGATATGACCATCGATCCAAGCCCGGGCGGCGTCACGCTGGCGTGTCTTTCCTGCCACGACGGGACGATCGGCGTTGATGTCATCATCAACGAGCCCTTCTCGTATTCCGGTTCAGGTGCAAAGGCGGGTACGATTGGGGCCTGTGCAGGCTGTCACGATGGCGACAGTCCTCCGGGAGGGCTTAATTTCGAGGGGACGCTCATCGGAACGGATCTATCGAACGATCACCCCGTGTCGATCCAGTACGATCCGACGGCCGACTCCAAATTTCACCCGGCGGCGGATGTTGTGTCCGCGGGTCTCCCGCTGTACGTCGCTAACCGGGTGGAGTGCGGCAGTTGCCACGACCCACATTCGGCTCAGTGGCGACCGTTCCTCCGTATGAGCAACGACGACAGCGCGATGTGCCTGACCTGTCACAACATTTAACGGTCAGCGATTGCGTTAAGTGGAAATCAGGGCTAGAAGAATCGAGACCGGCCGCTGGATAGTGGTCGGTCTCGTTGCTCTGCTGGGATCGCTGGGATGCGCGCGTGCTCTGTCGGGCTTTTTCGATCTTCCCTCCGGGGATGACAAGAAGCCGGTCGCTGTGCCGAGGGCGGCAGCCACCGAGGTCGAGGTGGCTGCACCGCCGCCCATTGAGTCGGTACTCGATCGCAAGCAGAGTCGCGAGCTCCTGCCTGACGATTCGATGGGCGGGGTGGATTGGGTCGCGGCGTTGCGCGAAGGGCTCATCCGGCCCCGCCCCGGTCTTCCCGGGGACAAGCCGCCTCCGGACTTGACAGGATTTCGCTACGACATGGTGTTCGAAAGCGACGATCCGGAGTACGCGGCGAGCTTTCCGCATTCGTCACACGTCGAGTGGGTCGATTGCTTGAGCTGCCACCCCAAGATCTTTCCCTCGGGGCACACGCCGATTACCATGGACGCGATCGATGAAGGAGAACTCTGCGGCCGCTGTCACAGCCAGGTCGCGTTTTCTAGCGAAACATGTCATCGATGTCATTTCAATACGGAACCGGAAACGGACGACACCAAGCACGACTTCATGGGGGACATCGTGCTCGCGCGTGGCCAGCCTGGCGGCGACGTGACCGATCCCGAAGACCTGCCGCTATCGCGGTTTCCCCATTGGATCCACCGCATCCGCTACCAATGTCGGGCCTGTCATCCGGGTCTCTTCGACATGCGGGCCGGCGCAGCCGTCATCACCATGGCGGAAATGTCTGCAGGCAAGTCGTGCGGCCGCTGCCACAACGGGCGCGACGCCTTCCGAGCGCAGGTGGACAACTGCGATCGCTGTCACTATCAGGGGTCACCCGGTGGCAGTTCGTCTCCATGATGCGATGGAGCGCATTGGCGGTCGCTTTACTCATAGGCCACATGTCCAGCGCCCTGGCCCAGCCGGTGGGGTTCGTTCAGAAGGGCCCCGCCGAGATCGGTTTCAACTTTGACGGATTGTGGATCGATCGCGACCGCGACGGCGGTGAGGGTCGGTACGGTTATCGCGAGTGGATCCGTTTGCAGCTCGTCGGCGAGGCCCTGGATCGTCGCCTCCTCAATTATCAGATCACTCTCCATCCGGCGCTGGCGCAGAGAAGCTCGGCAGGTCTCACCGAAACGGTCGAATCGCGCCAGTTCGGGTTTGATGCCGGGGTGGACTTACTTTCAGCAAAACCCGTGTCATTCTCGTTCGCCGCGCTACGCTCCGTGGGTCGCACATCGGGCGCATTTGGCACCCTTAGTGACTTCGAAGTGGATCAACTGAACGCGCGCGTTCGCGTTCGCAATCCATATCTTCCCTTTTCAGTGCGCGCCGGGCAGCGCTCGCGATCAAACAGTTGGCGCCCCGCGGCTCAACAGTCCGTGTTCCGTATTTCCGAGGCTATGAACACGTTGCAACTGACGGCTCGCAACGCCAAAACGGGACTGACGCTCGAATACACCGACTTCGAGGATCGGGAGAGAGGAAACGATTTCATTGCCAAACGCGCTTCCTTTGATCACGCGTTGCGATGGGGCAAGCGGAGTCAGCTCTCCAGCACATTCGACTACCTGGATCGGACCGGAAGTTTCCCCTACGAGCGACGGCAGTGGCAGGAGCGTCTCCGTCTTCAGCACACGTGGGATCTGGTCACCGATTACAGCTTCCGTCTTACGGACCTGGAGAGTTCTGGGTTGGACGCACGAAGCCGATCCGGTAGCTGGTCTGCGGGCTATCGCCTGTCGTCCTTTATGACCATTGGTTCGAGCGCATTCGCCCAGTCTACCGACTTCGACAACGGACGCCAGAGTAGCTACGGAGCGGCACCAAGTCTGAATTTCTTTTTTGGTTTGCCTGGGCAGTCTCGTCTTTCCACGGGAGTGTCTTTGGGTTGGGAACGTAATCGCCGGGAGTCAACGGTCGACCAATTCATCGTCGTCAACGAAGAACACGTGGTGGATGAATCCGGTAGCTTCATTCTCGATCACGTTTTTGTCGATCCCAAGAGCGTGGTGATTACCGATGCAAATGAGGTCGTGTTGTATGATCCGGACTTCGATTACCGCCTGCTTGCCACCGAGTCTCTGGTTGAGGTGCTTGTTGTGGTCGGGGGCCGAATCGCTATCGGTGACACGGTGTTCGTGGACTACTCGTACGACGTCCTGCCCAATGAGCGTTTCGACGCGGTATTCGGCAGCTACAACGTTAACCTCGACCTGGGGTCGCGGGTCGATGTCTACCATCGACGAACCTTGCGCGACAACCGCGTCGTGGAAGGCCCCGGCTTGGGCGTAACGGATTTTGACGACAACACGACGGGAATTCGGTGGACGCAGCGCGCGTTCGGGGGCCTACTGGAACTCGATGGGGAGCGGCGTGGGCGAAGAACCGGCGACTTCGATTACACGACATACCGTCTGCAAACGGGACTGTCTTTGCCCCTGCGGCCAAAGCTGAGCGGCACCGTGCGTGCGGCGGGCACCACGACCGACGCCGAGGATAAGCGGATCGACGTGATCTCCAGCAATATCACCCTGATCTGGACACCGGTACCGTCGTTCAGGATGCGAGGACGCACATCGACCTGGTTTTGGCAGCAGGAAGATGCAGGCAGCGAAAAGCTCCTCGGAGGTGGGCTCGATGTCGAGTGGCGAGTCGGCCTGGTGGAGGCGACTGTCGTGTTCGATTTGATACGGCGCAACATCCAGTCTGATCAGACCGAAAGCCGTCTCACATTCAACCTGGTGAGGTGGATTTAGATGCGACGGTGCCTGGTCGCTATGCTTCTCTTTTGGCTCGCGGTCGCGGTCGAGAGTCGTGCTCAATCCCCCAGCGGTCCGCACGACAAGGGCAGGAAGTGCGACGTCTGCCATTCGGTGCACAACTCGGCGCTCGTCAAACTGCTAAGAGCCGGTGGCGGCGGCGAGGACGATTTCGAGATCGCGACTTCCGCGGTGGGTGGGAGTTCCCTGGGCTGCCTCTCTTGTCATACGACGCCCGGGTTGCGGGGTCGCTTACCGATGTACACGGGGCAGCCGGCACCGGTAATCATCGACGGCAAATACCTGGGGCTGGATTTTAGCGATGATCATCCCTTGGCGCGGGCCGGGGGTGACAACTCGCGACGAATGGGCGATAGGCGGGCCATCAGCGGGACTCGATCACTGGCCGAGCAGGCGGCGGTCGGGCCGACGCCTGCGGGGTTCGACAACACCCCACTGCCGGGGTGCACCGCCTGTCACGACGTGCACAGCGGAGACTTGTTGGCATCTGGAGCGGAAAAAGAGCGGGCGATGTGCGGGGCATGCCACACACCGGGAGTGTACAGTCTGCGCGAGCACAGTGCGCTCGCTTGCTCGAGTTGTCACGACCTGCATGGTGGGAGCGGCAGGGCTCTTTTGGCGGATCGCAGTGACGATCTTGTCTGTCTGTCTTGCCACTCCACAGCCTCGACGCCACCAAACCGGTCCCGCGGGGTGGCCGTACCGCCCGTCAATCCCAGCGCGCACGACGGCAAGCCCATCGAAGCCGTCGGACGCTGCTTGGAGTGCCACCCGGCCCACCACACATCGAACTGATGACGATGTGCGTGCGGGCCGTCGCGCATGCGACCCATGGTGTCCCCCCTCGTGAGCCCCGTATCCAGCAGCGTAGAGAAACCCTTGCAGGACAAGCCCGACGATCGAGTCAAACAACACTCCACCGCCGGGCTTTGTAATAACCCCAGGCCTAGTAAATACGCGTCTTAGATCATATAGAAGCGGCTGGACCCTCCATTAATCGTAGGTTAGTTTGGGTGTTGAGCTAAATCCGCCCAATCTAGAGCTACACGAGTGTTCGTAGCACTCAAGCTTTTCCCGGAGGTGTCCAGCCATGAATAAGTATATATGGGTTGGTCTCGATGTCCACCTGGATTCCATCACCGCTGCTATTCTCGAAGACGACGCTCAGCAGCCCGAAGTCGTCACACTCTCGGGTGACCTGATGAAGGTCCGACGGCTGTTTCGGCGGCTCTCCAAGAAGGGGCCGGTCCGGGCCTGTTACGAGGCCTCAGGCTCCGGTTTTGTGCTTCAGCGCGTGCTCTCTCGCGATGGCTTTCACTGCGAGGTCATCGCCCCGTCGCTCATCCCCCGCAAGCCGGGTGATCGGCGGAAGACCGATCGTCTCGATGCTGTCATGCTGGCCCGGCTCTATCGCAGCGGCCACCTCACCTCCGTCCACGTCCCAACTGAGGACCAAGAGGCGCTGCGACGGCTCTTGAGGCTGCGATACACCTATCAAGTGTACAGCAAAGCGACCAAGCTTCGTATCGGCCGGTATGCTCCGCAATCATGGCTTCGTCTACCGCGAGGGCAAGTCCTACTGGACAAAGACACACCGGAAGTGGCTCGCCAAGCTTCGGCTTGAACTCGAGGGCCCTCTGCAGACGGCTCTCGCCACCGAACTCGAACACCTCGAGTATATCGATACCCAGTGCGGAGCCCTGGACTCGGAACTTGAACGCTTCGCCCACGCACACCCGTACCGGGAAAATGTCGACGCACTTTGCTGTTTGCGAGGTGTGAAGACCCTTACCGCTTTGACACTGCTGTGTGAAGTCGACGACATCCGTCGTTTCCGGTCGCCCCGATCTCTGATGGCCTACTTCGGCCTGGTGCCTTCAGAACGCTCCTCCGGAGATCGCGAGCGAAGAGGGCCCATCACCAAGGCCGGTAATGTTCACGCCAGACGGCTCCTTATCGAGGCGGCCTGGAACAACCACCACCGCAGTGGTGCCGACCTGATCTTGAAGCGACGTCGCCAGGGTCAACCCCCGGCTGTCGTCGCCATCGCCATCAAGGCCCAGCATCGTCTATACAAGAAGTTCTGGAAACTCGACGAACGCAAACATCGCCACGTCGCCATCACCGCCGTTGCCAGAGAACTCACTGGCTTTGTGTGGGCCATACTAAAAGCGGTGCCTCAGAATTAACTGAGACACCGCTGTGAGAAGTCGAGAGGAGAGCTTCGATAGGAGAACCCTCGTTTGACGTATGCGGTATCGGTCTTTGACCCTAACCCGCGAGATTAGATAGAGGCAGCTCCAGACGAACACATGAAAATGCGGTATCGTACTTCACGCGTAACCCGCGAATATCAGTCTGATGATCGTCGGTAATCGCTCTCCTCTCAACTCAACAAAATGGAGGTTGACACAGCCGCTTCCATATCACTTCAAGAACACCGCCTTGCGCACCGCGCTGAAGTCGCCACTGCGCATGCGGACAAAATAGACACCCGACGACACCGTGACACCGCTGTCGTTGCGGCCATCCCACAACACCGACTGCGGACCCTCGGGCCGGGTGCCGTCGACCAATATCCTGACCAGGCGTCCGCCGACGTCGTATACACCGATCCTGACCGGCGCCGAGCGCGGCAGCTCGAATGGAATCACCACGCTGGGGTTGAAGGGATTCGGTCGTACGGGTGATAGCGCATACTTGGCCGGACTCAGCTCGGGCACACCGGTAATGAGGTCGACGACCTCGAACTGTCGCATCATCTCGTGGTCTTCGTGCTCGATGATGTGGCAGTGATACGCGTACCTGCCGGTGTAGCCCTCGAAGCGAGCGATCACACGCAGTATTTCGCTGGGCCCCACCGGTGCGGTGTCCTTCCACCCCGCCTCGCTCGAATCGGGCGGCACTCGCGGACCGGCGGGGACCTCAATCGAAAGGACTTGGCGCTTGCTTTTCTTATTATAGCCCAAGTCCCAGTTTGATGACAACCCAGTTGGTCTGTGTTCGCGCTCTCGCGGGAACGGATGGATCCTGTGCGGGCAACAATAGCGGAAAGCCTCTGCGCGTGAGCCGTCACCCAAAGAGCGGGGGAACTTCTGGCAGAGGATTCGAGCCGCCGGCGGTGTGCCGGCGGCCCTTGCACTCTGGTAGCGTCAAAGCCAAGACGCTACGGCTGGACGGGACACTTAAAATCATTTTCAGGAACCCGGGTAATGGTGACGTCACCCGAGCTTGCCGCCGCCTGGACCTCGGCAGCGGACGTGAGCAAACGGGGCGTCGTGTTCCACATGACACTATGAAACGCCCACTGACCACCGTGGTAGCCGCGCGCGCCGGGTGCTACCGCTACCACAGCAAGCTGATCGCTCACACCGTTCATGATGGCGTAGAGCGCGTCTCTGCCCTCTTGGGGCGATGCCGATGGCGGCACGACCGTGCGGACGATGTGACCGTTATAGTAGAGCTGCCCAAATCCCGGCTTCGCCGCATACACTGCCGCCACCAGCGCGGCGACAGCAAGCAAAGAAAGAACGAACGATTTCTTCATGGAATTTCTCCTTCCCCCATGGGTGTTCGAGATGAGATCATGACGTGATGAGGGTCTGTCCCTCGTCCCAGTTACGAGCGACCGGACTTTGTGTGACCGCAATTCCGCTCGCGCTTGGGCGCCGTCGCTCGGCGGTTGTTCCCCCCGGGCACGACGCGTGCCCGAGTTCTTTGACACACGTCGTTTGCCCGTGCGTAATCATAGAGGGAGCCATAGGGGTGACTGAAGAGGATCAACGAGATACTGCCGATGCAGGTCATACGGCACGGCAAGCCGGTACGGGATCACTCGATCGCGACCTTCTACAGGGGGTGCAGCAGCGGGAACGGGGTGCGTTGGGCCGTTTCTTCGATGCCGTGTTCCCGTTTGTATACAACCTCGCGTACCGGTTCACCGGTGACCGTTCGTCGGCACAGGATGTTGCCCAGGAGGTATTTCTCAAGGTGTACCGTGCCGCCGATCGACTCGATCTCGACCGATCTCCGTATCCGTGGCTCACCGCGATCACGGCAAACACCTGCCGCGACCTGGCGCGGCGAGTCGCCACGCGCGCCGAGGAACCTGTTGACGAGCTGCCCTCCGACGGGCCGCCCGACAGCACGCCGGTGCCGGATGAGGCACTGGTCCGCAAGGAAGAGGAAATAATGCTGGAAAGGGCACTGATGTCGCTCGATGAGTCGCATCGCGCAATCGTGATTCTGCACGACTACTGCGGGTGCTCGCACGAGGAGATCGCGTCAATTATCGACGCATCGCACGCGGCGGTGCGCAAACGTTACTCGCGAGCCCTGGAGATGTTGCGCCAAACCATACGGAAGTGGGAGAAATGACGGATCGACCGGATCACCCGTGGGATGACCGCACGATCGCGCGTCGTGTGCGCGACCTGCCCCCCGCCGAGGCAGACGATGCCTTTCGGCTAAAGGTGCGGGACTCGTTCGTCTCCGGTGACATCGACGGTGTCTCGCCCCGTGCCTCGCGTGCTGCGACCGCGCCTGCATGGCGCCGCGGGTTCCGCTGGCTGGTTCCGGTCGCCGCGGCTTTTGTGGTTCTGGCGGTGGTCGTCCAGCTGCGCGGGCCGCGACTCGAACTGCTCGATGTTGCCGGCGACGGTACCGTGCAAGTTGATGAACGCAGCTTGCCGACAGGCGACCGCGAGGCCCTGTCGCGGGCCTTGCGCGGAGGAGCCACCGTGGACGTGGGCGAAGAGGTTACGCTCGATCTACGTGTCCCGCGGTTTGCCGTCTACGAGCTGACGCCCGGCACGCGGATGACTCTGCCCCCGGCACCCGGACGCTGGTTTGGCCGGGCGGTGGTGTGCAGCCTCGAGGCCGGTGAGCTGCGGCTAAAGACGGGGTCCAGATTCCAGGGAGCCGAAATGACCGTGTACACGCCCCACGGTATGGTGGTCGTCACGGGCACGCTGCTGTCAATCCAGTCCGACGCAGACGGTACATGCGTTTGTGTGCTCGAGGGAACGGCCCGCGTCGGCGTGGATGAGGATGATCTCGAGCCGGTCACTCCGGGTTACCGCAAGATCATGCTAAAAAACGGCACGGTTTCGATCGTACCCGTCAAACCGATGCACCGCGATGGGGTGTTGGAGTTCGATGGGCGGGTCGGCCAGCGGTTGCAGTGACGCTACAGCGCTCGAGGCCAACGGCCGTTCTTCACGACGAAACAAGGAGAAGATCATGGAGACTCCTCGATCGTGGCCCATGGTCATGGCGATGACACTCGTCCTCGCTGCCTGCGGCGCCAATAAAATGATGGTGAATACGAACGGTCTCGAGAACATAGAAGCCCTACAGCGGGATCTCGACACAACGGATGCGGAGACTCCCACCGTTGGTCAGTACCAGAGCGCCCGCGGAGAATTCGTCACCAGCATGAAAGCCACGATGAATCAAGAAGCAGCCGAGTCCGGATCGTCCTTGCGTACTATCAAACATATCATCGTAGGAGCGGGCGCGGTTCTGGGTTTGGGAAGTATGATCGTGAGCTTTATCGTCGATGACGACGACACTAAAACAACCATCGCACAAACGGGTGGAGCGGTGGCGGGTGTGGCGAGTGTCGTTGGCCTGCTACCCCTGGGATCGGAAGCAAAGGGCGGACACAGCGTAGGAACTTATCTCTCACTCGAACTCCCTCGGTTTGAAGCGCGTTGGCCGCACGATATCCCACAGGCTCTAACCGCCAACGAGTGGACCGATTTCAAACGCGATGCGCAGCAGATGCAGACCATGGTAGAGCAACTGAGAAGATGAGGTGCGTCGACTCGGAGCGTCGCCGATTCACACACCAGTCCCCTGCCACAGGGCCCCGCCTGTCGCCCGCTGAGAGTAAAGCGACGCTGATCGTCGTCGAAGTTTGAAACGGAGGAGCGATGTCCAAAGAAATGACTATGGGAATGGTTGGTTCATCCACCAAGGAAAACGAGAAACGGGTTGCCATACATCCGGCCCATTTTCATCTGATAGAAGCCGAGGCGCGACGCCGCATCTATGTCGAGAAAGACTACGGTAAGCGCTTCAGAATCGGAGACGATCAAATCGCACGCGACGTCGCAGGGCTGATGACGCGCGAGGAGCTGTTTGAGAAGTGCGATATCATCATGATCTTCAAGCCGACAGCAGCGGATTTCCCCTTCTTTCGTGAGGAACAGGTGATTTGGGGCGCGCTGCACCTGGTGCAGGGTGACGCGATCACTCAGACGATGGTCGACAAAAAGCTGACCGGTATCGCGATGGAATCGATGTTTATTTGGAAAAACGAGCGGGACACGGACGTTTGGATCTTTCACACGCAAAGTCAGTTTGCCGGATATTGCAGCGTCCTGCATTCGCTGCAGCTGCTGGGCATCAAGGGCTGGCACGATCAGCCAAAGAAGGCAGCCGTGATTAGTTTTGGTGGTGCCGGGCGAGGTGCCGTGCACGCCTTAATGGGTCTGGAGTTCACGGATATCACAGTCTTTACACAACGTCCGCCAATCTCCGTATTGGGTACCATCCCCACGGTAAAGTACGGTCAGTACGCACGTCGTCAGGGATCTCAAGAGGCGATGGCGGTGTTGGCAGACGGCACCCGGATTCCCTTCGCGGAAGAACTCGCCAAGTACGATATTATCGTCAATTGTGTGTTGCAGGATACCGACAAGCCGATCACGTTCATTCACAACAAGGATCTGGACACGCTCAGGCCCGGCACGTTGATCGTGGATGTGAGCTGCGATACCGAGATGGGATTCGAGTTCGCGCGGCCCACGTCTTTCGACGATCCCTTGCTGACCTTTGGCGATCGCATTTCGTACTATGCGGTCGATCACTCTCCCTCCCTGCTCTACGATACCGCATCCCTAGAGCACAGCAAGACCGCCTGGCCCCATGTCAAAGACGTGCTCGACGGCGAAGCCGGGTGGACGCGAAACCCAACCGTAGGCAAAGCCATCGAAGTAAAAAACGGAACGATCGTGAATCCCAAGATCTTGAGCTTCCAGAACCGCGAGCCCGTCTACCCGCATCGCAGGCGGTCGTGAACAAGGGTGAGCACCGTTTGTACCAGCGGCGGAATCGGACAGAACGTCGGTCCTGCAACCGCCGGGTTCGTCGACAACAAAGTCTGCAACTCAAGGATTGAGCGGGACGTCCGCGGAGGCCTGCCTAGGTGCCGGCGGGTACGGGCTCGCCCAGCGCCCTGCGGATGATTGCAAGAAGCGAACGGGCATCAAAAGGCTTTTCTAGAAAGGCGAATGCCCCCAAATCTCTGGCTTTCTCCTTCAAGCCCGGCTCTTTGCTCGCCGTAATAAAGACAATGGGCGTGTTCGCTGTGTTCGCCAGGTTTCTGAGACGCTCGGCCGCCAGAAAACCTCCACCCGCTGGCATCGAGATGTCGAGAATGATGAGATCGGGCTCATTCTTGACCGCCAGATTCACGCCCTGCGAACCGTCAAAGGCACAGCCGACCTCGTAACCCTTCGACTTTAACCGTACGCTCAGCGCCATAGAAATCTTCTGATCATCTTCAATGATTAGGATTTTCTTCATATCAGCTTTCCTCTCCCGACTGATGTGCCACTAACTCCGACACCTGTTGAACAGGCACAGTAAAGGTAAACGTGCTTCCTTTTCCCTCCGTGCTATCGACGGTTATCTCTCCTCCGTGGAGCTCTACGATACCCCGACAGATATTTAGACCGAGACCCAACCCACCCTGGCTGGGAGATTCGGAACGATCGACCTGGTAGAGACGATCGAATACCCGCTCCCGGTGCTCCTCCGCAATACCGCAACCGGTATCCTCGACAGACACACGCACGTAATCAGGAGCTGCGGGGTCTTGGATGGCCCGAACGTTCACCTCGTCTCCCTGCGCTGTAAATTTTATCGCGTTACCCACAAGGTTCGACACGACTTGTGTGATTCGACGGCGATCCGCGCGCACCGCTGGCAGTTCAGGTTGCACGTGCGTTGCCAGACTCAATCCCTTGGCGTCCGCACGTCTTTTGAGCATCCTTATCACGTGCCCAATCACGTCGGTCAACGAAGTGGGCTTGGGATCGATGGTGAGCTTTCCGGTTTCGAGTCGGGTTGAGTCAAGCAGGTCGTCTATGTAGTACGTCATCTGATCGAGACTTTCGCGCGCCGTTTCCAGATATTGACGCTGTTGCTCTGCGATGGGGCCAGCTATCTCATCGAGCAGAATCGACATGAATTCACGAGCCGAGGTCAGTGGTGTCTTCAGCTCGTGCGAAACCGCATGATAAAACGTTCGCACCTCCTCGCTTTTCCTAACCAGGCTTTCGTTGGTCTCCTGAAGTTTTTTTCGCTGCTTCTCGATTGCTTCGCGAAGCTTGTGTTTTTCGATGGCATGTGAGATCGATCTTTTCAAGCTGTTCGCGGACACGGATCGCTTAGGGATATAGTCATCCACTCCCGCCTTCCACGCTTGCACGGCGATCTCTTCGTCACCGCGCCCGGTAAGAAAAATAAGAGGCCCTGCGTATCCGACGTCCCTGATCCTATCGATAACCTCGAGACCCATATCCGACCCCAGCATGTGGTCGAGTATCACGACATCCGGGTGTCGCACCGCCAGCTCCGCGATACCGGACGTGGCATCGTTGTGGGCAATTAGATCATACTCCCAAACCTCGATCTCATCCAAGAAGCGCTGGATCAAGACGATATCCGCGGGGTCATCGTCGATCACGATAATTTGCAGTTCGTTTTCCATCGATCAGTCACCACTCGGAGGCAGTTGCACCAACTCGAACCAATACGATTCCAGCGTGTTTATTAGTCGCACGAACTCATCCATGCTCGCCGGCTTGGTGATGTAAGAGTTGACTCCGAGGTCGTAGCTTCGGAGCACGTCCTCCTCGTGCTTGGACGTGGTCAACACGACGACGGGAATGCGCCGCAGCAGTCTATCGGAGCGCAACTCCACAAGAAATTCCTTGCCGTTGATCTTGGGCATATTCAGATCGAGCAGTATAAGGTGAGGCCAGGGCGATATCTCGGCGTCCTGGTACTTGCCTTGCCGGTGCAGGTAGTCCAGAGCCTCTTCACCATTCTCTGCAATGTACAAATCGCTGTGAATTTTGGACTCCTTAAATGCCCGGCGAGTTAGTTCCTGGTCCCCCGGATCGTCCTCGACGAGAAGGATCACGACTGGTTGATCCTTGTACTGATGCATCTACTCACCTCCGGTTGTTATTCCAGCTCGCATAACACACCTCTGTCTGGCGCCTCGGCGTAGTCGATGCCCGATAGCGTGAACTTGAAGTGAGCGCCTTCGCCCAACGCTGATTCAACCCAAATGCGCCCGCCGTGACGTTCGACGGCCTTGCGCGCTATGGCAAGACCTATACCGGTGCCTTCATATTCCGTGCGTCCGTGCAGGCGCTTGAAAGGAGAAAAGATCTTCTCGGCAAATTTGGGATCGATGCCGATACCGTTATCTTTTATACCCAAAACCATCTCCCCACTCTCACGTGCGCAGGTGATGTGTATTCGCGGTTTTTCCCCCGTGACAAATTTGAGGGAGTTGCTAATAAGATTCTGAAAGAGCTGACTTAGCAACGTGGCATCACCTCGCACGAATGGCAGCTCATCGACGACGATATCCGCACTCTTTTCCTCGATACGCAACGAAAGCGCGTCGACAGCCGATCGCACGCAATCCCCAACCGCGATTTGATCCCGCTTTAGTGCTGAACTGCCTGTTCGTGACAGCTCGAGTAGATCGGTGACCAGCATTTGCATTCTTGACGCAGCACTGGTGATGAAGTTCAGGTCCTTCTCGGCGCGTGGCGAGAGATCACCTCCAAGGTCGGTTTGCAGGAGCCTGCTAAAAGAGATCAGTTTTCGCAGGGGCTCCTGGAGATCGTGCGCAGCGATTTGCGTAAAATCTCTTAGCTCCTCGTTGGCCCTCCCCAGCTCTCGCGCACTCTCTTCGAGCTTTCTACAACTCTTGCGAAGCTCGAGCTGACTCACCACCTGCCGGGCGAGGGCCCGGAGCGTATCGAGCTGCTCCTCGTCCAGCTTGCCCGGCTTGTGACCGATCACACAAAGCGTCCCCAAGGCCATGCCGTCCGCATTAACCAGCGGAGCCCCGGCGTAGAAGCGGACCTGGGGCTCGCCGGTAACGAGCGGATTATCGGCAAAGCGTGGATCCAAAAAGGCGTCCTCTACGATAAGCGCGTTGTCGGGCTTTAGTATGGCGTGCGCGCAGAAGGCAAGACTTCGTGATGTCTCGCACGCGGTCAGACCGACCTTCGATTTGAACCATTGCCGCTCGGTGTCTATCAGGCTGACCAGCGCGATCGGCGTATGGCAGTGGCGTGCCGCCAAGCGGGTGAGATCGTCGAAAGCCGCCTCGGGCTCCGTATCCAGCACCTCGTAGGTGTTGAGGGCGGCGAGCCGTTCGGCCTCGTTCTTTGGCAGCTTCGCTTCTTCCATGTGTACTCCCCGTGCGCAGCTCGAGTGAGCGGGTTGGCAATATGGGTCGGGTCGAGTTTGAAATGCGTATGTGAAGCCGCGAGCATGATTTGTGCCAGATCGCCGGAGGAGAGGTCGTCCCCCGCAACCGGATCACGAATCGGTTTCTCGGCATCCCGTGGCCGAATTCCGCCCGATCACCTAAGCGGGTGGGGGCCATACTCTTGATAAAGTCAAATCTATGTGCTACCACCTTCTTATCCAGGAAAGCGGCGAGAGATTTGGGATTCGGTGGGTGGGTTTTTCTCACGACCAAGTACAGAACGGAGACTCAGCTGGTGATCTTTCGAGGAGTCTGTAACGCATGTGCGCACGGCAGACGCCAAGAGCTGATGAAGCAATCATGAATGGTATCGCGCTTTTTGTTTGTTTTTTTTGTGGATTGTCGTAGATAACCTGTCGGCTTCGCCGTCACCCACCGCAACCCGTAGTTGGGGATCGAATGTCCAGCCGAGACCTCTCAGATCCAGCGCTTCTTGTGAAAGAATCTCAGCATTAACCCACCCATGCCCATGATCACTCCCCAAAAGAAGGCATAGCTCCACTTCCACTTGAGTTCCGGCATGAATTCAAAATTCATGCCGTAGATGCCAGCGACAAAGGTGAGCGGGACAAAGATGGTCGCAATAATTGTAAGCACTTTCATGACTTCATTCATCCTGTTGCTGATACTCGACAGGTAGAGGTCCTGCATTCCTGATATCATATCCCTGAAAGACTCCACCGCGTCTATGACCTGAATCGTATGGTCGTAGACGTCTCTCAAGAAGATCACAACACTCTTCTTTATCAGCGGAGACTCGCTTCGCTCCAACCCACCCACCACCTCTCGTAACGGCCACACCGACTTGCGCAGCAAGATCATCTCACGCTTAAAATGATGAATCTTGCGCAGTAATTCGGGCGTTGGATCACCGACCAGCGCCTCCTCGAGCGTTTCAATTTTGTCGCCGTAGTTCTCCAGAATAACAAAGTAGTGGTCGATCACCGCATCGAGAAGCGCATAGGCGAGATAATCGGGTCCCATTTTGCGAATACGCCCTTTTCCGTCGCGAATACGCTTGCGTACGGGATCAAATACATCTCCCTCGGTTTCTTGGACAGAAATCACATAATGATCACCCAAAATGACACTGATCTGTTCGCTCATGACCTCATCACGCGATTCATCATGACGAAGCATTCTAAGGACAATAAAGATATAGTTCTCGTAATCCTCAAACTTCGGTCGCTGGTGAGTGTTCACGATATCCTCGAGGACCAGTGGGTGCAGGTCAAGACTCGCCCCTAGCTTGCGAAGCAACTCAACGTCATGCACCCCATCAATGTTGATCCAGGATACAGACGCGCCACCGCGATATTTGGCCCATTCTTCGATCGCTGCAATGGTTTTTTCGTCCAAATGGGTTGGGCCGTAATCCATAACCTTTACCTTGACCGGTGGCAATTGTTCGCCACCGATATACTCTAGCGTGCCCGGTGCAAGCCCGACTTTCTTCGACCTTCTATGAAAAAATCTTGGCACGGACATCTGTTTTCTATTTATCATGTTAGTATCCCGTTCGTTTACAGGATGGGTCTCGCCAGGGCGTGACATCATCTGTGGCTTTTTTGTCGCGGAACAAAGAGCACCTTCTTCTCCACCTCTAAGTTGACTACAACCATCCAGTCGGCATAATCTGGATCGATCTCCCTGAGCGCCTGGACAACCTCCGGTTTAAAACCTTTATCGATAACATCGACGCGTCCGGGCCACAGGCGAAACTTGACACGCAAGAATGTCCTGCCGGAAAGCGTTGTCTTCTTGCCCTCGACCGAAGGTGCTTTTGGTAGAACACCTGGATACTGTTCGTACGTGGCCTGAGCCACCGTTTCAATAGTCTTCTCCATTTGCTTCGAGCGCGCTGGGTCTTTTGATAGCGTCACATCAGCGATGTAGCGAACATAACCTTTAGGATAGTTGACGACGTTGCCGATGGTGCGGTTGGGGATAAATACTTCCGCCCCGAATGAATTCACCAGAACGGTGAAACGAAGGCCGATGCGATGCACGATACCCACTTGACCGGAGATTTCAACCATATCGCCAATATCCAGAAGATCGGAGAAGATTATGGTCAGTCCCGTAACCACATCTTGTACAAAACCCTGTGAGCCAAAACCAATGGCCAGCCCAAGGATTGAGGCGCTGGCCAGATAGGCTTTTAGCGACAACCCCATCTCTGAAAGGATCATGCCGAAGGCACCAAAGTACAGGGCAAAGATAGCCACGCTGACAACGAGGCTGGAAACCGTTCGTAGTTTTGAAAACGATACGCCCATGCGCCCTCCGGCAAGGGCAGCGCCCAATCGTCGCACCACAAGGACCCCGATATGCGCACCGATAGCGATGACCACGATCACAAACGCACGGGTCCACCCCGTTGTGTCCGGCAACAAGTCTTTAATCGGGGAGTCCATAGGTCGCACTCGGAGTTTTCTCAGCGTCTATTTGTGACGTTCACGAATCCTATTATACGCAATGCGTCTCGTTGATAAGAACAAGAAATGTATGCTGGTGCACCCTGCGCGAGCTCGATCACAAGCTACCGGCCTGCGAATAGATTGCCGAGATTTATCGTGGTTCCGATAGTGAACTGTAAGTCGCTTGCGTCATCAGTGAGCCCGATGGTGACCGCCGAGTCCAGAACCAGTCCGGTTTTCCATTCATAGCCCGCTCCCAGCGTGGAAAAGACGGAACTTTGATCTTGGTCTGGGATAAAGACCCCGGCCACTTCGAGAAAACCGTTGAGTCTTCCGAGCAAAGGATGTCCCATCGCCAAGGCGATACCGTGAGCTATGTCGACCTCTCCGCTACTCGGTACACCGAGCACACCTGCCTCATAATAACCGACCAGCGTGGCTGTATTGATCACCTTGGTAACTATGCCCGCTAACGCGAAATCGACCTCACCGCTGCCGAGTCCGTCTTGATCGTCTGCAGTGGGAACCTTTGCCGCCAGCTGAAAGGCGGCTGACGGAGTGTTTTCGCCTTCATCGGTGAAACGATACCTTGTGCCCACGACGACATCACCCGCCCCCTCCACCGCGTCTCTCTCTCCTTCGAGGCGCACATACGGCGACCAGCTCAGGAATAGTTCCGATGATTCACCGGCACCCCATTTCACCGTGACCGGCGTGTCGACCTGGTCTTGATCATCAACCGCTACTCCGAGCTCCGCCTCGATCGTACCTTGCGCCGTTGTTCCTGTGTCAGAAGAAAAAGACGGCCGTTGCGGTGCCGCCGCATACCGGCCTGTCATCGAACAGGCTGGCAACATCCACAGCGCGCAAACCAACAGGACGGGCACATAGCAGGACCCTGCGAGTTTAATCTTCAAGACTACCTCCGAGGTTGTTTTTGCTTGCGCCGCTGATTCAAGCCCACTCCTTGGCGGGATGCGTCGCACCGACTTACGCTAGTCGTCGAACAACACTACGCCGATTTCGTCTACGGCCACTCAGCAATGTGTTGATTAGCTCACGCATTACGTGACAGCTGTTTGGCCGTATTTTCGATTACAGGATCAAAGTGCACGTCGAGTTGTGGAAACGCGATCGCTATGCCAGCAGCCTTTAGACTCCACCATATCGCTTCGTTCATCTTGGATTTGGCACCTCGCACTCCCCACGGATTATCGATCCACACGGAGACCTCAAAATTGACCGAAGAATCGCCAAATTCAGTCATCAAAATCACGGGATCTTTCTCGCGGGACCGCCACGACACCTCCTGTGCCGCTTCCTGCAGGGTCTTTCTGACCAGCGCCATATCTGAACCGTACTCGACCCCCACCGTCGCTCTTAGCCGGTACAGGCTATCGCGCAAGGTGTAGTTCTTTACCGTCGATTGTACCAAGGTGGAATTGGGGATGATCAAATCCTCTTCATCCAGAGAGCGGGCAACCGTCGCCCGCGACCCCAAGCTGACAACCCGCACCATCCTGTCCTCCACCTGCAAAATGTCGCCCGGTTTGATGCTTCGCTCCCCCAGCAGTATGACACCCGAAACAAAATTTTGAGCAATGTTCTGCATGGCGAATCCCAGGCCGATGGCAAAAATCGCCCCCGCTGCGAAAAGCGCGGTTAGATTGATGCCCAAGGTATGAATTGCGATGCCGAAACCAATGCCGAGAACGAGGTAGTGCGCAAGGCGACTCGAAATGCCGATGGTCGCTTCATCCTTGATACCTCTCACTGCATAAAACCTGCGCAATCCTCGTTGCAGAAGGTGTGATGCCCACAGAGTGACCATGACCACTAAGACAAACATCAGTAGCGTCAAAATGTTAACCGGGGTCCCGGCTAAGACAAATAGCCTCGTTTGCAATATCCGCCCGAGAAAAGTGACTATCTCACCGATATCCATAAATCACCTCGATCCAGGTTGAAGGTTCGCGGGCTACATTCAGGTGACAGTCATAAACGAATTAAGTTTCAACATTAACCTCTCCTGGACATTGAACGAGAAGATAAGAGAACAAAGTACGGGCAGCAGCGGCTGGGCGGTAGTTCTTGAACAACGGATTCTCCGTGGGTATCGGGTCTCAAACCTGACATATGTGACACCTACTCCACACCGATGTGAACCAGTGCGTCTCCTTGCGTCACAACGGGCTGGTTGTTCACGCCGATAGCGTATCCCGTCAGCGGGGACTGAACACTATACTCGGTCTCGCCGAAGGGATCTGTTATCGTTGCTATCGGCTGACCCTTTCGCAACTTCTCACCGATCTTGATGGAAGTCCGAAACAAACCCGAGTACCTCGCCCGTATCCATTCTGCCTTACTGATCAGCGTGGTCTTTCTCTTGAGTATCTTGCCCTGCTTCATTTTCAGACGCCTCATCAGCCTGATGGTGCCCTCAATTCCCTCAGTAATCGACTTCTCATCAAAACGTGAGGACTCCCCACCTTCATAAATGATCAACTGTTTGCCCCGCTTGCGCGCCGCGCTACGAAAGGATTTGTCGATGCGCTTGGAGTGAATCGTAAAAGGAGCACCAAACCAACGTGCAAGCTTGAGATTAAAAGGATCTTCAAACGAACATCGCGTCTGTGGGTAGTTGCTGCGTGCTGCTCCACCCGTATGGAAATCCACTCCGTAGTCGGCGTGGGGCACGATGTCGGTCATCAGAACATGGGCGATTCTGCGGGCAAGGGATCCTGTTTTCGACCCAGGAAAGCTGCGATTCAGATCCTTACCGTCCGGCAGGTCACGGGCGGTGTGTAAAAATCCATAGACGTTGACCACAGGCATAGCGATCACAGTACCGGTCGAGGGAACCACGATATCCCTGACTATCATACGGCGGATTATTTCAACACCGTTGAGCTCATCACCGTGCAGACCTGCCGTAAGCAACAACACCGGACCGGCCTTCTTTGCCCGATACACGTTGACCGGAACGTCGATTACGGTGTGACTGGGGAGCCGCGCAATGTTCAGATTGATCTGGACGGTTTGCCCAGGATAGACCGCGTGGGAGCGTATGACCATGGCGTCTCGCATATTCAGACGCGAATGCGATCCCTTCGCCCGCGCTTTCTGGGGGCGTTGCGCTCGATGTATTCAATGATCGCGCCTGCCACATCCCTACCCGTCGCCCCTTCGATGCCCTCTAGGCCCGGCGATGAGTTGACTTCCATGATGAGCGGACCTCTCTCCGATTGCAGCATGTCGACTCCGGCGACCGATAGCCCCAGTGCTTTCGCCGCCGTGACCGCTGTAACCCGCTCCTCCTTACTCAACTTGATAAGGGTGGCCGACCCGCCCCGGTGTAGATTTGAACGAAAATCGCCCTCCAAGCCCTGGCGGCACATGGCGCCGACTACTTTGCCGTCCACGACAAAGGCACGGATATCGCTGGAACCGGCTTCCCTGATAAATTCTTGCATCAGAATATTCGCCCTCAGCCCGTAGAACGCTTCCAACACCGACTTGGCCGCTTTCTGGGTATCCACGAGCACGACGCCGATGCCCTGCGTCCCTTCGAGAAGCTTGATGACGAGTGGAGCACCACCAACACTGCTAATCAGATCATCGATATCGGAGGCGTCGGATGCGAACGCCGTCACCGGCATGCCCACACCGGAACGCGACAGTATCTGCATGCTACGCAGCTTGTCGCGCGAACGCACGATGGCCTGGGATTCGTTGGCCGTAAACACATTCATCATCTCAAATTGTCGAACCACTGCCGTCCCATAGAACGATCTGGATGCTCCGATTCTGGGAATGACAGCGTCCACGCGCGAAAGGTCACGACCTTTGTAATGCACGAACGGCTTATGTTTCTCAATGACTACGTAACACTTGAGAAAATCGATGACGTCGACATCGTGACCACGTGCGTTGCCTGCTTCGACCAGCCGTCTAGTAGAGTAGAGCTTTTTGTTTCGCGACAACACAATGATCTTCACTTTTTTATCCTACCTTTTAGCTTTGCCCGGTAAGAAAGGTTGTACCTGTTGATGTCTACAAGAAATCCCTGACGCAGCAGCTGCCTGCCCAGTAATATGGGGAAGTTCATATCTCCACGATCCGCTAACGACAAATCGATCTCGAAAACTTCACCGAAAAGTCTGATGTTCGTTCTGATCACAATGCGGTCTTCCTTGTGTCCGAACGAGCTCTTGACGGATCGCGACCCAACTACCGGCAGCACAAGCTCCCTTGGGTTGTAGACTTTGTGGCGTGGGTCGAAAAGACTGAACCTCACCGACGGCTGCGCGCGACGATCGATCAAACTAATGTTACGACAATGGATCGACGATGTATAAGCCCCGGTGTCAATCTTCACGTCGACGTCGGACAACCCCAAAAGAGGAAAGTCGGCTTTGTCCTTACGTCCAATAATAAACTTTGCCGTCTTCTTTTGTCTGCGCCCCCGGCCACCTATTTGTCCCATTCATACCCACGCTTCCTAACTAAGGTGCGAGAAAGTCCCAACGCCAATACACGCGCCGCGCAATCAAGTCCGTGGAAAACGGGCGGCAATCAGCCCCAGAACAAATCCGATACCAAGCATCACTAAGACGACAATCATTTGCGACATCTCCACCTTCCACCAAAACAGCCGAAACGTAACGACCTGGCTGTTCTGTATGAGGATAATCAGGGCGAACACGATCGCTACAAGAAAGGAGATAACTTTAGGTTTCATCTTGGTTTTCACCTCCGTAGTAAGATCCTGGTGAGACCTCGGGCAAGGTCATGTCGGCGCCGAGTAGCGCACCGGAAACTCACGCGGCCACCATTAGTCCACACGGCCAAAACCAAACATCACTCCGATGAGCAGCTTGAAATCAGGAATATCACCGATTCCAAAACGGGTCTCCAGGTTGTAATAGTTCTTTTGTCCGAAAGGCAGCTTTATGCCACCAACCAAACTGAGCCCAATTTCCGTGTCCGTATCACCTTGATCCGGAGAAATAATACTGATGGTCGGCCCCAATCCTGCGTAGAAAAGCGCGCTCGCCTTTGGAGGTGAAAAGAGATCGAGCTTAAGATCGAAGTTGAGCGCCGTCAAATTAACATCATCGCCAAACCCAAAATCAACACTGGGAGCGAAACGCATTCTCGACACACGGCCCATGACCGATTGAACGCCGAGCGTGTATTGGTCTGGATTCGTGCTGAAACCAATCGGCCTGACACCGATGGCGAAATTTGCGTCTTTCGCCGTCGCCGATGCGACGAGCGTACAGACTGTCAGGACTACAGCTAAGACACTTGCCAAAACCCCTTTGCGAATCTTCATTTTACTCTCCTCGTCTTGTTGCCCACTTGGCTGGTTTCTTTTCTTGTGCACGAATACCTACGCGGGACGCTGCGCCCCATTCACCCCCGGGGTAGCGTTTGCACGACGCTAACCATCTCATGATACACTCTTGCAAATTTGTTCGGCGGCTTTTTGCTGACCCATCCCCTTATCGTCTTGGTTTCGGGGGATAATTGTGGTTCGGTTTTGGCCGCGGCGTCTCCGTGCCCGGCGGCTTGACGGCGGGCGCGGGCTCCTCTTCAACCGCTTTCTCGTCGTCCCGCTCCTTCTTCATGACCTTTCTCCTTTACTCCGCCCGTGCGCACAGTCGCGGCAGATCACGGTCTACCAGGCGGTACCGGACGCAAACACGTTAGGCGATACTGCTTAACGATATTATACACAACAGATTAAGAGCGCAACAGCGTTGTCGGCGGCCGCTAATCCCGACCGACGTTCGCAAGGGTAAATTCCGAATTCATAGGAACTTTCACGTCACTGACCGAGAACCACGAATTCCACGCGTCGGTTTAGTGCGCGGCCCGTGGCTGTAAAGTCATCGGCGATCGGCCGAGCCTCCCCGTACCCTTGAGCAAGGAGTCGCTGCGCATCGATCGCAAAGTTCTTCAAGAGATAGACTCGAACCGCACTCGCGCGTGCTTGAGAAAGATGCAGGTTGTGTTCGGCGGTCCCCCGGCTATCGGTGTGTCCACGGACTTCCAATCGGACATCCGGGTGTCGCTCCAGCACGATACCCAACGCACTCAAGATGGTCGCGGAAGCGGGCAAGAGCGTGGCCTGATTGTTTTCGAATAGAACGCTTACCGTACGAAGAAGTCCGGTATCCAGAATCGCGCGCTCCACCTCAGCTGATGTACGCGGCGGAGGCATGTGCCGCGGTAATGTTAGTGCAAGACCTGCATCGCCCGTTGTGTCCGCCGCCGTGAGCGGTGTCAACAACGTGTCTACCGTCGACGTATCTGTCCCCTGGGACGATGCGAGCAACGTATCCCCGGTCAACGCGTCGGCACGACCACCCACGGGCACCGGTATGGGAATGGGTGTCGTGAATGCGGAGCCACTGCCGGAGTCCCTCGATTGCAGCAGCGACGAAGGCGAGCGCACAAGCGCGGTCAAGGCCGCTCTCTGTGAACGTTCGAATTCAACCAGCCGTCGGTCGATATGCTCAATCAACCGTGTCTCCATGCGATAAAGATCGATGCGGGCAGTGTCTGCAAGCATCGGCCCGGCCAGCGCCATTGAGTCCTGCGTCGGTACCGTCGGTAATACTCGCATGGGTAGCCGTAGAATTCGCACCCCGCGATTATCGCGAAGCAAGCGAATGCGAACGCCACTGGCATCCATGAACCTGGTACGCACAAACCCGCGCACCATGGGTGGCGGGTCCTCCGGCACACCGGTCGCCACCGTGTCCGCCGCGTTTTGTGCGTGTGCGGCCTCGGGGAACCACCCAACTTGCCCAAAAAATAATATGACCAAAAAGATGAAGCGATTCATGACGTTAGAATCTCAAGCGGTATCCGCTAAGTAGTCGGTTGTTGTCGAAATCCTGATTCATATACTCGATAAAGAACGTGCCATAGGCAGTGCGTACATCGCTTCCGATCAACAGGTTTAGAACGAGCTCTAGGTCATCGCGGTCGAGAAAACCCAGACCCAACCCACCGTAGGGATACAGGTAGTCGGCCAATCCGATACCGAGATCGTAGGCACCGTTGAGGTTGACGTTGTACGTGGTCTTGTTGTCACCGAAGCCGACCACGACCTCGGGCAATAGCCGGTACGGTCGGCCTGGACGATGCAACTCACCGCGCACACCGACCAACGCCTGGTGCGGGCGATCGATGTTATAACCGAGGAGCGGATGAACGCCCGCGAAACGCGACCTGGGCGACGCCATCGCAGTCGTTACCACGCCCGCTTCACCGACGGGTGGCGCAACCTCTTGAACCTTTGGCGGCCGCAAGTTCACGGTCGGCTCGTCTTCAATAACCTCACGGTACGGCTGGGGTTTCTGTGCGCTTGCCTGCTCTTCCTTCAAAGTGGCAAAGCGAGCCTCCATATCGCCGAGGCGGCTGTCGATGGCATCCTGCAGACGTTGTATCGCTTCCGCCTCGCTGGTCGCGGGGCTCTCGACAGGCGCCTGTGCGCGCTCTTCACGAAGAACGCCGCGAATAATCTCCTGCACCTGCGCGGGCGTCAAAGCAGGACTTTGCCCGGCGGGCACGGTCTGCGGCCAAGGCGTGGCGACACCCGCTGGCGTCGTGGTCGCCATCGCCGGCGGGGACCCAACGGGGATCAGCGACCCGGTGGTCGGATCGATATAATAGGTGAGAGGTTCGCCGCCGATCGTCTCGACGCTTACGCCACCGGGCTTACCGAAGCGAACGTAAAGCTCCCCTTCCTCGGGTACAGGCACACTCATCCAGCGATCACCTCGTCCCTGGGCGGTAACCAAGGTGGGCGAAACCGTGCGCACCGTCTCGGCCTTGGTGCTATCCTGGCCGGACTTCGAGCGCGTTGGCATCTGTGCGGCCGCCACCGTCGCCGGATCTGACTTTGCCACCACCGTGTCGCTTTGAGGCGCTTCGCTCAGCGCTTGCTGCTGCGCGGTGACGACTGCTACCAGCGAGTCGATGCGAGTTTCGGTACGCGAGAGCTTCTGCTCCTGACCCGTTAATTTCGACGCAAGCTGTTCGCGCTCGCTACGCGAAGCCGCCATCTCACGACCGAACACCCCACCCGACTTACCCTTACCCGAACCGAGACCGAAACTGATGCCGGCTGTGACCATAGTGCTGGTTTCAACACTGCTGGGATCGCTGACGTTGTCGACCCCTGAAGAGCTCATCAACATCGCGCGCACCCCACCATCCACGCTCAAGGCACTGCCGAGTGGAAGGACGATTCCCACACCACCAAACGCGAACGGGCGATCTTCGACAGCGGCCGTGCCGTTGCCGACGTAGCCATCCCGGGCGTCCATGTAACCACCACCAGCCATCACATAAGGCGTCAGGCTGCCTGCGACGTCGTTGAACGCCAGCTTCAGCTCACCGCCGTAAGCCTGCAGGTCGTCGAACTGTGTCCACGAGTCATCCTCGGTACCTCGCCAATAGAAGCCACGCAGGCTGACCAAGGCCCCCAGGTCGATGCCGGCAGCGATGCCCACAAACCGCTGGTCGTCGCGGAAACCCAGTGCTTGGTCGAAGTTCACTTCACCCGCGGTGGGCTCCAGGCGCAGCGCGATACCCTTGAGACCCGCTCGAAATTGCTCCTGTAACGCACGATCAAGGTCAGTAAGCTCACCGCGAGTACGTCCGCCCAGATAAAACTGCAAGCCGATGCTTGCGGCAAAGTTGTTGACGTCGATTCGCTCGATATCACTCGACATAAGACCCAGCGAGGCCAGCTCGTCTTGGGAAAGCAGCGATGAAGCGGGATCGTAGCGATAAGACAAATTGTTCGCCTGAGCAACGACAGTATAGCGTTCCCTGAAACTGTACTGAACACCGATGCCTCCGCTCAGATATATCGCCTCGCTCTTGTTGAGCTCGGCGGGGTCAAAACGCACGACGCCGCTACCGAGCGTGATAAACGGGAAAAAGGCCCCTCGACCGATGTTGAACTTCACATCACCGCCAAACCGGTGAAAGTCGACGCCTCGTGCGGGCAGCTGCCGCAACAGTGCCAAGGTTGCTGTGTCGAAGCCCGACAGGTCGCCAAAATCAGTCCGCAGATCATTATTGAACAGATAAATACCGTTCAATTCAATGAACTCACCGAAGGCAAAACCGATCCGGCCACCAAAAAGAGTCGTGTGTTTCAAGGCGGCATCATCCGCGAAACGGATACCTTCGATGACCGGGGTCAGTGTGTAACTGACACCGCGGACCTGGGCCCACACCGTGTTGCCGAGCGCGTTGATACCGGCAGCTATCACAAGAAGGATTAACAATTGAAACTTGCAGCGACAAATAACGCGACTGCCCATGAGCTCTCTCCGTCCGTTGTCTGAGTTTTGCGGGGAACGCGACGGCGCAGGCGCCGCTCGGTTCACCCTCCCCTGTATGACACCGGCGCAGATCAAAGCGGCGGGTCAAGATCGGGGTCTGGTTGTTACGTGTGGTTTGCTTGCCGGGGTCTGGAGACCGCTGGCGACTCGTCGCTTCGCAATAACGCAATTGAGGTGCCAAATCGGCATTTCTTGCCGATATCTACTCAACTATCTTTTTAACAACGGGTTAAGAGACAGGTGAACAGTTGTCTGCGGTCGTTGTTGCTCTGGCTTCGGAATTTGTGCTTCCGAATTTATCGGAACCTGTGCTTCACTAACCTCGGGGGTGACTTTTATGCTAATCCGGATACTCCTCCTTGTGGAGGATGAGAAAACCCAACGGCGGGTCAAGAATCTGCTGCGCGATCGCGACGCGCTCATTGGCGTCAAAAAAAAGGGAGAGAACCTGTGGCAACGCCTCGCCGCCCAGTCATTCGATGTGGTAGCGGCCGCCGAGAGCGAGCTCCCCTCACCCATTGAGGATAGCATCGCCGCCATTCGGGCCCTTCCGGGTGCCCCCGATGTCATTGTCTTTCGGACAGACGACGACGCGGAGATCCAGGCTGGGTTGGTGGCGGCGGGAGCCGTGGCGGTTCTGTGGACGGGAATTCACGATGATACCCTGAATGCCACTCTGGCAGCGCTCTTGGAGAATCGCTTGACCACGGCCCAACTGCAGCTCAAAGTCGCCGACTCGGAAGAGAACAGGCTCGGAGATTTTGTCTCATCGAGCCCGGCGATGCATCGACTAATGAACGTCGCGCGACGCGTCGTTGAATCGGACACCACACTGCTTATTCTTGGTGAGACAGGTGTTGGCAAAGAATGGCTAGCGCGTTCAATACATGCCGAGAGTCCTCGTTCCGGTAACCCCTTCATCCCGGTGAACTGCGCTGCCATCCCCGAGGGCCTCGTGGAGAGCGAGCTTTTCGGTCATCGGCAGGGTGCGTTTACGGGAGCCAAGCATGACCACCGCGGTTATTTCGAAATGGCACACGGGGGAACCATCTTCCTGGACGAGGTCGCCGAGATGTCGCAAAACCTGCAAGTCAAGCTCATGCGGATACTGCAGGAAAGGACGTTCCAACGGATCGGCAGCGAGAGGATGATCCAAGTCGACGTGCGGGTGGTTGCCGCGACCAATCGTAACCCATCCGAGGAAATCGAGACAGGCCGCCTGCGAGAGGACCTCTACTACCGGCTCGGCGTCGTCACCTTGACCGTGCCGCCGCTCCGTGACCGCAAGGAGGACATACCAGCGCTTGTCGAGAACTACTTTGCCATCTTCCGTGCCCGGCTCGCCCGGCCCATCTCGACAATCACGCCCGATTTTATGGACGCACTGGTCGCTTACGGATGGCCGGGCAATGTGCGGGAATTAATCAACGTGATGGAGAGGGCCGTCTTATTAGCCAACGGTGATTCGCTGACGCTGCTGGACCTGCCGGACGAGATCGGAGGGACGTCTCACAAATCAAGGCCTGCCGCGGCCGGACCGTTGTCCGAGGCACGAGAACCCACGGCAGAATACTTTGCCAAACCGCTTAGACAGGCGCGCCGCGAAGCCGCTAACGCTTTCGAACGACGCTACCTCACCCACCTTCTCGCAGCGACCAACGGTCGCATTGCAGAGGCCGCGGCGAAAGCCGGCATCACGCCGCGCGGTCTCTTCGCCAGAATGAAGCACCATTCGCTGCGCAAGGAAGATTTCAAGTGAGGGTACGCCCGTTTTGCACCTGCTCGCGCACAGGCGGTTGACCGGTGCCAGTCTAGCCATCTCGGCCGAAGCCGTGTGCACGATTATCGCACGATGGTAAGCGATGAAGGCGGGCTAGAACGCCTCGTCGAGGGTGACGTAGCCGCGCACCGAATCCTGGCCGATGGCCAGGTCCACGCGCGCGTTCACCTCGTCGTTCGATCCCAGGCGCAGGCCGAGGCCGAACGTGGGCCGGATGTAGTTGGCCTTTAGCCTGTCCAGCTGTGGCCCAACCACCGCCGCGCCGGCAAAGACAACCCCACCGAGCCGCCTCCACAGGGACGATCGCAGCTCCAACTGGGCCGACACCATCACCCGATCGAGATAGCGCGCCGTGCGGTAGCCGCGTGAGTGCGCGCGGCCGCCCAGAGCGGCCAGGCGCCAGAAGGGCGGACTGCCGTCGGTGCCATACATGAATGCCTGGGCCGCCAGAACGCGTCCGCCGCCGATCCCGACGTACCGCCGCAGGTCCACGTTGTAGACGGTGAAGTCGTGACCGTCGCCGACGCCGTCGTCGAAGCCCAGGAAGAAGGCCTGGTGGTGACTGCCGGACCGTGGTGAGTAACCACGATCGCGCGTATCCCACTCGAGCAGCACCCCACCGCCCAGAACGGTGGACGGACTCACGCCCGCGATCATCGCACCCGCCAGCTGCCGGTCGGGCTCGTGCTCGATGAGCCGACAATTCTCTACTTCGCCGCGCAGTCCCACTTTGAAGTGAGGCGCGATGCTACGAAGAATCTCCGCGTAGTAAAGCGTGTTCTGCGGCCGGTACACTTCCTTGTTCGACGCGGGCGTGGCCGGTCCGATGCCGTAAAAACGCAGCGGTATGGTGCTGATGAACAGCTTGGTGTTGAACAAATACCGGCCCTCTGCCCACACCAGCTTGAGGCGAAGCTCGCCCGAACTCTGGCCCTTGAGCGTCACTCGTCCCTTCAAACGAACGTCGGAGTATGGGTCGTCCGCGGACACCCGAAACGATTTGAGAACGTGGGCACCGAGTCCCAGGCTGGTCTCGGATGAATAGTACGCACGCGGGACCCACACGAAGCCCCACTTGGAGAACTTGGGTTTGAACAGTTTTCTTACAATCCCGCCCGCGCTCGCCTCGCTTGCTTCGGTGCTGTCCACGTTCGCCCGCGCAGCCGCCGCAGCGGTCCCGGCGGAGAAAACCAGGTTCAGCACAAGAAGGTGCGTCAGGAGGCGCAGCTGCATAGGGACGGTTCAACTCGCGATCTCAAGGGGTGTCTGCGGCAACCAGGATGAGTTCGCTTCAATTGTAGGTCATCACAAGGGCAGGCCGCAAGCCCAAGCCGGCGCGGTTTCCCACGGTGGCCATTGGCCGTTGTCAGGCGGTGAGGCGATTAGCGATCCACGGCGATGACTCGCCCGCTGGCGCGCGCGCGGTAGGCCGTCACAGAACGGCTCCAACCCTGGCCACGATCGACCTGCAGTTCAATGGCTAGAAAAGGGTATTCTCCGTCTGCTTGGCTCGCGGTCGCGGCCGGACCGGACGATAGTGAAATGATGTTGCCACTTAGGTCGGTCCACGGCGTCCAGCTGGCTGCTTTTCGATCCGCGTTCACGGCCGCGCAGCGCACGCGGTAGCGCGTGCTTGCACCGGGGTAGACGTGGTGCTTGACGCCGAGGTCGGTGAAGCGCACGCCGCCGCCGGAATTGACAAAGAAATCCAAGGGCGGAATCTCTTCGAAGAACGCGCGCGCGATCTTGTCGCGGCGGACGATCATCGCGTGCGTGATGTAGTTCGTTGCCTCGGCGTGCGGGTACTTGGCCTGCTCGACGATAGCGCGAATATGTTCGTCAGTGAAGGCGGCCACGATCTTGGCCGCCCAGTAGGCGTCACGACGAGTGGTATTGGCGAACGCCGTGTTGGGCTGGAGCGGTTTGAATCGCTTGGGATCGAACTGTTCGCTATCGAAGAACCCCACCTCCGGCAGTTCGCGCGGCCGCGTACGCCGGCGCCAGGGGTCCTCTATCAGACCGGCCGAAATGATGCGCCCGAAAAACGGCAGCGGGTCCACGGTGAACTCATAGCCGTGGCGCGCGGCCGGGCCGCGTGCACCGGCGCCCAGGGTGCTGGCAAAATCGATTAGGTGATGTTTGATGTAGCTGCGCCCATTTTCGGTCACGTACATGTCCAGCGAGTTGTGCTGCTTGGTGTCGAAATGACTGAGCCAGGCGGCAAACACGTACAGTCCGCGTAATTCGCGGCGGTCTTCGTGCCGGACACGATCGTTGGCATCGTCCTTGCGGCGACCTTTATAATCGAAAGGCCCCACCGGCTTGCCATCTAGGAATCTGCTGGAGATGGCCAGCCATTCGCCGCTTGGCAACGCCGCCACACTGCTCAGAAGCGCATCGAGGTCGACTTCGGTCATGGCGGCTCCATCTTTCAGTTCCACGCCGGGACCAACCGCCACGTCCTCACGCCGAAAGGTAACGACCGCATCATCGGGCACGTTGTATCCGGCACCGTACAGAATTCGGTTGGAGACGACGCCGGCCCCGGTGGTTAGACCCAGAAACCCGGGCGGGTCGAACTTGATTACGTACACCTGGCCGGTCGCATCCTTGATGTTGAAGCCGGGCGTT
>JAOTUR010000171.1 GCA_029863805.1 Candidatus Krumholzibacteriia bacterium | reverse complement strand
CGAAAAACCGGGCGCCGGCGATTTCTGGCGCCGACGGATGATCCGCATCGCCGATGACCGCTGGTCCGGCACCGGTACCACCTGCGATGTGGGTGATGACTTCCAGACCCCCGAGGAGTTTGCGGCCACTACCACGGAGAACTCGCTGGCCGGGGGCTACGACGTGGTTCGTTTTTTTCTCAGCGATCGCATCTCGCATCCCGCCGACTGTGTATCCTCCTTCGCCCAGACACAGCTTACGCGGCTGGAGGCCACGCCGGTGCTGCTGGGCGAGATGAGCAAGGGTGCCACCATCGTGAGTTTTCAGGCTCATATGAACCGGTACCTGATCACGCACGAGTGGTTGTTCACCAGCTCGAGCAACCTGGGCCCCCCCGACTATGCAAACGTCTTGAATACGGGGCGCCCGTTTATCCTGTTTGGGATGGGGTGCCATATGAGCGACTACGCGGTACACAGGGAGCTCCTGCGAGCCTCGCAAAGCGGGCCCAACGGCGACTGTTTGTCCGAGCTGCTCTTGCTTCTCGATAACAAGGGCGCCGTTTGCACCTATGCCAGCACGGGGTTCGAGTTCTTGCGGCCGAACTCGCAGTACACAGCCATCATAACCCGTGTGTTTTTTACCGATCCACCCACCGCTCCCGTGATCCCCAGCGACCGCTCGCAGGCGCGCTGGATCATGGGTGAGGTCATGACCGCGGCGGAGATCGAGGATCTGCTCCTCTACCCCAACGGGCCCGGCCTCGGTGCCAAGGGCCAGGCCAAACGGTATCACATCCTGGGGGACCCGCTGCTTCGCATCGACGCGGGCCCTCCACGCTTCGAGGTGACGGTGGATGACCAGCCGTTCGACTCCGGAGACCTACTGCTTTCGACCAGCGCGGGCGATTCGGTCGAGATCCGGGCGGTCATCGCGGACGAAGTCGCGATCGATACGCTCTCACTCGAGATTGACGGTATCGATGCCACCAACCAGATGACGGTGACACCTCTCGTCGATATAGGGCTCGACGCCGCCAGGAAGTACGAGGTCACATTCAAGCACAAGATCCTTCCCAAGACGTACGATATCATCTTGCGTGCGCACCAGGCAGCAGACACGACGGCAAACGATTATCACATGGTGGCCGAATTCGTGTTCAAGGTGCAACTCGATGTCGCGCTTCGCATCAACGGTCGACCGGTTATCGATGGGGATCTCGTTCCCGCCCGCGGCGATTACGTCTTCGAGCTGAGGGCGCCACTGGTCATAGATCCCGGGCTCATCCGGGTTCGGGTGGATACGACCGATATCGCTGCTCTCGACTTTTCGCACCCCAGTCCTCAGGATTCGACGACCTGGCTGGTCGGCTTCTCGGCCACCCTCGAGCCGGGCGCGCACAGGGCGTCGGTATTCGTCGATAACGCCGAGTTTGCGTTCAACCTTGCGGTGGGAACAGATGTCGGCGTACGCGATCTGATTGCCTATCCCAACCCGTTTGCCGACGAGACCTACTTTGTTTACTCCAACGATGTGGAAATCTCGGATGGCAAGATCGATATTTTTACGACCAGCGGTAAGAAGGTGGCCCGTTTGCCCATCCCGCTGTCCGCCCGGGCCGTGGGTCAAAACGCGGTGCGTTGGGATGGCAAGACCTGGGACGGCGGTGACGTCGCCAACGGGGTCTATTTATTCGTCGTGTCCATCGATCAGGGTGGCCAGAAAACCACACACCGCGGCAAGCTGATGCGGACGCGATAATCCGCCTCGCCGGCGGTTTCCCGCCTCGAGCGCTCATGTTCGATTGAACCCCCACGCCTCTTTCTAAAACCTTTTCCAGAATTTTTGCTTTCTGCTAGACTCGGGCCTGATTTTTGTGATGGATGGTGCATGGGAACGGCCCGTGGGCAGGAAACGGTCATCTCGGGCCACGGCTTGGGCATGTTACGGGAGTTCGAACCGTGTCGGGACACCAGCGCAAGATATTCGAAGAGCTCAAGAGTCTCACCACCGAGCAGCGCAACCCACGTACGGTGGGTATCGATCTGGCACCCACCGAACAGGTTCTCGAGGCGATGAACACGGAGGACCGAGGGGTACCCGATGTGGTGCGTGGTGCCATCCCCTCGATCGCCCGCGCCGTCGACCTGGTGGTCGCGTCCTTCAAGGGCGGTGGGCGGCTGGTTTATTTTGGCGCGGGGACCAGCGGGCGTCTGGGTATCCTCGATTCGGCGGAATGTCCGCCGACTTTTGGGGTGCCCGCGGAGATGGTGGTAGGCATGATCGCGGGAGGCCGAGAGACGGTGTTTCTCTCGCGCGAGGGAGTTGAGGATAGCGAGGCATCGGGTGAAGCCGACGTGGCGAAGAGTGCCGTATGTGATAAGGACACCGTTGTGGGTATCACGGCCAGCCGGCGCACACCCTATGTCATGGGGGTGCTGCGTGCGGCGAGATCGCGCGGCGCAGGAACGGTTTTTTTAACCTGCAACCCAAAGATCCATGCCGACGTCGATATCGAGATCAATGTGGTGGTGGGCCCCGAGGCCGTGGCGGGATCGACCCGGCTCAAGGCCGGAACCGCGCAGAAGATGGTTCTCAACATGATCACGACGGCCAGCATGGTGAGGCTGGGCAAAGTGTACGAGAATCTGATGGTGGACCTCAAACCCACCAGCGAGAAACTCCAGGAGCGCGCCAAGGGCATCATCTCGTTACTCACCGGTATGGGGTACGACGATGCGGCGGATGTGTACGAACGGTCGGGGAGAAACGTCAAGGTGAGCGTCATCATGGTCAAGCGCGGTGTGGACAGGACGACTGCGGAGTCGGCGCTGGCCGAGGCGGACGGGTTTCTGGCGCGAGCGTTGGGGGAGCGAGATTGAAAAGAATCCTTGCGGCGATTCTGGTGATGGTGGTGATGTCGGGCCTCGCCGGCGGATGCGGTTCGGCGAGCGACAAGGATGGGGCGCTACGCTTCTGGCAGTTTTGGGATACCGGCATCGTCGAGCCCATGATCCGTGAGTTCGAAAGACAAAATCCCGGTATAAAGGTCGACGTCGAGCAGCTCACATGGAAGAGCGGGTTGGAGAAGATTCAGGCGGCGGTGGCATCGGGCACCGAGCCCGATCTGTGCGAGCTGGGGTCGACGTGGCTACCCAGATTTAGCTACGAGGGTGTGTTGGAGGACCTCACGGCGGTCTACACCGAAGTCGCCGACAGCTTCATCATGTGGGAGAGCGCCGAGTGGCAGGGTAAGATCTACGGTCTGCCGTGGGTGCAGGGTTCGCGGGCGCTTTTCTATAATGAGGATCTGTTTGTTCGCGCGGGCCTCGATCCCGCCGAGCCTCCCCAGACCTGGGACGATTTGCTAAAGGCGGCGATGCTGATCGACGCGCTCTCCGATGACATTCATGGTTTTGGTCTCAATTTGGGCGAACGATATGTGCTTTATAAGAAATTTATGGCCTTTGCGTGGGGCAATGGTGGCGGGATCCTGGACCAAGACGGCTCGGTGGTGTTTGGCAGCGACGAGAATCTACAGGCACTCGAATTCTATGAGGCGCTCGCCCAGTATTCGCTAAAGGAAAAGCAGGAGGTTTTGGACCACAATTTCAAGAGCGGCCGGCTCGGCATGCAGATCTCCGGTGCGTGGAACCTGCGCAACTACGCGGTTGAGGCACCGGATCTCGAGTACCGCGTCGCGCTCGTACCCAGACCGAGCCGGGCGAGCGGCAGCCACGCCAGTTTTGCCGGGGCGGAAATGCTCGTGGTCTTCAAGAACTCCGAACGCAAGGTGGAAGCGTTAAAGCTTGCGCGCTTTCTTCAGGACTACGAACAGGCCAAGAAAATTTGCCTCGAAGTAAAGAGCGTGTTCCCGGCGTCTAAGAAGGTGCTGGATGATCCCACGTTTGTCGAAGACGAGAGAGTGCGCGTCTTTGTCGAGCAGTCACTGACCAGCCGCACGGCTCCGGCCCATCCCGGCTGGATCGACATGGAAGATGTGATCAACCGTTCGATCGAAGAGGTGCTCTACGGACGGACCGGGGCACGCGAGTCGCTCGCGGCGGCGGCGGCGGAGATCGAGAAGGTGCTCGAACGTTTCCAGTAAGCGCAGCGCGTTCGAGGCTCGGGCTGCGGACGGTGATACCCTTCGACTCCCGGTCCTCGTGCGCGTCCCGCGCTCAAGAGCGGGGCTGCGGATGGTGATGACCCTTCGGCTCCCGGTCCTCGCGCGCGTCTAAAGGTCAGAGCGCGCTGCGGAGGTCGCCTCAGGGTCATCACGATCCACAGCAATTGGCGTTTCGGCGGAGGTTCATGAAAGGTCGTCCCGCAAACACTGACAGGTTCCGGCTGCCACCGGTCGTGGTGCTGCTCCTTCCGTGGGCGATCGTGTATGCGGTGTTTTACGTCTTTCCGTTTGTCTTCTCCTTTACCCTGGGATTTCTTTCCTACAATCCGCTCGCTGTCGAGAAGACATCATGGGTCGGTGTCGATAACTTTGCTCGACTGTTTACAGATCCGCGCTTTGCCCGAGCGTTGCGCAACACACTGGTTTTTGTCCTGGGCACGGTACCGCTGACAACCATCGGCGCGCTGGGTATCGCCATTCTCTTGCGAGGCCGTATTGCCGGTAAGAGCCTTTTCAAAGCTGGCTTCTTTTTGCCATCGATCATATCGATGGTGGTGATCTCTCTGCTCTTCAAGCTTTTCTATGCGCCGAACGGGGGGCTCAATCAAGCACTATCCCTGCTGGGTTTGGGTGGACACGGGTGGTTGACCGATCCCACAACTGCACTTCCCGCCATCATGGTCATGGACGTGTGGGCCGCCATGGGCTACTACGCCATCATCTTTGATGCAGCGTTCGCGGGGATACCCAAGGAGCTCTACGAGGCGGCCGAGTTGGAGGGCGCGGGTTTTAGGGCCACGCTTCGTTACGTAACAGTACCCATGCTACGTCCGGTGATCAGCTTTGTGCTGGTGATCAACACGATCCGGTCCTTCCAGATTTTTATCGAGGTGTTCGTCATGACGCAGGGGGGACCACTGGGGTCCACAGATACGCTGGTGCTGTACTTGTACGAGGCGGCGTTCCGTCATCTCGATTACGGCTACGCGAGCGCTATTGCGTATGCCGTTTTTGTCCTCTCGGGCGTATTCTCGATTTTTGCCATTAGACGTTTTCGTCCTCAGTTCGGCCGTTCGGGTACCGTGGGCTAGAAATGGTGTGACACGACAATGAAACGAAACCTGCAGATCGTAGCCCTGATATTGATCCTTGCGGTTATGGCGTACCCTTTGGTGTGGATGATCACCATATCGCTGCGCACCGCTGACGGGACGAGCCTACGCTACTACGGCGAGGTCTGGCAGGCCGGTCCGTTTGATCGCTACTTTGTCAACAGCGTCGTGGTCGTGACCATCGTTCTCGTCGGGAATATTCTCATATGTTCAATGGCGGGGTACGCGTTTGCGCGCTACCGGATTCCTGGAGGCAAGATACTGTTTTTCCTTGTGATATCGATGATCATGTTGCCAAAACAGGTGATCCTGGTACCACTCTATATTCTTATGCAAAAACTTCATCTCATCGATACCTATGCAGCGCTTACGCTGCCCTTTACCGCAGACCCCTTCAATATTTTTCTCATCCGGCAGTTTCTGGTGACCATCCCCCCGGATTGTGAAGAGGCGGCACGTCTGGAGGGCGCGGGTGAGCTCACCGTGCTCTTTCGCGTGGTCATGCCGATGCTAAAACCCGCCTTGGCGGTGGTCGCCATCCACACATGCCTTATCAACTGGAATTCTTTTTTGTTTCCTTTTATACTCACCAACACGACGTCGATGCGCACGCTGCCGGTGGGGCTTGCCTTGTTGTCGCAGGGCGCACACAGTACCGATTGGGGTCACTTGATGGCAGGCGCGTTGATCGCGTCGCTTCCCGTTATACTGGCGTTTTTGGTTTTTCAACGCCAGATCATCAGTGGTTTGACGTCCGGGATGACACGTTAGGCTATCTTCGTTGGGTGCTGCGCAGACTGTTCAGGTTTTGTCACCGGTCTAACCCTCCTTTACGCCAATGCGTAGTGCCGCCTATCGTGCGTAAGAGGCCCGTTCAGCTGATAACATGCCCGGAGGGTACGGGTAGGCAATGGTAAAACGACTCCAGGATATACTCGACAAAGACTCCTTTGTGGCCGTCGGTCTCATGTCCGGCACATCGATGGATGGGATTGACGCTGCGTTGGTCGAGATGCCCGCCGGCGAAGATCTGTCGCGACTCGAGCTGGTGACGTTTGTGACCGTGCCCTACCCGGATGAGTTGAAGAGCTCGCTTCGTGACATCGCTTTTGGTGAGCAGTGCACGGCCGAGGATATTGCTGTGATGCATACGAGTGTTGCCACGGCATTCGCGGGGGCGTTTCATTCGGTGTGTCGTCAGGCGGGGGTGGAGACCGTCGACTTCATCGGTTCGCACGGGCAAACGGTCGCGCATGTGCCACCACGAGGGGACGGCATGACGCTGATCGCGGGTACGTTGCAGATGGGCCCGCCGGGCATGATCGCGGCGCTCACCGGCGTGACCACGATCGGAGATTTTCGCGCGGCCGATATTGCTCTCGGCGGCCAGGGTGCGCCGCTTGCCCCGTATGTCGATTTTCTGCTCAGAAGAAGCAAGACGCAGGACCGTATTATTTTGAACATCGGAGGCATCGCCAACCTTACCTATCTCCCCAAGAATTGCAGCTTGGGCGAGGTGATCGCTTTCGATACGGGGCCAGGCAACATGATTGTCGATGAGCTGTACCGCGTTCTCTACCCCAAAGAGGGAAGTTACGAAAAGTTGAGCGAGCTGGTGGCTGAGGGCAAGCCTTCGCAATCGCTGGTCGATACGTTTCTTGGTCTCACGTTCTTCGAGCACACGCCACCGAAATCGGCGGGACACCACGAGTTTGGGGGACGATTTGCGTGGGAGTTCTTGTCGAAGGCGGAAGCGGAAGGTCTGAAGCGCGAAGATATACTCGCATCCGCCGTGTCGTTGACCACACGGAGCATCGATGCGGCGCTCAGAGATTTTGTCCGACCGGCGGGTGATATCGATGAGGTCCTGGTCACCGGAGGCGGATCGCGCAACCCGACCATGCTAAGCGAGCTGCGTGCTTGGCTCGACCCCGTCGTGGTAGATACTATCGAAAAATTGGGTGTTCCACCGGAAGCCAAAGAGGCGGTTGATTTTGCCGTTCTGGCGCGGGAAACACTCCTTGCACACAGAAACGTGATTCATGTTGCCACGGGTGCCTCTCGCGCGGCGATCCTGGGTACCATAGCTTTGGGGAGTTGATCATGAGAAAACTGATCGTGGGCATGTGTCTCGCTTTGCTGGTGAGTTCCTGTGCCGCGCCGAGTAGGACCGGCAGGTTTGCGCGCTCGGGTGGAATGGAGCCCAACATTCGTGCGCTGCTGGACGAAGGAGCACAAAGCTACCGCATCACCGCCGACGACGGTGTGGTGGTTCGTGCGGCAGGGGGGGTGAAGATCCTCGAGTCAGCGGGTCCAAGCACGGTGTTGGTCAGGGCGGATGGCTCAGCGCTCAGGGTCACGATCGAGCCGGATGGCAGCGTGGGTGCGGTCGACGGCGAGGTGATCATCGAGCCACGATCGAGATCGGTGCTCTCTTTCAAGCGA
>JAOTUR010000170.1 GCA_029863805.1 Candidatus Krumholzibacteriia bacterium | reverse complement strand
CCACCGAGATAAGCCCACCCCTCACCGATCAACGGCAACGACATATGCGCTAATGGGGCAAGATCTCCGCTGGCACCGACGGAGCCGTAGGCAGGAATCGCCGGTATCAACCCTCGGTTGATAAAGGCGAGCAGATGTTTGATAACTTCTGTGGAGACACCGGAATACCCGCGTAGCAGCGAGTTAACCCTCAACAGCAACATCAGCCTGACTATATCCTCGGGCAAGTCAGCGCCCATCCCGGTCGCGTGGCTGCGCAGAAGGTTTCTTTGTAACTTTTCCAGCGAGGCTTTTGCGATGCGCTTGTTTGCTAGAACGCCAAAACCGGTATTGATCCCGTAGTAAGTTTTGTCCCCGTAGGCAATCTCCTCACAGAAACGCGCGCCCGCTGCAACCTTTTCCCAGGAGGTTTCGGTCGCATCCACCTGCGCATCCTTGGCAAGGAAGGCCTCGACCTGCGTCAGGGTGAGCGTCTCGCCATCCAATCGTAGTTGTCTCATCGCGTCTCTTTTCTGGAGTAGTTCCCCGATCCGGAAGCCTGACGCACCAGACGAACCGGGGCTATAGGCACTGCCCGGCGTTACCGCGACATCATATCACCCTGATCGGCTTGCTGCCAACGGGAATTGGCCCGGGCCAGCCTGCGGCGACTCTAGAATTTGCGGTTGAGGATGACGTGGACCTTTGTGTGACGGAGAGACAACTCTTCACCGACGGCAAAACTGATGTCTATGTTGCCGGCCCGTGACTGCGTCCGCAAACCAAAGCCGTGGCCAAATATAAAACGGCTCGTCGTCGTTGATGATCCGGAAGCATTCTGCTGGTCACGAATGTAGTACCCGACGTCGGCGAAGATATAGCCGTTCTCAGCACGGCTCCGGCCCATCAAGAGTTCCGTTCTCGAGTACGCCACCCTACGCGCGTGAAACTGATTTTCGCGATACCCTCTGACCGTCGCTGCGCCCCCCAGCTGGAACTGTTCGGAGAGTGGCACCTCAGCTTCTTCGCTACTGAGCATTCTAAACGCGGCGTGATTGACGATGTGAAAATTCTGTGGTAGCTCCAACGCCGTCTTGACATCAGACTCCACGATGTGTTGTGACATGGATGCGGTGTTATTAGCCCCCCTGGCATCGACACGCTTACTCGCAAAGGCATAACGATTGACCAGCTCGAGGAAGTTGCCGCGGTACCGCGTACCCCACACAAAAGTGTGCCCACCGACAAAACGAAATCGACGACTTTTCGCAACATCCCCCTCGGCGAACGTATTACGATCGCCATGAGCCGCGAAGTCTAGCCCCAACAACCCGCCCCACAGCCTACCGATCGGGGCGGCGGTCTCCACACCAAGCGACTGCCACGTGTAAACGGTATCCTGCCCCACTTGTTGTAGTGAAAGGCCAAGACTCATGCGACGCCCCAGGAAGAAGCGTTGGCGGAACGCGAGCTCGGTCTGAATCCGTCCTGCCCCATCGCTACGCCAGAAGACGCCGACATCACGAAGCAACCCACCAATGTTGAGAAGATCAAGCTGTACGATACCACTGAGCGCACGATCCCTTGTCCCCTCACGTTCTGCATATCCAAGCGCGGCCGAGAAACTGTTGCTTCTCTTGGACTCGATCACTTTTATCAGTGCCTCCACGCCAAGACCTTGCGGCGAGATGCGAATGGTTGGATAAGCGACATCATCGAAGATGCCGCTTGCTGAAAGGCGTAAGTAGGCCTCTCGGATCCTGGCACCGTTGTAAGGTTTTCCCGCCCGCAACCCGGAAAGCTTGATCGCCACATTCTGTCGTGTTTTCTGCAACCCCTCGATGTCCACGCGGTTGAGATTTTTCATTTCACCTTCAACGACGTGAACCGTCAGCCGCACCCGTGATGTCGTTGGTTTCAGCACCAGGCTGTCGATCCACACCTGAACGAAGGGAAACCCCTTGTGGTCATACATCTCGAGCAATTCCTGCACACCCCGATCCAGCGCCTCCGGTGCAAAGGGCTTACCTTCCTCGACCGCGAGCACTCTCCGAATCGTGTTGTCGTCATAGTAACTAGCACCCAAAATGTTAACGCGCTCGAGTTTTGCAGGCCTGCCCTCATCGATCGTCATTACAATTGTCGAATCCTCGGGGATCCTCTGCAAGCGAATCTGAGCGAATGGGTGTCCGCGGCGGATGTATGCCTCCTGGATGCTGCGGAGCGCCTGCTGGTCATTGTCGCGTTGCCAGCGTAGCTGACCGACGAGAGTTCGCAGAGAGCGATCCGAAAACAGTCGGTTCCCTCGAATCTCCAGCGACGGTGAAGCCGCTGCCCATGAGTAGACTAGGCACAGGACCACGTGGGCTGCGGCAATCGCCATATGAATGTTAGAAGAATGCGCGTGTTTCAATCTTGAAATCATGCTCCGTTATCCTCTTGCCAGCAAATGTGTCCTCGCTGCGGCCCTGATACGTAGTTAGAAAAGAGATTATTTTTGAAACCTTGACATTGAGCGTGGAACTCCACCTCTGCGACGACCCCGAGTCGGTAAAGAAAAATGGGCTCACACTATTGTTGTCCTCGCCCGAAAAATAAACAAACTCGTACCGGCCAAACAGATTGAGCGACTTGCGTAATCGCCACAGAAAACGCGGCCTAAACGCCCACGCCCTCTCTATCGCTCCCGACTCGTCGTCCAGGCGGCGGCTATACTCGACTTGCCCGTCGATGGTACTACCGGAAGAAAACCTCACACCACAACCACCGGCAAGCGCCCAACCATTTACGTCGTACGTACTGCCGGTTCCACTCGGCAGTCCTCTCCCGCCACGCCTTCTCTTTTCTCGTTTTGCCTCAACATTGGCGCTGAGGAATCTCGATATTGAACGATTAAGCGTCAGTATTTGCTGCTGAAAGAAGCTATCTTCCTTGACCGCGCCAAAGCGGTTGTCCTCCTCATCATCTCGCTGGTACCGGAAATTGAGTGAGAGGTTTGGATAAGCGTTGAGCAAAGACCAATCTTGTTGTAACGACACGACACCGTGAATCGTCGATTCGTTACGCTGCAGCGCAGAGGGAAACAATAGATAGACCTTGTAGCCCTCCGCAAACGTTGTCGCCTCTCGTACGGCAAACTGCTGCTCGAGCGATACGTTAGATTTGACCCAGGATATCAAGCCACTGCCTCTCGCGGTGTGGGGCGAGCCCAAGCTTCCCCATGAGGTGCGCAAGGCAAGACCAACGTTGCGGGTGGGTATCGTCTCCAGGTTGGGAAGAAACACGAGAGTATAATCACCCCGCCCCTCTCCCACTGCTTCCCCAAGTTGATTGTAGTCACCTTTACCCTCGCCCACAAAGACCACCGTCTTATCGACCGCTCGAAATACCTCCTGACTGATCTCGTAGTCGAAGCTGGTTCGGAACCGTAGACGATTAAGTCGTAAGACACCGTGCACACGGGCGAGATCTGAAGTCCGTTTGTCACCAATCGCCCTGTCGTTCTGAATTCTATGCGAATACTCCAACGCCCCCACCACGGCGGAGTTTCCCGTGGCAACCGCTGATACCCTGTAGGTTCGGTCATTCCTGGTGTCGAGCCAACCTTTTGTCGTGTCGGCAAGTTGCTCGGTGCGCCGCTCGGAGGCTTCGAACGAGTACCCGTATCTTTTGACATCGCGCTTGCCGACGGCGACTGTATAGAGTTCATATGCAAATCCGCTATCCGGCAGCACGGAAGACGTGGCAAGAAACTCGTCGCTGGAATAGGCAAGTGAAGGTCGCAAAACCCATAATCCGTACGCGAGCGATGCTGTTCCGTGCTTTCTTGTTCGCTCTTGTTGAGAACCGTCAATCGCGGTCGTGAAAACCCGGCTGGAAAGTTTTCTATCATCTCCCGAGCCTAAATTCGCTCGTGCCTCCTGCTTTATTCCGGCAAAATCATCTCGCCGGATATACCCTGTGCTGTAATCGAGCTTTAGGTGTTGGTCCCTCCTGAACGTCGCGGTCGTTTCTTGCAACAGCTCACGACCTCTTATTGGTATGCCTTCCAGGTTCCAATCCGTGTAGAAGTACCAGGGACGCGTTTGGCCAAAGCTCTTGTAGTTCTCGTGGATTGTACTCAAGGAACTGGCGAAATCGAGCTCACCGACACCTACGGGGAGCTCCCTCAATCGTAAACTGAGTTGACCGGCATCGCCGATGTTGTCCTCGTTGTCAAGCGTCGACAGCACGTTGCCGTCGAAATCGCTTACGTTGTGCTCGAAATCAACGTCGAAGCGCCCAAGACCCTTCCTGACCAAACGTGTGGTTATCATTCCCTGTGATTGCGGTATAGGCAACCTCTTTCCAATAATAAAGTTACCCGCACTGCTACCCGCAAACCTATACATCGGTTTGCCCTTCGCAGTGATGCCATCGAGCACGTAATCGCCATTGCCCGCACCGACCTCGGTAAAGGACAGCAGGTACGCACCCGTAGAATCGTCGAAAACGAAGTGTGCGAGGGTACCCACAAGCGTGTCACCGGGGACCATTGAATAATCGCCACTGCCCACACCGACAAATACGGCACCCTCCCCAATGGCAAGATCTTGCTTATCTCCAGCTTCCTGCAGAATCATGCGATCTGCGTCGACGAGTGTCACACTCTTTGGCCGATCGGAATCGTCGCGCTCACGACCGACAAAGGTTTGAAAACGAAAGCCACCAGGCAACTTGCCACTTTCAACAGTGGCGAACGTAAAGGTTCTGTCGTAATGTGCTTGTGTGACTTCGAAATGGACACCAATCTCAGTATCAGCAGTGACCATACGCCGAGGCGTAAAGCTGATGGTGCCGCTGTCATAGTCGATCGTATAGTCGCGATTGCGCCCGCGTTGTAGAATTTCGCCATCGAAGTACACCCTCTCGGTACCGGCGATGATAACGTTTCCGTCGAGTCGACCCCGCGTCAGAAGATCATAAGGGCCCTGCTTTTGCTCGGTTCCCCGAAATTCAAGCGATCTAAAGACACCTTTGCTCGACCCGCCCGCTACGCCAATCTTTGAATCGAAACCGCTGACACCCGCAGACACTCCCTTTAGCTCCCGACGAAACACGGAGAAATCCGAGTATTGGTTATGGTATGAGAAATCGCCAAGGGTGGCATTGCCATGCGGTCCCGTGAATTCGATGAATACTTTGTCCAGATACTCGAGTTCTTCGGTGTTGCCCTCTGGCTGGATCGGGAGATTGTTGTCCGAAAGGAGAGCTCTCACTTTTATGGTTGATGTCAGGTTGCCTTCAACAGTGGCCGTGAGGGACTGGTCGAGGGAACTACTTCTGTTCGTGCCTACCGAGAGACTTATGGATTTCATTCCGCCGAAAACGAGATCCCCGGTGGGGTTTATAAGTTGCTCTCGAGGCCTTGCCTGCGGCACACGTTGCGGTACGACGTCGGGCGGGTCGGCGAACTCGATGTGCCGCAGCGAATAGACCGAGCTGAGAAGAAAAGGCAATCGGGTATACGCGACCCACACCACCGCCCCTTCCCGGGTGGGAGTTATGATTCTGAGCAATCCTCTTTGATAGTTGATTTCATACTGATCGGGAGACAACGTCACGCCGTCGACGTGCACTCTTTCACTCCCCGCCATGATAAACGAAGAGCTTAGAGTAATTCGCTCCCCTCGGTCGGATGTACGCAGTGTATCTGTGACTGATCCCCAGGATTTCCAGTCGTAGCTCTCCGCTTCCGCCAACGCCGATATCGGGACGACGACGATCACGGCCGTGGAGATAACCATCAGCGACAATATTTTCAGAGCAAATGAACTAATCCCGCATCACCTGAACAGATAAAGTGTGTTATTCGCCGAATCCGTCACGTACATCAGACCCGATGGCGCGATGGCTAAATCCGTTGGCCTGAATTCCTCAACGCCTCTGGGGACGATCGAGCGTATTAGCTGCCCGGACGGGTCGAAAACGAAGACTCGACCGGCCAGGGGATCCGCAACATAGATCTTTTGGCTCCGATCCATAACCGCTCGTCGAGGCCTCCTTAGGGGGTTTGGCGCCGACACCTCGGGCACGATCTTGACAAAACCACCCTCAGCATCGAATAGCTGAATTCTCCGGTTCCCCGAGTCCGCGACAAGTAGCCCGTTTCCCGGAGTGAAAAACACACCCTCCGGAGCGTCGAACTGACCCGCGAACTTCCCGAAGCTGCCCAGGACAAGTTCTACATCGAGATACGTGTTGAAGATGATGACTGCGTGGTTCTTTACGTCGGTCACCGCGATCCGGCCCGAACCGTCTACGTCGAGACCGACGGGCGAGACCCGACGACCCTGGAAAATGTCTTCAAAGTCGATGAGGACGTCGAGGTAGGCCCCGGTTCTATAAAAACGCAACAGGCGTCGCTCTACCTGGTCGATGACGTAGACAAAAAAACCGGTCGGCTGGAGATCGGTTGGATAGAATCCCGGACTAGGCGGCGGCTGAAATTCAATGGCTTCATCCCTGGAAATTGCCAGATGCACAACGCGTCCCGGGATACCGTTGGCTACCAGTGGATTGCCGTCAAAATCCAGTGTGACGGCGATGGGCTCGCCCAGCGTGACACCACCGACTGATTGGATACTGGCCTCCGGAAACGTCCCTTCTTGCGTCGGCGGTGGGTTTCTCGCACCACCGATCTGCGAGGCGCACCCCAACAGCAATAGACCGCAGATCCCCGTCAGCACTCGAAACTGCGGGACTCGCTTCGTCATCATAGACCACCACTCTTGCGGCAGGCTGGTTTGCCAGAGAGGAAGCATTCGGGGCGAGTTAGAAACGGTGGACCAACGAGACCCGCGTCTGCAGCTCGTCGGATAATCTGTGCTGCAGCGTACCAAACTCGACGTGAAGCCGCGACTGGTGGGGTCTACCATGGAGGCTTGCCCGGCGCCCCGAGCGATATGCAAAGAAAGCACTAGCCACTCGGTTCGCGATCCCCGCAGCCACTGTGTACACAGACCGACGATAAGCTCTCTTGCTCGCGGAGCGTCTGTCCTGATACGCACGCCGGTATTCGGCGCTTCTCCACACCCAAGGCTCGTAGTCCGATATCCTGTTGCTGACAAAGTACTGCTCGAGCGTTTCGACATCAACATCGGGGTACAGGATTAACCTGCCGTCCCCTTTGATCACATCCTCGTACCGACCAGACGAGTCATACTGCGTCAGCAGCTTGTAGTAGTCATCGGAGTGGCTGGTCGACGAAACCCCGGCGAAGACCTGGGCGTACTCCTTGTACTCATCCTCGCGCAGATTACCCTGAATCTGAAAGGTAATGAAACCTGCCCACACGACGGCTTCGGTGGTGAAAAATATTCTCGCCTCACGAGTCTCTCCCAGATAGCGTTGGCCCAAACCAGGAAGCAATAGCGAGTACAAGACAGCCTTGCCGGTCGATTTGGGTTGCCAGCCAAACTGCTCTTCGGAGAAAAGGATGTCACGAAGGAGGGGCTCCACGGCCCGTTCTGTGGACTCCGACTCGGGCGCCGAGCGGAGGGTAGACGCTCCGGAGTCGCCGGCATACGCGAGAATAAGCACCACGAGCACAAACAGTGTTTTTCGCATACTAGAACCGATACACAAAAGCGACTTCTCCCGAAGTGGGACCGGTGGATCGAGTCGTAAACGAGTAGTTGCGTACTTGGTTGCTGCTGGGCCGAAC
>JAOTUR010000169.1 GCA_029863805.1 Candidatus Krumholzibacteriia bacterium | reverse complement strand
CTGTAGTATCGAGTCAACGGATCGCCCGGTGCGAGACGGACGATAAAGAAAGTAGCGGTGAGCGTGATGAAAACGAGAATTCCCGCATGAATCGTCCGACGCAAAAGAAATCGCATCATTTGATACTCGGGCCCCTTCAAGGGGTTCGCCGATCGGCAACAAGACTACGGTTCGTCGATCGGGGCAGTGAGCACGGGATTACGATTTGCCGTTACCTCATCGAGTCGTCTCACCGGCGTGTTGCGCGGTGCCGATGTAAGCAACTCCGGATCCTCAACCGCTTCTTGAGCGATTCGTTTCATAACAGCAACAAACTCGTCCAGCGTCTCTTTGCTTTCCGTCTCCGTTGGTTCGATCATCAACGCTTCGGGGAAGACCATGGGAAAGTAGATAGTAGGCGCGTGAAAGCCAAAGTCCAAAAGACGTTTGGCTATGTCGAGCGTCCTTACGCCGTATCTTTTGAACCGCTCGCCGGACGCAACGAACTCGTGCATACACCGTTTTCCATATGGGATGGGAAAAGTCTCGGACAACGCCTGGGCTAGGTAATTCGCATTGAGATTTGCCGTGCCGCTAACCCTTCGCAACCCATCCGCTCCGTGTCTGACAATATAGGCTAGCGCCCGCAAATAGATGCCAAAGTTTCCGTAGAACGAATGAATCACGCCCACGCTGTCCGTACTGTCGTGATCGAGACAAAACATGCCACCATCTCTTGTTACCCTCGGCACCGGCAAATAGGGCGCCAGTTCCTTTCTTACACCGACAGGCCCCGACCCGGGGCCACCACCGCCGTGCGGGGTCGAGAAGGTCTTGTGTAAATTTATGTGGATAATGTCAAAGCCCATGTCACCGGGTCTGACTCTGCCGAGGAGTGCATTGAGGTTGGCACCATCCATATAACACAGCACACCTCTTTTGTGGGCGAGCTCGATTATCTCGCCGATCCGACTCTCAAAGATGCCCAACGTGTTGGGAACGGTAAGCATCAACACGGCAGTGTCGTCGTCGAGGGAGCGATCGAGGATCGACAAGTCGACTTGACCATTCGCTGCAGACGGTATCGCCTTATTGTGGAATCCGACCATATGTGCGCTGGCGGGATTGGTACCGTGGGCAGAGTCGGCGACCAGCACTTTTGTTCGGCGTTCGTTGCGATCATCGAAGTATTTCTTCGCGATTAACATGCCGAGCAGCTCTCCGTGTGCGCCCGCTGCCGTGTTGAGCGAAAACTCATCCATGCCCGTTATCGCGCTTAGCTTTTTCTGCAAAGTGTATATCACTTCTAGCGCGCCCTGAACGTCCGCATCGGACTGCTCGGGGTGAAGACCTGTGAAGCTCTCCATCGAGGCTACATCTTCATTCATCTTGGGATTGTATTTCATGGTGCAACTACCCAGCGGGTAAAGATTCTTGTCGACGTGATGGTTAAGAATCGATAATTCGATGAAATGTCGAACCACACCCGGTTCGCTCACCTCGGGGAGTCGCGGAGGCTCACTCCTCAGATACTCTTCGGGTACGTCGACGGCAACATTCATCGGCTCTCTCGAAATTCGGAAGCCACGACGACCCGGCCGTCCCAACTCGACTATTGTCTTTGCCATCTCTTCCTCTCAGATGCTTCTCAACATCTCGCAGAAACCTTCCAACTCCTCGTCGCTTCTCTTTTCGGTGACTGCTACCAACAGGTCATTACGCGCCTCTTCGCCAAAGTACTTGTCGAGAGGTATGCCGGCCAAAAAATTTGCCTCCCGCGCCTTCTCCACCACCTCCGTAGCTTTGACTGGGCACCGCACGACAAACTCATGGTAGAAAGGTGACGTGAAGCGAAGCGAAAAACCAGGACAGTCGGCGATCATCTTGCTAAGTCGGTGGGCCTTGGCAAAACAGAGCCTTGCCATCTCGTTGAGGCCAGATTCACCCAACGCGGCAAGATAAACCGTCGCGCGAATCGCCAACAGACCCTGGTTGGTACAGATATTCGACGTGGCTCTTCCCCGGCGGATGTGTTGCTCGCGCGTCTGCAACGTTAGCACATACGCGCGCTTGCCCTCGATATCCGTGGTCTGGCTCACCAGTCTGCCGGGCAGATTACGGATATACTTTTCCTGGCATGCCATAAACCCAAGCATTGGCCCGCCAAAGTTCATCTTGTTTCCCAAACCCTGTCCCTCGCCGACGACGATATCAGCCCCGTAGTCTCCCGGTGGAGTGAATAGGGCAAGTGAACCCGGGTCTACGCACGCAACCAGCAAAGCCCCCGCGTCATGGACAGCCTGCTGGTATTCCCACGGGGCCTCCAGCACACCAAAATAATTCGGCGTTTGCACGAGAACCGCGGCGACCTTGTTACTCAAGCACCGCCGCAAGGCATTCTCATCAGCCGCACCATCCTCTGCCACGGGTACCATCGTCAACTCGACACCTCTCCCCCGCGCATATGTGCTCAACACTGATTTGTAACGGGGGTTGACGTTTGACATGCAAACAAGCTCGCTACGTTTCGTGATGTTCACCGCCATCAGCGCGGATTCGGCGAGCGCCGTCGCTCCGTCGTACATCGACGCGTTGGCCACCGGTAGGCGCGTCAGCCTCGAGATCATGGTCTGAAACTCGAAGATGACCTGAAGCGTTCCCTGGCTGACCTCCGCTTGATACGGTGTGTAAGCGGTGTAATATTCCGACCGGCCAGAGAGGTGGTCAACCACCGCTGGGATGATGTGGTCGTAAACGCCCCCACCCAGAAAACTGGTCATCGTGCTGGCAGGCCTATTCTGTGCGGCAAGACGTCGAAAGTGTCTAACCGTATCAAACTCGGTCCGACCATCACCGATGGCCAGAGGCCCGGCCACCCGAAACTTCTCTGGAACCGACTCGAACAGTTCGTCTTCTGAGCTCAGTCCCAAATCCGCGAGCATTTGCTTGCGATCTTCGTCGGTGTGATAGAGGTATGGCATTCTATTCCGTCCCGGTTATTCTGCTGTAGTCATCGTGACTCATGAGCTCATCGAGTTCGGAGCGATCTGTCATCTGCAGTCTTAGAAACCACCCCTCCTTGTAAGGACTCTGGTTCACCAACCCCGGGTTGTCTTCGAGCTGAGTATTAACCTCCTTTACAACTCCGGACAAAGGTGCAAAAAGATCCGCCACGGTCTTAACCGCCTCGATGGCGCCCACCGGCTCCTTGTTCTTGACTTCGCGTCCAACCTCGGGCAGTTCAACAAATACGATATCTCCCAACTCTCCGGCCGCAAAATCGGTGATGCCGATGGTGACGACCTCCGAAGACTTCTCGAACTCAACCCATTCGTGCTCCTTGCTAAAGCGCATGTTATCAAAGTTCATTATGCTCCTTTCACTTATTTCGCGCGACTCTTGTAAAACGGAAGTGAGGTCGGTTTGGCGGGAACCTCCTTATCCCTGACCCAAACCGCGAACTGGCCATCCCCAGCGCTGCAGGCTCTGTCCACCAGCGCCATACACAGGCTCTTGTGTAGCGTCGGGGCGAACGCTCCACTCGTAACCCGGCCAACTTCTCGTCCATCTCTTAGAACGGTATACCCCTGCCGCGCGATGTTGCGGCCGCTCACTGCCAGACCTATCAGCACCCTCTTCGACCCCTTCGCTTTTTCCTTGCGAAGCGCTTCCGCTCCACAAAAACTCGGCTTCTTGAGCTTGACCACCCAAGAAAGTCCCGCTTCCAGTGGTGACGTGTGGTCGTCCAGTTCGTGGCCATAAAGACAATAGGCCGCTTCGAAACGAAGTGTGTCGCGGGCTCCCAGACCGATCACCGCCAGCCCGCAATCCTCACCGGCCACAACGATCTGATCCCACAACGCGACTGCGAGTTCGGCGGGTACAAAAACCTCAAAGCCCAGCTCACCCGTGTATCCTGTGCGCGACACCAACACCTCCGCCCCCCGATGATAAAAGGTGATCCCATTATAGTAAGGAAGTTTTTGCAAGCGGTCGGCCACTTGCCCAAAAAAGGGACAAGCAGCAATCACTTCCCTGGTACGCGGCCCTTGCACTGCCACCAGCGCATACTCCTCACTAACGTCACTGACTTCCACGTTTTTTCGCTTGCGCGATGTTAAGTGCTCGTAATCCTTCTCGATGTTAGCGGCGTTGACCACTAGAATTATCCGGTCTTCCGAAATAACATAAACGAGAAGATCGTCCACAACGGTACCGTCTTCCCTGCACATCACCGTATACTGTAGGTTCCCCGGCAACAGCTTTGAGCAGTCATTTGTTATCATCCGATTGACGAATTCCCGCGCGTCCGTCCCGGTAACCACGAACTGACCCATGTGACTCACGTCAAAAACACCGACGCGTTCGCGGACCGCGTTATGCTCATCGATGATACTCCCGTAAGCGACGGGCATCAAGAAACCAGCGAACTCCACCATCTTGCCGCCGAGCGATTGGTGGACATCGTACAACGGGGTCTTTTTGGGTTCACTCATTACCCGCTCCCCACAACGACTCACAGGCAGCATTCAGGTTCTTTAACATGTCTCCCGTGTGGGACTCTTTACATTTCATTATGTCCCGCGGCGTCCCCGAGGCAACAACCTCTCCACCCTCTTCGCCTCCTTCCGGACCCAAGTCGACAAGATGATCCGCCGCCAATATTACATCCGGGTTGTGTTCGATCACAACTACCGTATTCCCCTTATCCACAAGTTTATCAAGCACATCGACCAACATACGAACATCGTAGTGGTGCAGACCTGTCGTCGGCTCGTCAAGTATGTAAAGCGTTTTGCCGGTACCTCGTTTTGACAGTTGTGCGGCAAGCTTGACACGTTGCGCTTCGCCACCCGACAAAGAAACGGCGGACTGACCGAGGTGGATATAACCCAATCCCACCGATCTCAAGACCTCACATTTTCTTCTGATCGAGGGGATGTTGATAAACAACTCATGGGCTTCATCAACTGTCATGTTTAGGACATCTGAGATGTTGTGCCCTTTGAACATGACCTCGAGCGTTTCATGGTTGTAACGTTTGCCTTTGCAGGTTTCACATTTGACATAGACGTCCGGAAGAAAGTGCATCTCCACTTTTATGAGGCCATCTCCCTGACACTTCTCACAGCGCCCACCCGAAACATTAAAACTGAACCTTCCTACTTTGTAGCCACGCACCCTGCTCGCCGAGAGCTGAGAGAAGAGATCTCGGATCGGCGTGAACATGCCCGTATAAGTCGCCGGGTTGGAGCGTGGCGTTCTGCCAATAGGAGACTGATCGATGTCGATGACCTTGTCGATATGCTCGACGCCCTCTATCGTGTCGTGCTGCCCTGGAAGCACGTGACTGTTAAAAAAACGTCGTCGTAACGCGCGGAAGAGGATGTCATTGACCAGCGTACTTTTGCCCGAACCACTCACGCCGGTGACACATGTGAACAAACCCAGCGGAAGGGAAACGTCTATGTTCTTGAGGTTGTTTTCTCTCGCGTTCCTCACGACCAGCGATCGTCCGTTGCCAAGCCTCGAGCGCTCCTTTCCCGTTTGTGAGTCGGCTAACCGCAGGTAACTGCCGGTCAGACTCTGCGCAGATTCCTTTATGTCGGCGACCGAGCCTTCGGCGACGACGTGTCCACCGTTTAGTCCCGCGCCCGGCCCCAAGTCCACGACGTGGTCGGCCGAGAGGATTGTCTCCCTATCGTGTTCGATCACGACCACGGTGTTGCCGAGATCCCTGAGATTCTTCAAGGTGCGAATCAGACGACCGTTGTCACGGTGGTGAAGACCGATGCTGGGTTCGTCGAGAATGTAAAGGACGCCCATCAGTCGCGAGCCAATCTGCGTGGCGAGACGGAGCCGTTGGGCTTCACCACCTGCCAGCGTTGTCGCGTTGCGGTCGAGCGACAGGTAATCCAGCCCCACGTCCACGAGAAATTGCAGACGGTGTACGATTTCCTTGAGGATGGGCTCGGCGATGACGAGATCGTTTCCTTCCAGCTCGAGGCTGGACAGCCACTTTAGAGATTTCTTTACGCTGAGTCCACACACCTCGGAGATGTCGCGCCCCGCTATCCTCACCGCCCGAGCTTCAACCCGCAGTCGAGAACCTGCACACGAGGGACACACTTCGTTGGTCATGTAGGATTCGATCCATCTGTGGACACTGTCGGACTTCGTTTGCCTATGGCGACGCCTCAGCCACGGTATGAGACCCTCGTATTTGGAACGATATTCCCCTTGCACATTTTCGAAATCGAGCTTTACGGTGATTTCCTCGTCGGATCCATAGAAGATGGCATCCACGGCCTTCTTGTCCAGCTTTGCAAAAGGGGTGTCGAGATCAAACTTGTATCGACTTCCCAAGGCTTTGAGTTGCTGTCTACCCCACTCTCCGCGCAACTTTCCCAACGGTGCCAGCGCACCGTCGCCGAGTGTCAGGGTCCTGTCGGGAACGACGAGTTCGACATTGAATTCCATCTTCGCGCCAAGCCCCCCGCAGTCTTTGCAGGCGCCGTAGGGGGAATTGAACGAGAAAAGCCGATGTGATAACTCGCCAAAGCTCACTTCACAATAGGGACAAGCAAATTGCTGGCTGAAAAGAAGTTCATTCTTGCCCGCCACCTCTACCAACACAACACCCTGAGAATACTTGCCCGCTGTCTCGAGCGAGTCGACGATTCTCTTGGCGTTCTTGCGGGTAACGGTCAGGCGGTCGACGACGATCTCAATATTGTGCTTTTTTTGTCTGTGCAGTTTCGGCGCATTATCAACATCGTAAAGCTCTCCATCTACCCGAACACGAACAAACCCCTCTTTTCCAATCCTTTCGAGGACTTTAACGTGCTCGCCTTTTCTGCCGCGGACAATGGGCGAAAGAATCATGACTCGGCTGTTTGCGGGAAGCGAGTTTATCCGTTCCGCGATTGCAGTCACGGTCTGTTGCGATATCACCCGCCCGCATTTGTAGCAATGGGGCACACCCACGCGTGCGAACAGAAGTCGCAAATAATCATAGATTTCCGTCATGGTCCCCACGGTCGAACGTGGGTTACGTGCGCTTGTTTTCTGCTCGATCGAGATGGCGGGCGAAAGCCCCTCGATGCGATCCACGTCCGGCTTCTCCATCTGCCCTAGAAACTGACGCGCGTAAGCGCTTAGACTTTCGACATACCTGCGCTGACCTTCGGCGTAAATGGTATCGAACGCCAAGGAAGATTTGCCGGATCCGCTCAGACCCGTCACCACGATCAATTTGTTCCGTGGTAGCGAGAGGCTTATGTTCTTGAGATTGTGTTCCCGGGCTCCCCGGATAACGAGGTGTCTGGCTGTTGTCATTGTCAGTAAAGTCCTCGTGATCGCCGCTCGCAAGGGTTTAACGCATTTGAATCGCCGAGTCGTTTTGTCACGCGCGACCTCTATTTAGACAGCAACGGCAAACCTTACTCTCTCCAACCGAGGGGTGGTTTTCGGTAAAACGGCGGGCGGCACCAATCCTGCAAAGTTACAAGAAGACAATTGCGGCGTCAACACGCCACACAAACCGTGCCTGCAACCCCAGGGGTGGAACTCGTTGTATCCCAGCGGCACCACTCTCAAGGGCTGAGCCGGTTGATGAGCCGGGGAAACGGAATCGCCTCCCTGAGGTGTTTTATACCACAAATATAGGCAACCGTTCGTTCCAATCCCAACCCAAACCCGGAGTGGGGCACCGAGCCAAATCGTCGCAAGTCGCAGTACCACTCGAAGGCCTGAGGGGGTAATTTGTGATCTCTGATACGTTTTTCGAGGAGATCG
>JAOTUR010000006.1 GCA_029863805.1 Candidatus Krumholzibacteriia bacterium | reverse complement strand
TTCACCTGCATGATGTCCTCCTCTTGGTTGTGGTTGGTACGGGCGACGCTGTGCCGAGATCTTAGACGTGGTAAACCACCGCGTTCGGGCCGATGTGGCTCAAGTGGAGACTACGGGGCTTACGGGAAGCTGGTTACGTTTTTTCGCATTAAGGACGACCCAAAGCTGGTGCCGGGGGCTCTAGCGCAGCTTGTCGAGCCACTCATCGACGTATTGCAGCAGAGCGTAACGTAGGCTTCCGTAAAGGGTTTCGTCGCCGGCGAGACGTTCGCGGGCCTCCTCGAAAAGAGCGACCGCCTGGTCACGTCGATTGAGCACCGCCTGTGCGTGCCCCAGCCGTATGTAAGTCCGTGCCCGCTCGGGGTAGGCGTCGAGATTCCAGCCGAAGACGCGGAGGGCATCCTCGGTGTCGCCTGCATCCAGGAGGCTATTGCCAAACCGGCGAACGGCCCGAAACGTATCAACATACTTGTTCCTCGGGTCGCCGCGGAACGCCCGGTACTCGGACTCGGCCGCTCGCAACCCTCCCGAAGACCAACGAGATTTTAGATCCGTTTCCAGATCTCGAGGGCCGGTATAATCGAGCGCCGCGCGAAGTGCCGGATCACGGTTTAACAGGTAGTCTCGAGAAGACAGTTCTGCGGCAACCTCGGGGGCGATCCACGTCGCCCGCTCGAACGCTCCCGCCGGCTGAAAATATTCCGAGGCCCACTTGACCTCCAACCCCGAGTTGGGAAGCTCCAGGGCGAACGGGTTCTCGCCGTAGAGGTTGGGGCGCGCGCCGGTCGGCTCTCCGACCAACGTCAGGTGGGTATGCCAACGCAGCTGCCCAATCATGACAACCGTCGCCGACAACGTGTATCTTCCGGTAATGACGAAGAAATGTCCCTTGCGGTTGATGCGGTCATTACCAATGACCGTGTGAACCAGTGGTAACGTGGCCTGCCAGCTGCCACCGATGTTCGAGCGAACGTCCAAGATCAATTTTTCTGCACCGGTTTCGACGAGGGTTCGGTCGATCCTGTCGGCGAACTCGGCGATGGGCTCGCCCTCCATGTCGCGGCAGCGGTTCATCTGGACGTAGAGCGCACGGTCTTCCGGCAAGTACTCGAGCCAATAAGGATCGGCCGGTCTCCTCTGGTAGAGCGGAGTAGGACCCGTCGCGCTCTCACGCGCGTCAACCCACGAGAAAGCGGCGGCTGCGGGTCGCGAATCGAGAAACACCTCCACCGGTGCCTCACCCCGTGGTTTTACCAGCAGGCGCACCGGGCCCGCATCGTCGATGATACCCAGCGCGTGGAGCACCTCTGGTATGACCAGCACTCGCGGAGCCGTGATGCGCGTGGTACTGGCGTTCTCTCGATAACCGATCTCGCCGGCCAGCGACAGCGCGGAATCGACAGCGACCTTCCCCATCCGCAGTACCTGCGCTCCCAGAATTCTGGTCAGACTTCGATCAGCCACCGTGACAAAAAGACCGTCGCTGAACCACTCGTATTGAACCGGGTACTTGCCAAAGGCGAAGGGGCCGTCGAAGGGCGGAAACAGGTAGGTGTGGGCATCCCCCACCGAGGCTACGATACGACTCAAACCCACGATAATTTGGTGCGGCGCCAGGTTGGGGATGTCTCGATCCAGAGCTGCCACCGCGGCCTCGAACTCCTCGCGATCCACCGTGTGGTAGAGGTTCGCGTGCCATTGCTCGAGCTGACGCGCCATGTACTGCAGGTCCTGTCGCCACTCATGTGTCGACAGGTTCTTGGCCGCCCCCGACGAGGGGAGCACCAGGGCAACGACACAAGAGGCGAGAATCGCAAAATGCTTGTGATGGATCGTTCTCTCCTCCTGGCAACCGCACGCCGTGTGGGCCGCCGGTCGCGGAATGCGGCTCATATCGTCTGAGGGTTAGACGGACTCGAGGCACCCGGTGTTGCACGTGTATGCAAGAAAGAAGCGGCCAATTACATGCGATCGAATTCTTCGAGTGGTGGGTCGGTGTGGTGAGACGGCCGAGGACGCCATGACTTGGCTCACACCGGGGACGACAGTGGCGCAAGACAGAGAACCCGCCAAGCTGGGGTTCGCGCAACGTCTCGAGGGAGCAATTCTAAGAGTGTTAAAAGACTCCGAGACATCGGCACGACCAGCAGCCCAGCACGCGGCAGCATTATCGCCGCAGACCCCGGAAAATGACAAGCTAAATCTTGATCAAATCGTCGTCAGAAGTCCGTTAGGATAAAAAGCCCCCCTGCCGTGGATACGAGGCCGTGTTCCTTGCCCCGCTCACGGCGTGTCAGCAACACCCTAACTTGATACAAGATAACCACCTATCGAACGCCTGCGGCTTCCGTGGCGCACCCGTGACAAGACGCCGCGCCGGACGACGGACCCTTGGCAGTGATCTTGCTTGCTCGCTTGCAGGCTGTGATCGACCCGGCCATGTGCGACAGACCGTGAGGTGTGGCATGACTCGATATCGAATCGTGAAGACAATCTCGGACGTAACGCTTGTTCTCAGTTTTTTGATCCCACTCGGCTCATGCGGAGGCGATGGAGGATCGCAAGGCACGACGGCAGTAAACGGCGGCGACGCGGGTGGCGATTTTGTCAAGCTCTCGTTGGACGGTGGTACGGAGAGCACGCACAACGAGGCCTCCGGTTTGCCAAACATAGATTGTGATCCCCGCGTCGATTGGGCTTTCTCACAGGTGGTCCTGTGGGATAACCACACCGGCGGGAGTGGGCCCAACGGATACGAACTCTTCCTCGAGATCATGTTCCCTGCCGTTGATACCGTAGGAACATACACGGTCCATGGGGACTCGTTTCAAGCGCTCTTCTACAATGGAGTAAATTACGCGGCCAGCCCATTGTTTAGCACGTCGGCAGGAACGGTGAACGTAACCCGCTCCGACGCTCGCATTGAAGGCACGTATAACATAACCGTCGTTGACATGGGAGAGACTGCTTCTATCAATCTTACCGGCAGTTTCGGAATTGATGCCGGTTTCTCCCTGAGCTGCCCCTAGATCCTCTATCGTAGCCACACTTTGACGCCAGTTTGTTCATCTGCTAGAATGTGCGCTTTACATGCCAGCGGCACTCGTGTGTGATAACCGTTTTTGCACAGGTGACACTGGCGCGAGCAGGGATTCAGGATGGTAGGGGTGTAGCATGAGACATAAAAAACGGTACCCTCGCCCCGAACGAGTCGGCCGATCGCTGTGCTTGATTGTGGCCTGCATGTCGCTTGTCGGTGTTAGTTGCTCGCGGCCAGGTCTTGTCCGCGACAAATACTCAGCCGATTTCTACCAGATTCCCAAGAAGCTCGAATCCAACCATTTCGATCAAAACCCCCGGTTCATCATCTATGGCGATAACCGTCCCGGCTGGAGATTGAAAGAGAAGTTTCTGCGGAAAGAGGCATGGAAGACGTGGAAACAGCTTATCGTACCCTTTTACCAAATCTATTGGCTTGGCAACGGTGTGGTGGGTCTAGTCAATGGTTTGCGACGGGTGCCCGACTACGGTGACGAGCAGGCGCGTTGGGTACGTGACGCCGTTTACGAACGCGCCAAGAGTTCGAACGTTGATTTCCTGATCAACACCGGAGACCTGGTGACGAACGGGCGCCACCCCCAGCGATGGGAGACGTTTATCAAGCAGTATAAGGAAGAGGTTCCGGTGGTGACGGATTTTGCGTATTTGCCCACGGTGGGCAATCACGAGCACGCGAACGATTCGGTCTACGCCATGCCCAACTATCGAGATGTGCTATCGTATCCGCCTTTTTATACACTCCACGGCCCCGATATCGATGTGTTTGTGATCGATTCAAACCTGATCCTTGATCAGTACGGATACATCGATGACGACACACAGGACGCGCTGTTCGAGACGTGGTTTGTCTCGGACCCGGATGCCGGTGAGGTGGCCTGGCTGGCGCAAGGACTAAGGTCCAGCAAAAAGACATTCAAGGCCGTGGTCATGCATCATCCGCCCCTGGCCTTTGCCAGGCATCACGGCAACTGGGCCAGCGCCAAGAATGGCCGGGACCTGGCCTTGAAGCGTCACCAGTTGATGGAACTCTTTCGCCGTGAGGGCGTCGATGTGGTGTTTAGCGGTCACCAGCACATGTATGAGCACAACACGCTGAGTTACACCGGCGAGTCGGGCGAAGACGACGACATTCATTTCGTGATCACCGGAGGAGGAGGGGCCCCTTTGCACAGGGCGTACGATCGCGAGGAAATCGACGCCTGCCGCGTGAACTACACCGACGAAGGGTTGAACACAATCTGTGTTCGCCAAGAGGTGATCTATAATTACTGCCTCGTGGATGTGACACCAAGCAAGATGACCATCAAGGTATACAGGGTCTCGGACGACCCCGACACCAATGGAAGATTGGTTGATACGCTGATTCTCGAGGGGCGGGGCGCGGATTCGCGTTGACCGCTAAAGGCGTATCAGATCAATGTTACCCACCCCGGTGCGCGCGTGCACCTCTCCCTCATTACCATTGCCGATGGCCCCATTAACGCTATGCTCGGAGACAACGCCGTTGACCAAAAAGTCCACGTGGATGCGGCCCACACCGGTTGCCAGCTCCACAGTCAGGTTTACATCCGCCGGTAGTCTGAGCACGACACTGCCCACCCCGGTGGCATAACGGCAGCTACCTCGCGGCCGACCCCGGCAATCGATGGTGCCCACGCCCGTCGCAAGCTGCAGCTCGGTATCGGATGGTACCGTGATCTCGAGATCGAGGCTGACGTTGTTGACACCGGCGGGTTGGGTGGCCTGGATTTGAAGCGTCCCCGGTTGCTCTGTCATACCGATGGCAATCAGTGCGAGGTCGCCGACACGGGATGCCCACTTGGTGGCCCTGACTTCTATGGTACCCGCCTGACCCTCTCGGACGGTGATTCTGCCGGCAAAACTATCCACCATGAGCGTCACGGAATCGCCCACGGCAAAACTGGTGTCAATGGCCTGCGAGAACTTGGGCGAGGGAGTGGTGGTGGTGTCCTCTTCACACCCGGCAGCCAAAACCATGAAGAAAGCGATACAGCCCAGAGCACTGAGATAACGACTCATATTTATACCCTCCCGAGGCGAGTGACGTCGAACGACGTTTGACTCCGCAGATCACACCCATCAGGATAGCGCACGCTTCCCGGCACTCCCAAGCGAAAAAAGCGCTCGACACAGCGAGACGCGAGGGAGAGTTGATTCCAAAACGTGTTGGACTTCAAGTGATGAAGAGACCGCCTTTTGAAAGCAGTACGCTGGACAGCAAAATGAATGGCAGGCTGCGACTACTGAGGGCGTCGTCTAGGAGCGCTGTTCCTCTGGCACCCCATACAGCTCGTCCATGCAATCCGGACAGAATCCCTGTGAAAAACCGGCACCGGTTTTCTGGGATACATAGGCGCCGATGGCAATCCACGATTTTCTTTCTTTTGGATCTGCGTCGGGCAGGCGGATTTTGTTGCACTTGGAGCACAGGGGTAGAATCCCGTGAACGGTCGACTGTATCTCGAGGAGCATTCTCGACTGAATTAGAATTCCCAAAAAGACAAACGTGGCCCCAAAGAAGAACACCGCACTCACAAAGAATTTCCCCACGAGCTGTAGATCAAGAAGAAATGCCAGAGCGACCACAACATATCCCACGATAAAGAAGGCCATGAGCGCCGTGTGAATCTTAAGGAGTCTGAGAATGGGGCCGCGTCGACGCTCCAAAATGAAAGGGGCCGCTTTGAGCAGATCTCTCGATTTTAAGATGCTGCCCAGCATGACGGCGGCGCCTAGAAAGATGATTACACTACTAATGACTGTCTGCACGGCTCTCCCTTCGGACTGTACAATGTCCAGCGTGGTCACAAGAGGATACTCATAATACGATCATTGCACAATGATTCACTTCGGCAGGTGTGGGGCGTGCCGCTGCGCGGCCGTGACGGCAGCTTGACCCGGCGCGGGTGGTCTAACCTTTTTCAGTAAGATACTTTATTGCTGCTTCGTCGGTGCCGAAACACTTGAAGACCAGGTAAAGCCTAGTCACGTTTAAAAGATCATTGATTCTATCGCTGACGTGGGCGAGAACCAACTCCCCGCCAGCATTGGCGACGCTCGTGTGCGCGCCAATGAGCATGCCGATACCTAGGCTGCTGGCCCATGGTGTATTTCGCAGGTTGATGACAATCTCATTGGCTCCCCCTCCAAGTAACGATTTGAAGAAGTCATGAAACTCGGGCGACTCGTCGGGCCCGCCGACAAGTTTACCCTCGATATCCACGATAACCAGATCGCCCACTTCTCTCTTTTTTAAGTTCACCGTCGTACCTCCTCGGCCCGAGCGGACGGACCCACATCCCCCGGTGAATTACTCCGCTGGCTTCCCAAAGTTGGCGGCCATCTGACTCCAAAAGTACCCCCGCGCCACCCCCCGTCCTCGATCGATACCTCGATGGGCGGGTGGTGCTTTTTCTGTGGAATCCTCCGCCAGGCCGCCGCCGCGGCCTCGGTGGTGTGTTGAGCGATTCAGGATGTCGTGGGGGGGAGGCCGGCTGTGATTTTTCGTCTCCACCAGCACCAGAAAAGTACCAGCGCGATAGCGTTCAAGATCAAGCCCACATAGCCCCGTTCCAGATCGAACATGTTGTAGGCGGTGATCCCCAGAGCTTTGGTTTTGATACCGTATCCAAAAAACACGTAGGTTAGCGCGTTCCACACCGAATGACAAAACGTCGGTACGATGACGGATCCCGACACGGCGCGGAGGATCCCCCAGATCAGACCCAGAATAAGAACGTTGGCGAGATAAACGGGGACAATCGCAGGGGGCAGGCTAAAATTCGGTTCGACAGTAGCCGCGGGTACATGCCAAAGCGTGAACGCCACCGCCGTCCATATGAGGACGAATTTTGGCGACAGACGGGACCGCTCGAGGCTACCCCACAGCCACCCACGAAAGAACCCCTCCTCCGTGATGAGAACGCCAATCATTGTGCTCACGAACATGAGTAAGAGTGTCTTACCGACGGTCGCCGGCGCCGCATCATTGAGAACCACGTTACCCGTCACCCAAGCGGCGCCACCGACCAACGCGGCCATGAGGCACGGATAAGCCAAGGCAACCCCGTAGTGGCTCGCCGCACCCCAACGCAGGCCCATTCCACGTCGCGAAAGTCGTGTGACGGCCCAGCAAACGATGAGGACCGAGACGAGCACGATCAGTGACGCCACATCCGTTCCGGTCCATACCGCGAAGACGAATGACAAAACCACGACCGCTACCGTACCCACAATCGGCCATGTCAGACGTTGTGCACGAGCGTTCACGGGACGACGGTCTCCTTATTTCGGGCGTGGCGTAGGCTCGTCGGTTTCCTACTCTTTTTCGACGCCTTTCTTTAGCTCGGCCAGTGTCTTTTCCATTTCCTTTTGCATTTTGAAAGCGTTGCTCGTCAAGTCGTCGATCGAGCTCTCATCGGTGTACTGCTCGGTGTATTGGATCTTGGTCTTTGCCCCGGCTGGGATGAGAATCAGTTTTGCCTGACATATGTAGGAGCCATTGGTGGGTTCGTGGGCGAGTCTGATTTCTTTGTTCCTGTCGAGGTAGGTCACGATCGACTGGCCGCCATTGTCCCAAGTGTCTTTGAAGTCCAGCACGTCTCCCACCTTGGTGATCTTCACTTCGGCATTCTTGGCGCTTTTCCAGTATGGACACCAGGTCACGAGATTCTTACCCGTCGTCATGTATGCCCAGACCTTCTCTGAAGGCGCCGCCACCTCGGTATCGGCCACAAGCCGCACGACCGAGACCTGCTCCATCTTCACAGTGGCACCGGCGTTGAGTGCAACCCCCACTAACAGGACCAAAGCCAATATTGCACAGATTCTCCCGTTCATCATCAGCCCCCTTTCCGAAGGGGTTAAGAATGCGTACCGCCGCCCTACACCGGAGAGCGCCGCGGTGACTGGAACCCAGTAACTTTAACACGGATAGTGAGAGGAAACAGTCTCAAAAGAGCAAAGTGATTGTTAAAGCAGCGGAGGGCTCGGTAGCTCTTACCGTTCAGGATGGTGGGGTGGTTGGCATGGAGATCATGTAGAAAGAGTTCGTGGCTTGAGGACGGAAACCAAGTGAATCCAGGAACCACGTAGACATTCGTGGTGTGCGTGACCGGGTCTGCCGGTCACGCACGAATACGTCATGGCTATAGAAATTATTTCTTGACCAGCGACGCGTACACCCAGCCCGTTTGTCCATCAGACGTTTTTATGTGGTACCAGTCGCCTCTTCTAGTGATCACTTGTAGGTTGTCACCCTGTTGAGCCGTGGTGACGATGCGCGAGTCGGTGCTGCTGGACGCTCGGATGTTTGCCACCGGCCTCTGTACTTCGACACTGGAAGCCGTGCCCCACGACAACAATGCGGCCGGTTTGGGCAGTGCGCTGCCCATCACAATAAGCAGGCCAATCACAAGCACCGAACGGTACAGGTCGATGGTGACGAATCGCCGCATATTCGACTTGTTGAGAAGCGAGTAAGCAATAAAACCGCCTGCGATGGTGATCGACCAGAAGAGCGGCTCGATGCCCGTAAAACGGAGCGCTACGAGAACGACAAATAACAGAAAGAACGATGGCACAATGATCTTCATGTCGTCTCGCATCTGCGGCGTTACAAACGACCTGACCTGCTCCGAGAACGGACGTGCCGTCGCCTTATGGCGTCGCATGTGTTTAGTGTGCAACGTATCGAGGTCCGCGTTGACCTCGTCCAGGCGTCGTAGCGACTCCCTCACCAACGCGTTATTGGCGGCGATGTCGGAGCTGCAGTGAGGACACTTGTTCGCATTGATATGGACATACGTCGCACACGCCGGGCAAGGCGTCTGATTCTGCCGCTTGACATTCTGCTTCTTGAATTCCGCTAACCGGCTGGCCTCCTCCTGGAGGGAGGCGTGCTGGTTGCTCGTCTCGTCCAGAGTCGGCGTATCGAGTGTGTTCATTGTTTCCACCTCGTCTGTGTTTGAGCCGTGCTTTGTCCGTATCTGTCATCCAGACACGGAATAAACGTGGTCTTAGGGGTCCGAGATTTGGCGTATCCCGAAGGTTCACGAGGTAGCAAGATGCGATCCAAAACGGCGCGGGATCAGCGTGAGCAACTGCCTCACGTGGCGCATCCGCGCCGTGCCTCGGGGCCGTCTCCGCTATTTCCCTGGCACCATACTTGCAGTTTGCCGCGGTCAGATTACAACCATCGGAGACGCATGACAACTGTATTCGTGAAGACCTTGATCCGCGTGCTCTTATTGCTCATGGTTCTTTTTGGTTCCTCGTTGATCTTTCCGAGCAACATTGTATCGTCACCCCACTCGGCGCTTCACCGTTTGACGGAGAACATCCGTGCAATGGGGCAGGCCACGGTCAATCAATCGGCACCAAACTGCATTGAATATTTTGACGCTCGGCTTACCTCAACAGGTATCGAGCTGATGTGGTGTGCATTTTCGGAAAGGACCATCGAAGGGTTTGTGCTATACCGGATGGCCGCCGGCGATTCGGATCTGTTCATCATCAATAGGAATGGCTTGATTCCCGCGTGGCATCAGAGTTACACAGATAGTGGGCTGTCTGCGAACACGACCTATCGTTATCTACTGGGTGTGATGTTTGCAGATGGTTCAGAGTCTCTGTCGCAACCCGTCGAGGTTACGACACCCTCGCAGTCTTTCCCTGCACACTCTCCATCGTCGGTTGTCATGCGGGGTGCGTCCAACTAGACCGCGCACCCACGGCGGTTACCGGTATCTTCAGTCACGTAGATCTCGAGGCTATTCGATTTCGTGGCGTCGAAGTTTGGAATTACCGGTCCCGCTGACCACTCCAAGTTGGTCAAGGATCTGATCAAGCTGGCTATCCTTGAAACACTTGCGCAATTTACCAAGCTCCGCCTTGATAGTATGGATCCGACACGCATGGTACAGCCCGTAGTTCTCCTGATCTTCCTCTGTACCACAGCTCTGCAGGATCACCGCTCTGATTTCATCTACCGCCTCTTGAACCGTGGGACAGAGTTTCTCGGCCTCCATCGCCTTCGGAGCCCAAAGAGCTGATTCTGGACCGGTGGGTGACTGGGTGTTGTTACACCCGAGGGCGCCCAGGATACCGGGGCAGGCGATCAGCATGAGACATAGCGATGTGAATTGTATGCGTGACACTGTCATATCCTCCTCTCGTTCATCCCTTTCTCTTGACTCTCTATATGGGCAATCGCTGTGCCGAGCCGTCTGCCATAACCATGTTGTGCCCCATCGGTATTAGCGGGCACGCTCGGATTGGCGCCAGAGCAAGCCTATGTTATTGATTCGCAGTGGGTTATGGGGCAGAGTTGCAGGGCCGGCGTTCGCTGAGGCCGCCGAATAATCGCCCCCGGCCCACGCTTCAGATATCGGTAGTCATCCGAATTGAGGGAAAGACCCATATGACGCACAGCGGATGACGGGCGCCGATTGAACTAACGACAGTAGACCAGAGAGGTTGGAGTGTCATTGGCTGATAGTGACCACACCGCCCAAAACTTGGCGACGGTGAACGCGATCCTTACCGAGAACTCCTCATAATTCCCTCGCCATTTGCCACGGCCACGTAGGCCCCACGTTCCCCACGGCAAAAATCATCCCCCCCCGCGCCTCGCTGGCACGGAGGGCGATCGGTCAGCCGAAGTAGTCGGGTTCGTTGCCCGGTGTCCACTTGATATTGCAGCCGAGGCTGGGCATCTGCTCGCTGGCAACCGCCTTGCCCGCCAGCACCGCATCAATGGCGGCACGAAGATCCTTACCCGTCAGGGGAATGCCGTTGTTGGGCCGGCTATCATCCAGCTGACCGCGGTAAACCAGCCGGCGTTTTGCGTCGAACAGATAAAAATCGGGTGTACACGCCGCGCGGTAGGCTTTTGCTACCTCTTGCGTAGAATCGAAAAGAAACGGGAAGCTCCAACGCACATCTTGCGCCAGTTCTTTCATCTTGTCGGGGCCGTCCTGCGGGTGGGTTTGCAGACTGTTTGAGTTGATGGCAACGAACGCGACTCGGCGTTTTTGATAATCGTTTACAAGACGACCGATCTCATCACGGATGTGGATAACAAAGGGACAGTGGTTGCAAATGAACATCACGACCAGCGCAGATCCCTTGAGGTCCGCCAGTGAAACAGTTGCACCAGTAACCGCATCCTGTAAGGAAAAATCGGGTGCTTCCGTCTGCAAGGGCAACATGGTAGAAGGTGTAGTTACCATCTCGACTCTCCATTCTTGGTCTTGCCAATATACTGTTCACCGGTGTGCCTGATTCTGTCGCCATTTTGGCATATGCGCTGGCTCCGATCAAGTCCGCGAACGTTCCTGTTGGCCATGTCACAACCAGTCGTGATTATGATGGCGAGGTTTACATCATCCACAAAGCCAAAGCGCGGGCACACTCCTTGCCGCTGTCACCATATGTCATAAAGGACGTAATAACAGGTAACTACGAGGAAGGACACGAATAATGTTTGTCTTTTTTGGCACTCGCTCGAAGCTGTTTCCGGGAAACACGCTGCAAAGTACAACATGCGAGGGTTGCGGAAGCTGGGCTCTTAAGCCCTACACGATCTACAAGTATTTCCACGTCTTCTGGGTACCCTGCGTTCCCTTCAAGAAAGAACTGGCTGTGAAGTGTACGCATTGTGGTAGGGCGTGGCGACAAAACGACGTGTCGCCCGCGACCCGTGCGGCCATAGAACGCGAGAAGAAGTCGCTAAAACCACCAGCCTACCTTTTTGCCGGTGCCTTTATTCTTGTGTTGTTTCTTGCCTACGTCGGTTATTCGAACCGCGCCGAAAGCTGGGCGTCGGATCGGTACTTCGCTTCTCCAGTGGTTGATGATCTGTACATCGTTGACTACGGCGAGCTGCTCAAAATCGACGAACCGGAGTATCATTACGGAGTATTCAAGATCAACCGAGTCGGGGCAGACAGTATCCGATTTCGGGTGGGGACGTATGGCTACAGGCATCCCGGCGATGCGCGGACTGCCATCAAGAAAGATAACGTCGGTACACCCGAATATTTCTACGAGGGCGAGGTGGCGTTCTCGAAAGCGGAAATGCTGGCTTTCTTTGATGAACGACACGTGAAGAAGATCATTCGTGAGAAGTGACCCGACGACCGGCGATCATCCAAAACACGACCGCCGATAGCCCTCCCGCTAAAGCACACACCGTAATCAATGGCACAAAGGTGTCGCCGGCGATAAGCAGGCCCGCCAGAACGCCTGCGGTGGCGCCTAACAACGACACGAGTCGCAAGGTCAGCCATCCCCGCGATCGCAAGACAAAGTATGCCGGCACGCCCAAAACAAGCGCGATGACATAAGCAAACGGCCCGGTGAGGAGCAGAGGCCCAAGGAGCCAGTCATCCCAGCTAAGCGGTGACTCGCCAAAGGCGAACGGCCCAGCCAGGGTAAACGTCAATGGTGTCATCAGGGGAGCCAAGAGGAATCCGAGGATGATCCGCGCTGTGGGCATGGCGATCCAACGACCGGTAGCGGCGGGAAGGCATCGCGACAAGCCGCTAATACAATCCAATTAAGGCCGGGGGCACACCCGCCGAGCTCTCCTCTCGCGCGCAGGATATCGCTAGACGTCTGCCCCGTGCGTTTGCTCGGAAGTCGAGCTCCACGGGTGAGCCCCTGGCCAATGAAGAGGTCTTACTTGAGAAACTGGTAGAACTCTCCAGCGGTCGTAAGAATCAACGACGTCTCCCGGTCCAGCGTGCTCAAGTAGATCTCCATCGTCTTTAGAAACTCGTAGAACGCACGTGAATCAGCTGAAACATCGTAAGCATCAGCATAGATGTTGGTCGCTCGGGCATCGGACGTGCCTATGATCTCACGTGCCTGTCGGTACGCCTCCGACTGAATCTGCTTTAGGTCTCTCTCCTTTTCACCACGGATTCTCGAGGCTTCACCCTCGCCTTCGGAACGGAACCGGTCCGCGATGCGACGGCGTTCGGCGATCATTCGCTCGTACACTTTCTGGCGAACTTCCTCGACGTAGTTGATTCGTTTGAACTGCACGTCGAGAATCTCGATACCGAGATCAGATGTTCTGGTTTGCGCTATGCCAAGTATCTCTTCTCGAATCTGGTCACGGCCCGAGTCAATAATGTCCAGCGTGACCTCATCGGCGGATTCCAGCTCGCTAACCTCGGGCGTGCGGTTTGTGCTACGCACCAACTCAACGAGCTCGTGGTTGGCGATAGCGTTTCTCGTTTCACCATCGAGGATATCATCGAGGCGCGTCTGGGCACCACGCTCGTCGCGGAGCCTCTGGAAGAAAAGGAGTGGATCGCTGATCCGCCAACGGGCATACGTATCCACCCAGATGAACCTCTTGTCCTTGGTGGGCAGCTGGTTGGGATCGCCGTCCCATTCGAGAAACCGTTTGTCAAAACGGTGGGCTTTCTGAACAAAGGGGATCTTGGCTTTGAGCCCCGGTGTGTCAACGGGGTCCCCGACCGGTTTTCCAAATTGGGTGATAATGACCTGCTCGGGTTCCTGAACGACATACAAGGTCCCCCTGAGGGTAATCAGAATAAACAAACCGATGACCAGTATGGTGATTCTCATTGTTCACCACCCCCTTGCAGGGATTTTCCGGGTTCGAGATTGAAAAGCGGTATAATCCCCTTGAGATCCTCGTCGATGATGACTTTTTTCGAAACCTGCGGCAGGACCTGATTCATCGTCTCCAGGTAGATACGCTTGCGAGTCACATCCGGAGCCTTCCGGTACTCCCGGTATACCGCTACAAAGCGGGCGGAGTCGCCGCGTGCTGTGTTGACACGTTCGAGGGCGTATCCCTCCGCTTCCTGGATGGTCTGCTGCGCCTCACCCCGCGCCCTGGGAATGACCTGGTTGTATTCCGATTGCGCCTGATTGATCAGCTTTTCCTTCTCTTGCTGGGCTTCGTTGACCTCGTTGAAGGACGGCTTTACCGCATCCGGCGGATTGACGTCCTGCAAGACCACCTGGTCGACGTTGATGCCCGTTTCGTACTGCTCACACAATGCTTGTAGTTGCTGCTCGACGAGATCAGCGATCTCGGAACGACCGACCGTGAGCACTTCGTTCACCGTGCGGTCACCAACGACCCGTCGCATCACGGCCTCGGAGATATCGCGAAACGTCGTACCAACGTTGCGGACGCGAAACAGATACTTGTAAGGGTCAACGATTCGGTATTGCACGACCCACTCAACCACCGCTGCATTGAGATCACCCGTCAGCATGTTGGCCTCGGACTCGCGTCCTCGGGTTGCAAACTGGCTGCGAACACCGGCCGACACCGTCTGGAATCCAAACTCTTCCTTTAGCTGTCTTTGGATCGGTACCTTGATAACTCTTTCTATGCCCAGGGGTAGCCTCAGATGAAGTCCGGGGTCTGAGCTCCTAACGTATCGCCCCAGGCGTAAGACAACACCGATCTCTTCGGGATCGATGGTATAAAAACTGGATATCGCGAAGATCAGAATCACAACCACTGCTATGATCCATCGGGCAGACCCGGTGTGTACTCCGGGCATTCGGATCCGTGGGATTCTGAACTCCCCGCCAAAACCACGTTCGGCCATTTTACCACGATCTCCTTCCGGGACGTTTGGGTGGGTTAACTTTGCTAAGACGCTATCACATATCGGCAACCCGAAAAAGCGCTTTTGTGGAACGCTCGTCGAGCGCGTTGGCATGCGCGATTAGTACGATCAGTCCGAGCCGTAACCCAGACTCTCAGACTATACCTGGCCAGGGCGTCTTTTATTCAAGGGGATTTGAGCCGCCACGAGTTTTGGCAAAACGGGGTGATTACTGTTTGAGAAACGGGTCCAACGCAAGGCGTGCCGACTTTTCGATCCTTGCTTGATCGGTGAAGAGTTCGGCGCGGGGGACCAGCACGAAGTCTTTTCCCGCCAATTTGGACAACACTTCGATGCCCCCCAAGTTCTCGTAGGCAATCTTACCGTTTGCATTTGCGATCGTAACCGACAGAGAAAGGGCGCCCAACGTGCCTTCAGGGGAGCCTGCCCAAAATCCCTTGGCGATTCCCCCTGTCTTGACGGGCTGAGTGGTACCATGCCAGACGGCGCGACCGCCAGCAAACGGGGCTTCGACGACGACAATGCTCGGAATCAGTATGGCATCGAGATCGAAGCCAGCTTCCAGTTCCTCCAGCGTTTGCACCATCGCCGCGGCGATCATTCGATGATCGCGGCCGTCCAGCGAACCGTCCTCGAATCCACCCAGTTCCACACGGATCCGGTTCCACACCGCGTGGTAGTTCTGAGGGTGGATCACCGTCAACCCCGCGGCGCGCAACCGATCCTCGATCAGGTCACGAAAGTTTTGCCTTATGGGTTCCGGGTCCTGCAGCCCATCGGGGATATACACATCCGCCACACCAACCGTCTTCACATACGGACGGAAGTCTTCCCGGGGCATCTGCCAGGGCTCGACACTCGGGACCCACTTTGGTGTCTTCGCGCACGCAACGATCGTAAGCAACAGGAAGAAAACACTGCGTATGATTCTGACACGCCACATGCAGACTACCTCTCTCGGACGGCGTTCAACTACGTAGGAGGAATATGCGGAGTCTATTCCTTTGTAAACCATTATGTCAACTATGTCTGCGAATTTCAGGAGGTGGGTTTGCCGCTGCTGGCCATGCGAGAAGCACTTGAAGCCATCAAAGCCCCCGAGTAGACTTATTTCTAACCTCAATATGACGAACAGCTCATTCGTTGGAAAGACAAAATTTTTGCGTCTAACAAGCATGTCACCGTGTCGAACCAGACGGGTGGTTGTACGCTGGCATGAGCTCGCGATTCCGGTGGAGGTATAGATGAGACGTTTATTCGCAGCTCTTTTATTATTCACGTGTATGGTTGCGCCGCTACAATCGCTCGGTCAGGAAGCTCGCCTCACGCGGGCTGTGCAGCCGACAATTGTCGCTGCCGGAGACGGCACCTTCCGTGGCAAAGCCGCTGACGTCGATTTTCCTCGTCGGCTCGACGTCACCATGGCCGAGCGGACGACATCGTTGGTCGCCCTGGGCTCGGGTCTACGTAAGAAGGCGTTTTTCAAGGTTTACGAGGGCATTGCGTATGCTGAAGAGAATGCGAGCTTGAATGCCGATCCATATCGCGCATTGCTGAGTGGGAGTATTGCCATACACTTTGTCATGCACTTTCTTCGCGACGTCGGCGCGAAGAAGATACAAGACGCGTGGAGAGATGGTTTTGACAAGTATCTCAGTGAAGAGGATATGACGTCGGTTCTCCAGGCGGACAAAGAAACGTTTTTGGAAAACTTCGCCCGCACCGACATCAAGAAGGGTGAGACCATCGAACTGACGTGGCTTCCGGATCTGGGTCTTTTCATGAGTGTTGCGGGTGAGGCAAAAAGGCATGTAGAGAATCCTCGGCTCGCTGCGGCCGTCTTTTCGAACTGGTTTAGTGATAAGCCCATAAGCGGTGGCCTCAAAAAAGATCTTGTTCGTTTTCTTGAACAGTGAAGCGTCACAACTGCAGGGTGTCACGAGAACGAGCGGTTTCACAACGCCCCACGTATCGGTTGTCTCGGCCGAATCTTGTGTAGTTTTCGATGAAGCTCTTTATCACGGTAATCATTATTATCGGTGCCCTGGTGATCCTGGCCGTATCCAATCGGTGGAAAAAACGTCATGTTTTGTCCGCCAGATATCCCGCCCGCGGAGAAGGCACCGACGCGGATATCGAGCGATTCATCGTGATGGGAAGAAAACTGACGGCAATCAAGCTCTATCGCGAGGTTCACGGTGTCGACTTGAAGACCGCAAAAGAAGCGGTCGAAGAGCTGTCCAGGAAAAAGACGTCAACGGGCCACTCCACACGCCCTGACAGATAACAGGTGACATCCACAACATGAAACGAGTAAGAAGCCACTCAGAGCGAGTTGCAGGACGATGAAGGAATCGTCGCGCACAGCCATCGTTACGGGTGGCAACCGGGGATTGGGATTTGAGACCTGTCGCCGGCTTGCGCAGGAAAACATGGGAGTCGTCTTGACAAGTCGCAGCGGCAAAGAGGGACGGGCAGCAACGGACCTCCTGCGAGGAGAGAAGTTGGACGTTGTTTATCACCCGCTCGATGTCACTCGATCTCCCCAAATTGATCAGCTCTACCAGTCGGTGGTCTCGCACTACGGTCGTTTGGATATACTGGTCAACAACGCAGGTGTTTTCTTGGACGAGGGGCGGCCGGTGGTTATGGAGAATCTAAGGGAGTCGGGCGCCTTCGAGGCAGCCCTCGCCGTACTTCGTCAGTCTATTGAGATAAATACGGTTGGTACGTTCTGTATGTGCCAGAAGTTCATTCCGCTCATGAAAGACCACGACTACGGACGCGTCGTCAATGTGTCGAGCGGTATGGCGCAGTTGGCCCTCATGGGTCCGGGCTGGCCCGCATAGCGAATATCAAAGGTGGCTCTAAATGCGGTGACAAAAGTATTTGCCGAGGAGGTTGGCGGCAGCAATATTTTGGTCAACGCTGTCGATCCCGGATGGGTGAAAACGAGGATGGGAGGATCCGAGGCGCCGCTCAGTATCGAGGATGGCGTCGATACCATCGTGTGGGCGGCGATGCTGCCCGACGGAGGACCCACGGGGAAGTTCCTGCGCGATCGAAAACCGCTGCAGTGGTGACGGCTAAGAGAATCGCCCAGCAATTTGATGAGCGCCGCCAGCGGCTTAACAGGAGGGAGCTGAAATGCCGACATTCGCAACAACGATGATATCGGTCTTTATGTGTGCATGCCTCACGACATTCTCCGCCGCGCAGCAAGAGGACGCTGCGACGAAAGCACCCTGTTCTGCGCCCGAACACCGTCAGTTTGATTTCTGGTTGGGAGAGTGGGATGTGACGGCGAACGGCAAGCACGCGGGGAACAATAAGATCACAGCGATACTGGGCGGCTGCGCCGTGATGGAAGAATGGCATAGTGCAAACGGTGGATACGCCGGCAAGAGCTTCAACCGTTACGATCCTCAAAGAAAACAATGGGAGCAGATCTGGGTGGATAACCAGGGTGGTATATTGAGGCTGGCCGGTGAGTACAGGGATGCAAAGATGACGCTCGAAGGAGGGTCGACACTCGAAGGTGAAACGGTTGTGGATCGCATTACCTGGTACAACAACGAAGACGGAACCGTGCGGCAGGTTTGGCAGAAGTCAAAAGACGGTGGCAAGAGTTGGGGCGATGTATTCGACGGCTTATACGTCCGTAAGAAATGACCTGGTCTATTCGTCAGCCTCATTAACATCTTCCGTATTGCGGTGATGGAGTGGCGCGTACCCTGGGCAAGACGTCACCGGTAGCGGAGGGTATTTGACAAAACGCCTGTCGAATGCGGCCAGGTTGCACATAAAAAAAATCGACCCTTGTGGCGAACGAATGCGCCGAGCATGTCGACAAGCTGCACAAAGACCAACCGTGATTTTTTCGTCTCTAAACACAAACATGTGTCACCACTTTATCAGAAGTTCCTCTCTATTACAAATTGAGTTTGATACATCGGGTTTGCCGCGCCCAGTTCCCTGTAACCAGCCAAAAAGCATTTGTAATTCACAGTAGTTTTGACTATGATGGACGCATCAATAAGCCAAACAAGACATTCTTGATGAGGAGGAGCAAATGCCAGTTAGAACCGCCAGTGCAGTGTGGATGGGCGATATCGCCACGGGCAAGGGATTGGTTAAAGTTAGCGACCACATGGAGGGGGAGTATTCGGTGCCGTCGCGATTCAAGGATGGCGCAGGGACCAATCCGGAGGAGCTTATCGGAGCGGCGCACGCGGGGTGTTATTCGATGGCGCTATCTGCCGGCCTCAGCAAGGCGGGTTTCAAACCTAACAAGATCGAAACCACTGCAAACGTACACATAGAAAAGGTTGGCGAAGGATTCAAGATTACTAAGATAGAGCTGCACTCGCGGGCCGATGTTCCCGGTATCGACAAAGACACGTTTCACCAACAAGCGGAAGCGGCAAAAACGGGTTGCCCGGTATCGCAGGCGCTTACCGGTACAGATATCAGTCTGCATGCCGAACTGGTCTAGTCGTTCTTGCCAAACAAAACAGGATGCCAGTACCCAAGCTGTATGCAGCAGAACAGAAGTTTATCCTTCACTGGGGCGAAATGGGGGCTCGCTGGGGTGTAAACCGCACCATAGCCCAGATTCACGCGCTGCTGTATCTTTGCCCGGAGCCGGTGACCGCAGAAGAGATCGCAACGACTCTGTCGGTGGCTCGGTCCAACGTGAGCACGAGTCTAAAAGAGCTACAGAACTGGGATCTTGTCAACGTGGTCCATGCCCTCGGTGACCGGCGTGATCGTTTTGAGGCGACGGGCAAAGATGTCTGGGAGCTGTTCAAGGTTGTGCTCGAGGGACGGCGGCAGAGAGAAGTAGACCCCACCGTCAAAATGCTTCATGACTGCTTGGAAGAACTCGAGACAACTGAATCGACCGACGATTATACCAAACAGCGCTTGCAGGAGATGCTCGAATTTCTCGAGGCGGTGACGTCTTGTTACGAACAAATTCGCGAGATGCCCAAGCAGCAGTTGCAGAAGCTTGTGAAGATGGCGGGACAGCTGCACAAGTTTCTGGGGTTGATCGGCTGAGTACGCGTCGTCATTTGACAGCGCAACGATTCGGTCCCGCCTCCAACTCCAGCGGATCGAGCCAACCGAGTTCCGCCTTGCCTTCGTTGATTGCAATTACACGTTCAAAATTGGGTGGCTTTGCACCGAGAAGCTCGGGAATTAATTTGGCAAAGTCTTCTTTGTCGGTTCTCAGCAGCTCGATACGTTGACTGATGTCGCGCAGTCCACCTGCGATTGGCGCACCGTCGAAACCGATGGAGCTGCTCGTGTGGCCCGGGCAAATCGTGATGTCATCATCAAACTTCAGAACGCGGTTGTGCAGACTGTCGTAAAGCGCTCGCGCCCCAGCTCCAGCTCCAGCATCGCCCTTTTCCAAATCGGGTCGGCCGATATTCTCAACAAACAACGTATCACCCGTGAGCAACACTTCACCATCAACACTGAAGCAGACGCTCTCCATGGTGTGCCCAGGCGTAGCCGCAGCCGTTATGGTGATAGTGCCGACTTTTATTTCGTCGCGATCGTGCAGCGCATTGTACTCGAACTGAACTCGATCATTGTCACGCATGCTCAAACGCGCGCCGGTTGCCTCACAGAGCGCCCTCGCCCTCGACACATGATCCGCGTGAACGTGAGTTTCCAAGACATGCACGATTTTGAATCCCTCGCGCTCTGCGATCGACGTGTACACCGATACGTCCACACAGGGATCCACGACCGCGGCTTCCCCGTTCGAACCAAAGACATAGGAGAGACAGCCCTTACCATTGCGACGAATCTGAAAGAGAGTCGAGTCTTTGGCCGTACTCAATGATATACGGGCTTCGGTCCAGGCATTGCTCCAACGAAAAATACCACCGATCAGGCTAAAGGCGTCGTATCCCATCGACTGCAGCGCATCGGCCGCTACCTTGGACGTATTACCCATACGACAGACGGCGACGACCGGTTTGTCGGCGTCGAGAGTGACCTCGCGCATTTTTTCTTTTACGATACCGTGCTGGCCGGCATTAATGGCGTTATACATGGGCAGGTTCAGGCTGCCGTGAATGTGCCAATCACTGAATTCGTCCATTTCGCGTATATCGAGCAGGGTGATGGACTCGCCCGCCACCAAACGCTCCCGCAGATCCTCTTGGCTGATTTCCTTCATTGACTCTGCTCCTCATCTAACAAAAAATGTGGGCTCGTTGAAGTTGGACTAATTTTAAGACATCCGCATGCGCACTCAAAGAAAAATCGGCGAAAGCGCTTGCCCCAAGTCAGGATGTGACGCTACATTGATGACGAATCCATCAGGCCCATAACCGTGTCAATATCTTGTTCAAATATGCGCCACGCGATGATTTGCGTCTATCGCGTTCTTGTCCCGTTTGTACTCCTGGCCTCGGCGTCCGCATGTGGTAAGCGCGAGAACAAATGGACGACTCCCTCGGGTCTGCAGATCATCGAGGTCACCGAGGGAGAGGGAACTCTACCTCGTCCCGGCGATCTCCTGTCCGTGCTATACACGGCCTGGTATGTGGATGGCGAACAGTTTGACAGCTATCAAGACCGGAGTGCTCCATACAAGTTCAGACTCGGCAAGAAACAGATTCTTCCCGGTTTCGACGAAGGTGTGGCGACCATGAGGGTGGGCGGCAAACGGATTCTCATACTTCCACCTGAGCTTGCCTTTGGAAGTGAAGAGCGCCCGGGCACGGTACCAGCCAACGCTTGGGTAAGACTCGAAGTCGAAGTCGTCGACATCGAACCGGGTCCACAGCCGCCAGTCCCATGGAACGAGGCGGGCCTCGAGATCGTTGTCACCGGCACGGGTTTGCAATACATCGATTTTGTGGTAGGTGAGGGTGCTTCGCCAACCCCCGAGAGCAAGGTCACTGTCCATTACTCGGGATTCTTCGACGATGGTACCGCTTTTGACAGCACATACTTTAGCGGTATTCCGATCACGTTCTCGCTCAGTGAGGGTGAGCTCATCCCCGGCTGGTTGCAAGGACTCATGTCGATGCGTGTGGGGGGGAGTAGAAAACTCATAATTCCGCCTTTTCTGGGCTATGGCGAGACCGGCTACCGCGACAAGATTCCCCCGAATGCGACTCTTATCTATGACATCGAGCTGCTGGCCGTGAAGTAAAACACGGCCCCGCCCCTTCACGGCGTGAAAGTCCGCTGAGAATGCCTCGCTCGCGCGACGCAAGAGATGGTATGGTGTTGTCGCCATGAATCCCGGCGCGGGCTACTTTAAGAGCACCATCTTTTTCGACAACGTTTTTGATCCTACTTGCAAACGGTAGAGATAGACGCCGGAACCGACCGCGTTACCTAAAACGTCCTTCCCGGCCCATGTGACATTGTGGGGGCCGCCCTGAAGTCTCCCCAAAACGAGCGTCTTTACCCGCTTTCCACGAACCGAAAATACATCAAGGCGCACGATATCATCTTGCGCCAACTCGAATCGGATGGTCGTCGCCGGATTGAAAGGATTGGGGGCGTTCTGCCGCAGCACCAGTCGGTGTGGGGTTGGGGCTTGGTGTGCGTCGCGGGCTCTGTCATTGGCTGACAAGCCGTTCTGGGTCTCGGGCGGCTCACGAATATCGGGCTCTTTGCTTACCAACGAGCGCCCCCCGCATCGGCATAAACAGACCGGTACCTGACGCGCCCGCTCTGGAAGCCGGAAGTAGAACGGAATTACGACGTAAGTGTCGACCGGTGTTGATCCCCGCCGGGCCGGCTGGAATCGGCATTGCATGGCGGCGGCGAGCGCGCTCTTCTCCATCGCGGGCGTGACTTCTGACCGGACAATCGCCGAAGAAACCACGCGCCCGTCGGTCCCGACGTGAACCTTGACGGCAACCGCTCCCCCGATTCCAGCTTCGAGCGCGAGCTGCGGGTACTCGGGTGCCTCGAGATGGATGAGCCGTGGGGGAGCTTCGAAGGCTTGGCGGGACATCGGGTCTGTAAAACCGAGCGCTTGCGGCGGAGGTGGGGTGCCGCCCACGAGTGGCAGCAAAAGGACCAATCCGAGTAGCCGTTTCATCGTCTCCCTCCTGACTGTCGGCACGTTAGAACAACCGCGCGCCGTGCGTCATTCGGCTCCGCCTGGTGGGAAGATGTTGGGCTGGTGCGTGTCCCGACTCGGGGGGGGAAAGTGTTGGGGGTCACTTCTAAATCAATGTGGTTTTCGCCGGATGTCAAGCCTTACGAAAGCCTATCCGCAGGCTGATCTTTCCACGAGCTACGCCACCTCCCTCACCAGCTAGCACGAGGTACGCAGGGCCGTGCCCTATCCCGTCCTCCATTGTGCTTGCGATCCCCCGGCGAAAGCGTTAGTTTGCGTGATCACCACGAAGGTGGCCAGCCAAGAAGAAGTGACCACATTAAGTGATATCCTCCAAGGTGCGATTGTGCCAAAGGGGTGTACGTACAGTCGGTGCAAAACACGCCGTTGGTGGTCAAACAGACCAGGACTCCCGCATGCCAAACCAGAAACGCAGAAAAGACGTCCGCAACATCGCGATCATCGCGCACGTCGATCACGGCAAGACAACACTCGTTGATGCCTTGCTCAAACAGACCGGGGCCCACACGTTCCGAGAGGGTGAGACGACGATCATGGATTCGAACCCTCTGGAAAGAGAGCGTGGCATTACCATCTTTTCCAAGAATGCGTCATTCACGTGGCGCGACACTCACTTCAACATCGTCGATACGCCCGGGCACGCGGACTTCGGTAGCGAGGTCGAGCGCATCCTCAAGATGGTGGACGGCGTGCTGCTGCTGGTCGACGCGTTCGAAGGCCCCATGCCCCAGACCAAGTTCGTCCTCAAGAAGTCGCTCGAACTGCACCTGAAACCGCTTGTTGTCATCAACAAGCTAGACCGGCCATCCGCACGACCCAAGGAAGTCGCCGATATGACCTTCGATCTGTTCTGCGAGTTGAATGCGACCGACGAACAGCTTGACTTTCCCATCGTGTACGCTTCGGGCAAGGATGGCTACGCGCGTCTCGAAGTGGATGACACCGACAGCGACATGACTCCGCTGCTCGACACCATGCTGCACCGCGTCCTGCCTCCGCTGGGGGACGTAGATCGGCCGTTTCAGATGCTGGTGACGATGCTCGATTACGACAACTACGTCGGACGCATAGGTGTCGGGCGCATCTTCCACGGCAGAATCACCCCCAACGAGCCGATCGTACTGGTCCGGCGCGACGGCAAGCACGAGCGTGGCCGCGTCACCAAAATTCTCAAGCACCGTGGTTTGCTCCGCGTAGAGGTAGACATGGCGATGGCCGGCGACATCGTAGCGCTGGCGGGGATGGAAAGCGTCAAGGTGGGATCAACGCTCGCCGCGCCGGAAAACCCCGAAATGCTGCCGATGGTCACGATCGACGAGCCAACGATTTCGATGAACTTTGCCCACAACACCAGCCCCCTGGCTGGTAAGGACGGCGGTCGCTTTCTGACATCACGACATCTTCGCGAGAGGCTTGCACACGAGGCAATGGTCAACGTCGGCGTGCGTGTCGAGGAAACGGCCGGTGGAGACCGGTTTAAAGTATCCGGCCGCGGTGAATTGCACCTGTCTATCCTGATAGAGACCATGCGCCGCGAAGGGTACGAACTCGAGGTGTCGCGGCCCGAGGTGATTCTCAAGACCGCGGACGACGAAGTGCTCGAACCCGTCGAGGAAGTCGTGGTCGAGGTTGATCCGGACTTTCAGGGCCCAGTGATGCAGGCTATTGGTGAGCGTAAGGGTGAGGTCACCAACATCACCATGAGTGCCGTGGGCACGGCGCGTCTCGAGTTCTATATCGCAACACGAGCACTCATCGGGTTCCGCAGCGAGTTCCTCATGATGACGCGCGGCACGGGTATTATGTACCAGAACTTCTACCAGTATCAAAAATACAAAGGGGAAATGCCAAAGCGGCAGGTGGGCGTGATGGTGTCGATGAGTGGCGGGCAGGCGGTCGCGTATGCGTTGTGGGGGTTGCAAGAACGTGGCGAGATCTTCGCTTGCCCTGGCCAAGATCTCTACGAGGGGATGATCGTGGGCGCGAACAATAAGGGTGGTGACATGGTAGTCAACGCCGTGCGCGAAAAAAAGCTTACCAACATCCGAGCCGCCGGATCCGACGAGGCGATTCAGCTTACGCCGCCGCGTGAGATGACGCTCGAGTTCGCCCTCGAGTTTATCGGAGACGACGAACTAGTGGAGATTACGCCGAAGAACATCCGGCTGCGAAAGCTCCACCTAAGAGAAAACGACCGACGACAAGCTGCAAAGCGGGGTTAGAGCGCACGCAGGGTACATCGGTAATCCGGGATATGATCTCGGGGCTGAACGGCGTTTTTTTGATGCGCTACGTACTCGCCGAAGGCAGGCCGTGGGTGACGGAGTGACGATTCATGCCAGGATTTTGGGGCAGAGGTGCTCGACGGGACATTCATCACAAAGCGGTTTTCTCGCGGCACAGTACTTTCGGCCATGATCGGCAAGCAAATGCGAGAAATGGGTCCATTCCTTTTTGGGGACGATTTCACAAAGATCCCTTTCGATCTTGTCGGGATTTGACTCGGTCGTATACCCCATCCGATGCGCAAGTCGCTTGACGTGCGTATCGACAACGATACCCGGTACTGCAAACGCGTTTCCCAGCACACAATTTGCGGTCTTGCGCCCGACGCCACCCAGCGCCAGCAATTCCTCCATCGTTGACGGCACCTGCCCGTCGTGCTTATCGATGAGGGCTTGACAACATTTCTTGATGCTCTTGGTTTTATTACGATAGAAACCGGTCTTGTATATCGCCTGCTCGATATCATCCGGTGACGCGTCGACAAACTCTTGGGGGGATGGATAGTCCTGAAATAGGGTTTCGGTTACACGGTTGACCATAACGTCGGTGCACTGCGCGGCCAGTATTGTGGAGATGAGCAGTTGGAAAGCGTTGGAGAAGTTGAGCATGCAATGCGCGTCGGGATACTCAGCGCCGAGGATCCCGATCATGGTTCCGACTCGTCTCCTGTCATCCGTACCCCGGAAGGGCTGTTTCTTGACGGTCATTTTGCTCGTGGCTCTTGTTGTCTTTTTTTTTGTGCTGGCTTTTGCAGCTGACTTACGAGCCGTTGGCCGTTTTTGCACAACGGGGAGAGCCGCCCGTGATCCGGGTTTCCGTTTCGACTTAATGCCTACCGTGCGCTTCGCTTTGGCCACCGCACTCTACCCTTCCCTACTAGACCGAAAAAGTTGTCTTATTCTATCGGCGCTATACGTGTTTATAACATCATCGGCGGTGAGCCAGCCCTTGCGGGCCACACCGACACCAAACCGAAAGTCCTCCATGCCCTTTACCGTATGTGAATCGGGACCGATGGCGATGCGTACACCCTTTTCTCGTGCGCTTTTCAAGTGACGCCAATCGAGATCGAGGCGGCTGGGGTGTGAGTTGATCTCGATAATAACGTCATGTGCCGCACACGCCTCGATAATGCCGTTGATATAGACTTTGTAACCTTCCCTGGTCAGCAACACTCTTCCAGTGGGGTGCCCCAGCATGGTTGTGTACGGATTCTCGATGGCGCGGATGATGCGACTCGTCATCTCCGCCTCGCTCAAATTAAAAACGCTGTGAACAGACGCAATAACAAAATCGAACATCGCGAGAATATCATCTTCGTAATCGAGTGAGCCATCGGGTAAGATGTCCGATTCGATACCGTGAAACACGGTGAATCCTTTTAGTGACTCAGTGATCGCCGCTACCTCAGCCGCCTGTTCTTTGACCTTTGCCGGACTCAAGCCCCCCGCGTAAACCGCGGTTTGGCTGTGATCGCTAACACCCAGGTACTGCAGACCAAGCTTCTTGGCGCCTTGCGCCATATCGTTGATCGTCCCCGTCCCGTCGCTGTAAGTCGTGTGTACGTGGAACAGTCCCCGGATGTCTTGCTGGGTGACCAGTTCGGGTAGCGTGTGATTCTCGGCGGCTTGGATCTCACCCATCGATTCACGCAGTTCGGGCGGAATGAAATCGAGCCCCAACTTGCGGAAGACCTCCTCCTCGTTCTTACACGGGGTGGGATGATCGTTCTTGTACAACCCGTACTCGTTGAGTTTATAGCCCAGTTTTTTTGCCCGTCCACGCATGTCCGTGTTGTGCTGCTTGCTGCCCGTAAAATAAAGCGATGCAAAAGGAAACTCCTCATCGCTCACCACGCGCAGGTCGACGTTGATCCCAGACTTGAGCACAACGCTGGACTTGGTATCGCCCTTGGCAGACACCGAATCGACACTGGTTAGCGCGGTGAAGTCATTCATGATACGATCGGGCCTTTTTGCGCTGACCAGGATGTCGATATCCTTGACCGTCTCGCGGGATCGGCGGAGACTTCCGGCGATCAGCGCACGATCCACATCGGAATGCTTGCAGATGTCCCTGTAGATGGTATCGGCTTCCTTGGTCACGATGCTCAATAAATGGCGCTTGCTGTAGTTGCGAATCCTTTGAATACCGCTCAAAATCCTCTCCTGACTTCTTTGCCCAAAGCCAGGCAGATGGGAGATCAGATCATCCTGAGCAGCCTGCTCGAGTTCTGCGATCGTGCTGATGCCCAGTTTGTCGTGAAGTGTCTTTACTTTCTTTGGCCCCATGCCGGGGATTTTGAGCATGTCGAGTAAGCCAGGCGGGACTTTGTTGCGCAACTCTTCGAATTCCGTGAAGGTTCCCGTCTCGAGAATCTCTTGGATGTGGCCATAGATCCCCTTGCCGATTCCCGGCACTTCCAGAAGGTCACCCGATGCCACCATGTCCGGCAGGTCGGTGGGAAGACTGTCAAGCTCGCGGGCGGCATTGCCGAACGCTCTTATTTTAAAGGGGTTGGCGCCGACGATCTCGAGAAGGTTCGCCATATCTTCCAGGATGTCGATGATTTCCTGAGTCGAGGCTTTTGGTTTTTTGGCGGAGGGAGGCTTTTGGTTTGAGCGGGTACTATGGGGTTTCTTCATTTTGCCATCTGGTTACCAAGCTTCTGAGTTAGCTCCCCAAAATCGATCTTGTGGCCGTCGAGATCCGACGCGGTGGTCCAATCAAAGGTCCGATCTTCTGGTGCACAAGACGCGTCCGTGATCGACAGCGCGTCTTCGGTGAGCATCGCCGTGAGGCTGACGACCGTGGGTACCGCGTATTTACTGGTGATGTCGCAGCATGTCTTCAACAAATCGAGCGAACCGATGGCAACGGCTCTATCGATATCGAGATCCTGCTCGCAGACGCCCCTGATCGTGTTCTTTATGGGGCCTTTTATTCCATAGCTGCCGTCATCGGTGATGACATAGAGCTCGTCGCTAACGGAGTCCAAGCGATCCACCCAATAAACGAATTCGCTCGATTGAAATCCAGCGATCACAATCGTATACACATCATTTGCCTTGTACTCTCGCAAGCGTGGAAAAAGGGCGGCAACCCCCAGGCCATCCGCGACACAAATCACCTTGCCGATGCCCGTGGCAACGGTGCGGAGACCAAAGGGCCCGCGCAACACGATGTTGTCGGACAGGGGGCCGATGCGAAACGCTTCCGCCAGGCGTGTCACAATCGTCACCGTACCCTTGCCGGGATCCGTGTCGGCGATGGCATGCGGTACGGCTACCGATCGCGCACTCATACTCACCTCGAGCAACTGACCCGGCTCGGAATGCGACGCGATCTCAGGAACCTCGATCGTGTACTCGATATAATGCTCATTCAGAGTGTCGTTACGGACAATCTTGGGCACGGTGACTCGTCCTCTCGAAAGCTACGTTGAATCCGAAGCCATTATAACACCTCGCGGAGTTTTTTCGACAGGAAAAAGTGACGTAACGTCAATGCGCGAATCCTTCTTGCCCTTGCATGGGCCGCGAAGGTTGCATGTCCGGCGTCGCCGCGGCACAATCAAGAAGGCTTCGGCATCGGTGCTGGCCCACGAAGGCGAAGATTCACGGCAGAAGGGCTACCTCACTCGGCGTAAAGAGACTTGATCGCTCCCCACGTCCGTTGCTCAACGGGTACCGTACCACAAGCGACGTCATGCGCTCCTATGATGTCGCAGCTATCCCCGTCCGGATGGTTGCCGGGGGCACAGGGAGAGACGTCGTTCAGGTAAAGGTTGCTGACGGGCGCACAGAAAAGCGGATCAGCGGAGAAGTTACCGTTCGTCCCCAGTTGGCCAGCAATCGCACCCACCCAATCGCCGCCGATATTACCCCAGATATCCGAGCAGCTAAAAGTCATCGTGCTCGTGGCATCGACATCGATAGCTCCCCCACCGAGACCCAAGGCAAGAATCGATTTGTCCACATTAGCCGCTGACGCGCCGAAGCACGAGATGGCTGCTCCCGGCGAGCCGAGGTTCATATAAAACGTGCAGTTGGTCACCGTCGTCGGCGGGCTGTTCTGGATCAAGATGGCGCCGCCTCGACCCGGGGCGGTGTTTTGAGCAAATGTGCACTGCTCTATCGACACTTTGAAATTGTACATAAAGATGGCGCCGGCTTGTGTCGTCGCTGAGTTATTGATGATGGTGCAGTTGGAGACGACCGTGTTTTGTGGACTGTTGATGAGGTATATCGCGCCGCCCGTAGTAGCGGAGTTGGCCTCGAATCGGCAGTCCGTGATCTGGGGCGTTCCAAAACCGCCGTACCAATAGGCCCCTCCGTTGTTGCCGTTGTTGTTGATGAATACGCAGTTCTTTACCACCGGTGAGGAGAAGTGAGCGGCGAATGCCCCACCGGTAAATGCACCGGTGGTTGTGGCCTGGCCACGCGTCAGCGTAAAGCCGTCCACGGTGAGCTCCGTTTCCCCCTGGAAGAAGATGATGCGACCCACGAACTGACCGTCGAGGGTCGTGGATCCGGGGCCCGATTCGCTCACGATGGTCATGTCGGCAGACCCGCGGAGAATCGAGATCATGCCGTACTCGTTGCCACCTTGGTTGTTCCAGTTGTAAGTGCCCGGTCCGACCAGAATGGTATCGCCGTGGCTGGCCGAGTCCGTACCGGCCTGGATGGTGGGTGCGTCCCCGGTGCCGTCGACCTTGATATACCAGGTCCGGGCGGAGAGGGACGATTGTGCTAATAGGATTAACAGAACACACACGATGAGCGACAAACCACACCTTTGCATTGGTCCGGCTCCTTTGGATGAAGACAGAATGTCGCTTGGTCGGCGTGGGGGAGGTTTTGGATTATACCAGCTTTTCGAGGGAGTTTCAACCGAACCATCACTCGAATCTGGCCTTGATCGCGCCCCACGTGCTCTGCTCGGTGGGAACCGTTGAACAGCCGCTGCCCAGGGCCCCGATCAGCACACCGCAAGCCGCTGCAATCGGTTGACAGGGAGAATCTTCCTGCAAGTAGTAGTTGCCGCTACCCAGCCCCCCGCAGAACACGGGATCCACCGACTCGTTTCCCCCGGCGTCGACACCACACAACACATCGCCACCGGCGTTACCGAATACGTTGTTACACGACATGGTGGGGTTGCTGTTCGGCTCACCCACACACACCACACCCTCGCCGAGCGTGGCAAAGGCGATGATATTGCAGGAAATCGTCGGCATCGACTTCGACTGGAACGTAATCCCCCCTCCCTGTCGGTCGGTACTGTTGTGGGCAATGGTATTGTTGCGGATCACGGGAGATGCTTTTCGTACGGCAATGCCACCGCCGTGACCGCCCGCGTGATTGCCATAAATGACGTTGTAACAAATCTCGGGAGAGGAGTTATCGCAAAAAATCGCACCACCCGCTCCGCTGGTAAGCCCGTTTGTGATAGCAAAACCGCACAACACGCTGTTCAGGCCTTCCCCGCTTTGAAAGATGAAAGCGCGACCGTTCCCCTGACAGTCAATGATGGTGTCGCTCGCACCGGATTCAGAAATCACCACAATCGCCTTGCCCCTGAAATCGACCTCGAAGTTGCCTGTACCGGTGTAGGTGCCCGGGGCAACCAGCACCGTATCACCCAGCGCCGTTGAATCAATGGCCGCCTGGAGATTGGGGGCATCGCCGGACCCATCCCACGTGACGTACCAGGTGGCAGCCGAGGCAGAGCCCATTGCCACCACCAAAAGAACGACCATTATAGAAATACATTTGAAAAGTCTCATCACTCACCTCACCCGTTGGTACCGATTGA
>JAOTUR010000168.1 GCA_029863805.1 Candidatus Krumholzibacteriia bacterium | reverse complement strand
TACCACCCGGGGCATGCGTGGGCCATGCCGGAAGGCGATGGGGTAGTAAGAGTAGGGATGGATGATTTTGCCCACAAACTACTCGGTGCCGCGGAGGCCGTGAGATTGCCCGAGGTTGGATCGCGGTTGCAGCAGGGTGGCAAAGGCTGGCAGATGAAGGTTCGTTCACAGCCCATTGACATGCTATCACCCGTCGGTGGCGAGGTAACCGCAGTGAATGATTATGCCATCGAGAATCCGGATCGTCTTGGCGAAGACCCCTACGGAAAAGACTGGCTTGTGAAGATCCACGTTGCTGAGACGACAAGCGCTTTCAAAAATCTTCTTTCGGGAAGATTCGCCCGGGCGTGGATGGACGCGACGGTGTCTGCGCTGCGCCAAAAGATGGGAAGAAACCTGGGAACATTACTGCAGGACGGCGGGCTTCCCGTGTCGGGTTTTGCCGTTACCTTGTCGCCCGATGATTGGACCAAGATCGCCGAGGACTTTTTCTTGTGCAAACCTGAGGGAGCGGATCCCGGACCGTGAAATCTCCACTGAGGTATCTCAGCGCCAGACTCTTCCTGCTGCTATTGGGCGTGATGCTGGTGACGTTCAGCATCCACACCTATATCAACATCAGGACTACCTCATCCAATCTCATCGATTACGTGTACACGAGCGCCGACCGGGCAAGCGATCTCATCGTTCGATCGACACGTTACAGCATGTTGTTGAATCGCAAGGAGGACGTTCATCAAACGATAAACACAGTCGGTAGCGAACCTGGATTTGTGGGTATCAACATCTACAACAAGAACGGCGAGGTCATCTTTTCCACCGATTCACTGACCATCGGCCGCAGGGTCGACGTCGACGCGGAGGCTTGTAATATCTGTCATGCCTCCGGCTCACCACTAGTGTCGGTTCCCGCGGAGAGCCGCATGCGTTTATACGAATCACCCGACCAGGGGCACGTCTTGGGTCTGATCAATCCCATTCGTAACGAACCAGAATGCTCGACCGCAGCCTGTCATGCCCACACTCCCGATCAAAAGGTCCTCGGTGTGCTCGATGTAAAAATGTCTCTCGCCTCGGTCGACCAGCAGGTGGCGAGTGCTACCGATGCGATGATTGTATCGGCATTGTTCATGACTTTGGTTATCGCTGGTGTGTCTGGGATGTTTATCTACAAGGTGATTCGTAAACCGATCAAGAAACTGAAGGATGGCATGGCGACGATTTCTGCCGGTAATCTCGACGCAAAATTGGACATCCGTTCCGACAATGAGATCAGCGACCTGGCGAAATCATTCAATAAGATGGCTTCCGATCTCAAGATGGCTCGTGATGAATTGAGTGGATGGGCTCGCACTCTCGAGGATCGCATAGCCCAAAAAACCGAAGAGCTGCAGCTCGCACAATCACAAGTGATCCACATGGAAAAGATGGCTTCGGTGGGCAAGCTGTCGGCGAGCGCTGCTCACGAGATCAACAATCCCCTATTTGGCATCCTTATGCACGCCAAATTGGTCCTGCGCGAGCTAAGCGACGATCATATTGATGAAGAGTCACTCAAAAAGCACCTGGTGGTTATTCAACAGGAGTCGAGTCGCTGTGGCGAGATTGTCAAAAACCTACTCGACTTTGCGAGGCACACAGGCGGCGAATTCGGACGCCACCACCTGAACAGCGTGGTGGAGCAAGTACTTTTTCTGCTCGCTCATCACTTTGAGATGCAACAGATATCCGTAACCACAGAGCTGATGCAGAACGATGATGAGCTCGTCTGCGACGCGCGACAGCTGCAACAGGCAATCATTGCACCGTGCATCAACGCGGTCGAAGCCATGCCAGACGGCGGCTCTCTCGCCATCGAGACCAATGGCGATGAGACCAGCGTGTCGATCAAGGTATCCGACACAGGTATGGGAATTCCCCAAGACCTTCTGCCAAGGGTTTTCGAGCCTTTCTTTACCACCAAGGAGGGCGAGGCTGGCTTGGGGTTGGGGTTATCGGTAGTCTACGGCATCGTCCAGCGCCACAGGGGCAAGGTCGAGGTCGACTCGGAGCCCGGCAAGGGCACGACCCTCGTGATCACCCTACCCAGGGAGCCCGACCTCCATGGGCAGACACAGGATACGGCCATTCGAGGTCAACATACGGCGACGTGACGGGCACGGCTGGGCGATTCAAATGCCGGCGCCACAAGACAGGACGGAGGTGAGAGGTTTGAAGAATCACACGGCAGCCATACTCGTTGTCGACGACGAAGCCGCGGTTCGCGAGTCGCTGTGCAGCTGGTTTCAAAAGGACGGATATACGGCCGACACCGCGGCGGACGCCGTCGAGGCTCTCAAAAAGCTGTCGAAGAGGGCTTGGGACATTATCCTCTTGGATATAAAAATGCCCAACATCAGCGGGATGGAACTCTTGCGCCGCATCCGGCAGATTGATCCTGACATCGTCAGCATCATGATAACGGCCTACGCCTCGGTCGACACGGCCGTCGAAGCGTTAAAAGGTGGGGCGTTCGACTACGTGGTAAAACCCATCGACCCCGATGACCTGAGCCGCATTGTCCGCAAGGCCATTGAGCAGAGAAAACTAAAAAAGGAGAACCTCAGTCTGCGTACGAAAATCGAGGATATGGTACCCGAAGAAGAACTGATTGGGGATAGCCCGCAGATAAAGAAGATCCAGGAGATCATCGAAACCGTATCGCAGACCGACGTCAGCGTTCTTATTCGCGGCGACAGTGGCACAGGTAAGGAGCTCATCGCAAGATTGATCCACGCCAAGAGCACCCGCCGTTATTCTCCCCTGGTCGCCGTCAACTGCGGCGCGCTTCCTGAGTCACTCCTCGAAAGCGAGCTCTTTGGACACGAGAAGGGCTCTTTTACCGGGGCTCAATACAAACACAGGGGCAAGCTGGAGATCTCCAACGGCGGTACCTTGTTCCTCGATGAGGTGGGTACAATCGATGCCAAGACACAGGTGGATCTCTTGCGCGTGCTCGATAGCAAGCAATTCACCAGGCTGGGCGGCAACCAAGTTATCTCGGTCGACTTCAGGGTGATCTGCGCCACCAACCAGGATCTCGAGCAGCTTGTAAAGGAAGGCAAGTTCAGGGAAGATTTCTACTATCGCATCAACGTGTTCCCAATAAATCTGCCGCCTCTTCGGGATCGGTCGGGCGACATCCGACTTTTTGCACAGCACTTTCTCGAAAGGTATGCTATTCAAATCAGGAAGAAAGTCCTAAGATTATCGCCCGAGGCGCTATCTTTGATCATGAAACACGACTGGCCGGGGAATGTACGCGAGCTGAAGAACGCCATCGAGCGGGCCGTTGTTGTCGCTGGCGGGCCGGAAATAAGGCCAGAGGACTTGCCGTTCGACATGAACAAGATCTCTAAACCACGAGGCGAAAGTTCCATCGCAGAAGTCGAGAGAGCCCACATCCTGGACATGCTGGGGCGAACGGGGTGGAACATTACAAGGACTGCTCAAATACTCGGGATCGATCGGGTTACGCTCTATAACAAGATCAAGAAATACGGGCTTAGTAAGTAACCACGACCGCTCTTATGATTTACGTGGCGCCAATCCATAACCCGATTCCTGGCGCTGTCCGTTATATTTCGCAACAGCTGCCCAATGAATTTCGAGGTCTGGTCGCCGTTCACCAGACAAAGTTCGATCCCCGCATCGCCCTGGACAAAACCCGTAATCAGTACAATTCTACGATTCTTCTCGCCGAGCTACTGCAGGAGCTTCCTTCCAAACATGCCAAGATTATCGGCATCACCGAAGTCGATTTGTTCATACCAGTACTCACGTTCGTCTTTGGCGAAGCGCAGCTCAACGGCAACGTGGCTGTGGCATCATCGCATCGCTTGAGAAACTCCTATTATGGACTCCCCGAAAATCCCGATTTGGTGCTGGAGAGACTTTACAAAGAGGCGGTTCATGAGCTAGGTCACGTTTTCAGCCTCACCCACTGTGACAATTATCGGTGCGTCATGCACGCAGCGACCGGTGTTGAAGAACTGGATTTGAAAAACGCCGCTTTTTGCTCGGCTTGTAACAGCGTCCTACGCTCTGCAAGTTTTTGACCAGCGCCACCTGTAGGGGTCCAACATTGGGCAGGTTTTACGATAGTCAAGGCTCGTGCAAGGATAGTGGCGCGTCACAGCGGAGTTTGCCAGACCGTATCCAGTAGGGTTCCGTCCACCCATTTTACCACCGCCACCGGCCGGTCCGTAAGCGTCGGCCTTCTGGGTTTGCCCCCCAAAATCGCTTCGACCTCATCCTTGATGTTACTTATGGTCCGCAGCGGAAGGTCCGAATGTCGGAGAGCCGCCAAGAGATCTTTGCGCCGAGGATTGACGGCAACTCCCCGTTCGCACACTACGACGTCGATCAGCTCGCCCGGTCCACTAATAGTGGTCACTTCTTCGACAACAACCGGTATACGATCGCGAAACGAAGGAAGCGCGAGAATCGTGCACCCTGCTGAAAGACAGTTTTGCCAACCGCCGATACCGTGGAGCAGAAGACCGTCGGAATGTGTGACAACGTTGGCGTTGAAGCTCAAATCAACTTCGGTCGCGCCGAGAACAACAGCATCCACCATACTGGCAAAGTTACCTTTGCCATGGAAGTTGTAAGAAGTAAACGGGGAGGTGGCAACGTGACGCGGCTCGGAGCCGATCGACTCGACACCTGTGAGGTCAAAGGTCTGACCATCCAAAATGTAGTCGGTCAAGCCATCGTGAAGAAGATCCACGAGATATCTAGTCGAGCCCCCGCGTACAAAGCGGGCCCTTATCCCCGCCGACTTCATCATGTCCTTGAGGTGGTCGACAAAAGCGAGTGCAATCCCTCCCGCGCCAGCCTGAAAGGAAAAGCCTTCGCGCATGATGCCCGCGTCACGAATAAAGCGGGCTACATACTCCGCAATGAGCAGCCGATCGGGACTTCGCGTTACTTGCGTCGTCCCGGAAACGATCTGTGATGGATCACCTATCGAATCGACCTCGACCACACAGTCGACGTTGTTGCCCTGAATCTGCCAGGGAATGCAGGGAAAAGGCACCAGGTTATCCGTCACGACAATGACGCGCTCCGCATACATCGAGTCTGCCAGCGCAAACCCAAGCGAACCACATGCGGAGGGTCCGTGCGAGCCATCGGCGTTTCCAAAAGGGTCCGCCGTCGGCGCGGCAATAACGGCGATATCGATCTTGACCTCACCATCCTGGATCGCTTGCCACCGGCCTCCGTGCGACCGCAGCACGCCGAGCCCCCGCATCTGGCCCCGTGAACAGAATTCACCCAGCGGGCCGTTCATACTGCCCTCGATATGATGAACCGCCCCTTGTTGCATGAGACCGATGACGGGTTCGTGACAGGGAAAAGACGCGCTGGGAAACCAAACGAGATCCTTGGCCCCGAGCTCGGCCGCCGCCTGCAGGGCCGTGACCGCGACTCTGTCCCCATTGCGCAGATGATGATGCGTCGAGATAACCATCCCATCCCGGAGACCACATTTCTCGAGCGCAGTTTTGATATCACGAACCCTTTTGTCGCCATCTTCGGGGTATTCGTTACATGAGCGGATAGCCGGCCCGTGTTTGACCCCCTTGGGCGCGTAGACCGCGACCCCCTGGTACGGAATCTGCTCTCGCCCGTTCACCACAGTGGGCACACGTCTGCCGGCCTTGTTGACAACGAACTGTTGTTTGGTGCTCATTTGTTTCTCTCTGCCTGCCGGCCGTGCCAATGTGCACCACCTCTACTGTGCGTCGTCGCGGGAAGGATTAACGGCGGCATTATTGGTAAATTTGTTGCCCTGCGGAAGAAGATCCGAACGACGAGCAAGCTCGACCAGCCGCTGGGCTCGCAGAACCACCGGCGGATCGATCATGCGCGTCCCCAGGCTTACCACACCCAGACCCTTCGATTGTGCCTTCTCGAAGGCATCGACGATTGCCAACGCCTTTTCGATCTCCAGCGGCGATGGTGCAAACGCCTCGTGAATGGGGACAATCTGTCGCGGATGAATGCAACCCATACCCTCGAACCCCAACGATCGAGCGCGAGCTGCCCAGGCCCGAAGACCTTGCACGTCTCCCACATCGCCAAACACCGAGTCAATCGCCTGTACCCCGGCCGCTCGCGCGGCGTTTACCAGCCGCATACGCGCAAAAAGCGATTCACTGCCCTCTGCCGTCTTTCGCACACCGAGATCAGCGGTGTAGTCCTCCAACCCTATGGTGAGTGCCGCGACGGTCTTGGTCGCACTGGCGATCTGGAATGCGTTTTCCACTCCGAGTGCGGATTCGATAATCGGCATCAACCAGATCACGTGCCCGTCCTTGCTGCCATCGGTCTGAAGGTTGCGGATACGATCGTGGACGACCCTGACCTGTTCCCCGTCTTCCACTTTGGGGATCAGGATCATTTCGGGAGCTTCGGGTACTATCTCATCGAGGTCCTCCAACCCCAGTGGCAGCTGATTGATGCGAACCATCCGTTCGGCGCCGAGAAAATCGACGCAGCGCAGCGCGTTACGCACCAGAATCCGCGCTGCGTCCTTCTCTTGGTTGTGAACCGAGTCCTCCAGGTCTAGGATAAGTCCATCGGGACGATGAATACCGGCGTTGATCATAAACTTGGGCTCGTTACCGGGCAGATAGAGTCGCGACCGGCGCAGTCTGTCCCGGGCGCTTGACTCGCCCTGTGGGATGTTACGCTTTGGGCGACCGTCTCCTCGTCGCCCCGCGCGACGCAACGCCGCCTCCAGCCTCGCTGCGATCACAAACGGAAGCGCTCCTTTGTCATCGATCTCAACCCGAGCATGCTTTACCGCAAAGGCCCCCAATATGTTTACAACCGTTTTCTCAATCGAATCACCATAGAAGGTGGACACTCTCGATGACAGATCGATCTTGAGCCCGCCGGTGGTTCCTATTTCAACTCCAACAAAAAGGTCCGAGCGCACATCGTCTCCGCAACGACCGGCCTCACCCTTTGCTGGCGACACAGGGGCTGAAGTTGACTCTTGTTTGTTCTTGGCCATCATTCTTACTTGAGTTTATCTATGATTGCATCCGTCGTCTGCACAGTGGTTGCCGCACCCTTGGAGACGACATCCGGCCCACCCGTAAAACGCATCATATCATAGGGCCGAACCTTTCCCTGTTTGACGACCAGTGCAACCGCTTCGCGAATTCTGTTGGCCTTGTCGGCATCACCCAAGTGATCCAGTAGCATCGCCGCGCTTAGAATCATCGCGATGGGGTTGACAATGGGTGGATCGAGATCGGCGTACTTCGGCGCCGACCCATGAGTCGGTTCGAACACCGCTACTTCGTCACCGATGTTGCCGGAACACGCGAATCCAAGTCCGCCAACCAGCCCCGCAAAGGCATCCGACACAATATCGCCAAAAAGATTGCCGGCAACAACAATCCCGTAATCCTCCGGGTTTTTTGTAAGCCACATCATCTGCGCATCAATGTTGGCTGACCACAGTTGGATGTCTGCATAGTTTTCATGCGCCTTGCGTGCCTCCTCTTCCAGCATGCCCGATGTCTCGCGCAACACGTTTGGCTTCTCGCACACTGTAACCGAGTGATATCCATGCTTCTTGGCATATGCAAACGCGCCATCCATGATGCGCCGGCAAGCACGCCGTGTAAACATGCGGACCGAAATCGCCATGTCTTCACCCGGCACGCTGTCGAATGGCTTGTATTTTGGGTGCAGGTCCAGTGCTCTTCGCACTTCCCCTGGTGGATCCGTCCACTCGATGCCACAGTAGAGACCCTCCGTGT
>JAOTUR010000167.1 GCA_029863805.1 Candidatus Krumholzibacteriia bacterium | reverse complement strand
CCGCCATTTGTTCGCACGAGTTCGTCGAGGCGCACCGGCGGCTCGCGCGCGGGGGCGACGACAAGAACGGCGCGTGATCGACCCGCTTGCACTCGCGATCACCGGCCGGCCGCCGGTGGGGTCACTCACAGATCGCGAGTGGTGTGGCGGCTTGTCGCCGGCTCGGCCAGCTGGCGCGTTTGATACGGAGGCGACCGTGTCCTTTTTTGTTCGCTTCGACACCGTAACTCCCGCGGATCCACTGGGAGGCAAGGCGCGCGCGCTGGCCGACCTCGGCGCCGCCGGTTTTCCGGTGCCCCCGTGGTTCGTGGTCACACCGGAGACATTCGAGGCCAGCGTCACACCGCATCAGCGTGAGGCGGTAGCGTCGGCGCGGCGCCATCAGGATGTAAGCGCCGTTCTGGATGCGGTGAGCCTCGCTGCGGCTGTTGAATCCGACCTGGCTCGCGAGCTGCGAGAAATTACCGGTGACGGACAACTCGTGGCCGTCCGCTCATCGGCGGTCGACGAGGACTCGGTGCAGCACTCGTTCGCCGGGCAGTTGCAGAGTTTTCTTTTTGTCTCTGCGCAGGACGTTGCCAGTCGCATCGTCGACGTATGGCGCTCGGGGTTTAGCGAACGCGTGTTCGCCTACCGGCGCGAGCATGATCTCCCCGCACTACCCACCGTGCCTGCGGTTTTGATCCAACAAATGGTCGACGCCGATGTGTCGGGTGTCGCTTTCAGCACCGACCCCGTCACCGGCAATCGTGGGGTCGCGGTGGTGGGATCGTTGTACGGGTTGGGGACGGCACTGGTGTCGGGTGAAGGCGATGCGGATACGCATTACGTCGGTCGCGATGACCGCATCGTCGATCGTAAGATCGCCCGCAAGACGTTGATGCATCGATCGTCGCCGGGTAGCGCAGAAGGGGTGGCGGCGGTCGCGGTCGGCGAAGATCGGGCGGGCGAAGCAGCGTTGCGCGATGATCAGGTCATTGCCATCTCCGCTCTGGCACGCCGGGCGGAAAAGTTTTTCGGCCGGCCACAGGACATCGAATGGGCCATCGCGGCGGGACGACTCTATCTGCTGCAGTCGAGACCCATCACTTCGCTGGCGGATGTTGCTGACCCCGACGGCGCGCTCAACATTTGGGACAACAGCAATATCGCCGAAAGCTACGGCGGTATCACCACACCGCTCACTTTTTCCTTTGCGCGCAATGCGTACGAGGGCGTGTATCGCCAACTGGCCAAGATCTTTCGGGTACCCGACAAGCGGATCGAACAGAACAGCGCCGCCTTTGCCAACATGCTGGGTCTCATACGCGGCCGCGTCTATTATAACCTGCTCAACTGGTACCGGCTGCTCACGTTGTTGCCTGGCTACCAGATGAATCGGGCATTCCTGGAACAAATGATCGGTGTTGAAGAGGGTCCCCCCAAGGGTGTGTTGGGCGAAACGAAGCCGGCGGCGTGGCACGCGCGGGTCGCCGATGGGTGCCGTTTGCTGGGTACCGTCTTTGGTATGGTGGTGAACTTTTTTTTGCTAAACCGTAAGGTCGAACGCTTCTATCGGCGCGTCGAAGACGTGCTCACTACCCGGGGTCGCGACCTACCGTCACTGCGTCCGGACCAACTGGTGGTCGAGTACCAGCTCCTGGAGAGTCGGCTGATCACGCACTGGGATGCCCCGCTCATCAATGATTTCTTTGCCATGATCTTTTACGGGTGGCTGCGCCGGCTGTGTGCGACGTGGTGCGGCGATGCCACGAGGACGCTGCAGAACGACCTCTTGTGTGGTGGCGGTGGCATGGTGAGCACAGAGCCCGCCCGCCGTATCGAGGCCATGGCGGCGATGGCCCGCGCTCACCCGGATGTGGTCGATGCCTTGTGCAGCGGCGACACCGACGACATCCTAGTGGTGCTCTCACGCCATGATGAATTGCGAACTTTGTACGAATCGTACCTGCGAAAATTCGGTGAGCGCTGCGCGGACGAGTTAAAACTGGAGAGTTCCACGCTGCACGAGGATCCGCTCATGTTGCTCAGGTCGATCGGCTACCTGGCTCAGCAGCCATCCGACGCATCGACGGGCGACGGGGCGACGTCCCGCGACACCAACGTCCGCGCGCGGGCCGAGAAACGGGTTCGCGACCAGTTGGGCGCAAATGTGTGGCGACGGATGATCTTCGCCTGGGTGCTCGATAATGCCCGTCGCCGTGTCATCGGCCGGGAGAATCTGCGGCTCGAGCGCACGCGGGTCTTTGGTCGCGTACGCCGGATCTTTGTCGAGCTCGGCCGACGCCTTCATGCACTCGATCTCATCGATGATGCACGCGATATTTTCTACCTGCGTCTCGAAGAGGCCATCGGTTTTGTCGAGGGAACATCCGCCACCACGAATCTCAAGAAATTGGCCGCCCTCAGAAAACAAGAATTCGAGGAGTATTCCCGCATGGAGGCGCCGGCCGATCGCTTCGAGACCCGTGGCATCGTTTACCAGGGCAATACCTTTCAATCGTTGACGGACGACGGCCAAACGGACGGCGATACGCGCAGCGGTATCGGTTGTTGCCCGGGGAGGGTATCGGGTAGTGTGCGCGTGGTCCTGGACCCGCGCGGCGCGAGGTTGCGGCAGGGAGATATTCTGGTGGCGGAGCGCACGGACCCCAGTTGGATCATGCTGTTCCCCTTTGCGGCGGGACTCCTGGTCGAACGTGGTAATCTACTGTCGCATTCCGCCATCGTCGCCCGCGAGATGGGTATCCCGGCCGTGGTCTCGATTGCGGGCGTCACGCGCTGGCTACGAGACGGCGATCGGGTCGAGTTGGACGGGACGACGGGACTGGTCAAAAAGATAACCGCCGAGTCGGCACATGACACATGACCGGTTGCATTACTCGAGTAGAGATCGCATGACGGGCGAAATCGTACGAGGCAACATCGCATGACCGGTAAAATCGCCGCAGGAGTACCCACGTGACCAGCGAAATCGCCTCACGGGCTGAGTTTTCGATCATACGCTATGCCCAGTGCTGGGAAGATGCGGATGTTCTCTTGCAGGCGCTAAACATCCAGCCGGCGCACACATGCTTTGCCATCGCGTCGGCCGGCGACAACGCGCTGTCGATGCTGAGTCGAGGCCCCGAGCGAGTCATCGCCATCGACCTGAGCCCCGCGCAACTGGCCTGTGTCGAGCTGCGGGTCGCCGCCTACCGCGAGTTGGAATACGACGAGCTCTTGCGCTTGATCGGCTCGCGTCCGGGGACGGACCGGGCCGCACTCTACAAACGGTGCCGGGGTTTACTGTCCGCCACCGCACGGCGGTTTTGGGACCGCCGATCGCGCGAGATCGAGCGGGGCATCGGCTCGGCGGGCAAATTCGAGAATTATTTTCGGTTGTTTCGCCGGTGGGTGCTGCCGTTGGTGCACAACGGCCAGAGAGTGCATCGCCTCTTCGAACCGCGATCTCAGAGCGACCGTGAAGTCTTTTATGAGAACGTGTGGAACAACCGGCGCTGGCGGTGGATGTTCAAGACCTTTTTTTCACGCTTTGTTCTCGGACGCGTGGCCCGAGATCCCAGTTTTTTTGCGTATGTAGAGGCAGATGTGTCGGTTCGTATTCTCGCACGGGCTCGCTACGCACTGACGCGGCTCGATCCCACCGAGAACCCGTATCTGCAGTGGATCTTCTTTGGCACCCACAAATCATCGCTGCCGCACGCGCTGAGACACGAGAACTTCGAGGCCATCCGTGCTAATCTGGATCGATTGCAATGGCGACAGCAATCGATCGAAGACTTTCTACGATCGCAGGATGCATCGTCCATCGACAGTTTTAATCTCAGCGATATCTTCGAGTATATGTCGGCAGATAACTACAGGCGCGTTCTCGATATGATCCTAACGGTGGCGACGCGGGGTGCGCGTCTCGCGTACTGGAACATGCTGGTGCCACGAGCGCGTCCGCATGACTTGAGTGAACGCCTCGAACCGCTGTCATCGCTGGCCAACGAGCTGCACCACCGTGACAAAGCATTCTTCTATAGTGCGTTTGTGGTGGAAGAGGTTATGTGATTATGAATCCGTTTCTCGGCATGCTCATCACGCTAGCACTCGTCGCTGTCTTGCTCTTTGCAATACGGGTCGTACAGTTGAAGTACTCGCTCCACGCCGAGTGGGTACGAAAGCTCGTGCATGTCGGCAGCGGGCTCGTGGCTTTGAGTTTTCCGTGGCTTTACCGCAGTGCGTGGCCTGTGGTGATGGTGTGCGTGATCGCGGCATTGGGTCTTGTGGTGCTGCGCCGCTCCGAGCGCTGGGGACAAATCCTCGGCGGCGTCAAGCGCGAGTCGGGTGGTGAATTCTATTTTCCGCTCACCGTGGCGCTAATCTTCGTCCTCTCCAAAGGTGATCCGGTCCTGTACTGCATACCGCTCATGATTCTCACCTTCGCCGATGCCGCCGCCGCGCTGGTCGGAACCTACTACGGTCTCCTATATTACCGCACAGCGGAGGGAAGGAAGTCTACCGAAGGATCCCTGGTGTTCTTTGTGGTGGCGTTCTTTAGCACCCACGTCCCGCTTCTGTTGTTTACGGACATCGGTCGCGCGGACAGTCTCTTGATCGGACTACTGGTCGGTTTTCTCTGTATGGTCATCGAAGCCATCGGCCGTCGCGGGCAGGACAACCTGCTCATCCCACTGCTTGCCTTTATGATCCTCAAGTCCTCTGTGGAGAGGAATGTGGTCGAGCTGGCCCTCGAGGCGACGGTGACGGTGGCACTCTTAGTCTTCATCCTGCTTTTGCGACGCCGAACAGCGTTTAGCGGCAGCGCTTTGCTCGGTGCGGTTCTGGTGGGTTACCTGAGTTGGACTCTCGGCGGCTGGCTGTGGATGCTGGCACCGCTCATTATGTTTACCGTCAACGTGCTCTTGCCCCGGAGAAGTAATGGCAACTCGAAGGCGCAACATTTCAACGTCGTGCTGTACGTATCGGGCGCCGGTTTGGCGTGGCTTTTTCTAGCGCGAGCCACCAATCGTGACGAACTGATCGTTGCCTTCGTGGTGGCGTTCGCCGCGCAGCTGGCGATGCTCAGCCTGCGCCGTCTTCGTGTGCGGCTGCCGGCATTTCATGGGGTGACGATCGTGGGGCTGAGTGCGATGATTGGGTGGTTGTCGCTCTTTATACCCTTTGTCGCGCTGGGCGCGTTTGCCGGCATGATTCTCTCCGTAGCGTTTTGGTCGCTGGTCGCCGTATTCCTGGGGGCTTGGTTGTATAACCGAAAGCTGATGCAGGTCATGCAGACACCGGACACGCCGCTGCCGTGGCGCGAGCAGGGATTGTACGGGGCGGTGGTGTCGCTGGTGGCGTTGGTGCCGTTGTACCTTTTTTGACATGGAGCGAAGGTTACAATGATAAAGCTACCACACGGCGGGTTCGTCAGTCGTATGCGCCTGTACCTGGCGGAGATGTATCCGATCCCCGCACGTCTTGTCATCGCCGGTCTGCTCTATCTCGGTTTTGCCTCCCTGCTCCAGCGTATTCATCATATCGAGGCGTCTTTTGTGTCGCGTTACACGCTCATTGGCGTATGGAGTGTCTTTAGCCTGCTCCTCATCCTGCGTCTCATGGACGAGCTCAAAGACCTCGACGTCGACCGCGAGCTCTTTTGCGACCGTCCGGTACCTTCGGGGCGCGTACTGGAAACCGATATCGTCACCAGCCTGGTGGTAGTGATGGTGCTCTTCGTTGCCGCCAATCTGTCGGTGGGTCCCGCCTTGTGGGTCGCTCTCGTGGTTCTCGGCTACGCGCTGCTTATGTTTCGGTATTTCTTTATCCCCGATATCCTGCGCAAGTACCTGTTGCTCAATCTGGCAACCCATAACCCGATTATCCCTATCATGTTTATTTACGTGGTGATCCTGTTTTCGGTCGAGCAGGGGTTGGTCGTGCGCAGGCTGGCATGGCTTTACTCGCTCCTCGCGATCGCGCTCTACTGGGCGCCGTCGTTTGCCTGGGAGATCGCGCGCAAGATCCGCGCGAGCGAAGAGGAAACGGCGTACGTCACCTACTCACAAATCCTGGGCCGCCGCGGTGCGGTGCTGACGGCGGGCGGAGCGCAAACGCTGGCGCTTGCCATCGGCCTTTACCTGTATCGGACGCTCGAGCTCTCCGGGTTCTTTGCCGTGATCTTGCTTTTGGGATACGGCATCGTGGTGTGGGGACACGCGCGCTTCCTCTTGAATCCCAACCCGATGACCTCCAAATTGAGACCGTTCGCCGAAGGTTACATGTTCGCCATTTTTGCTGCCAGTCTTTTGGAACATGTGATCGGCCGCGGGTCTCTTATGTTTTAGGTTTGCCTATGTCGATCAAAGCGTTTACCGATGAACCAGGACTAAGCGATGCCTTTGTGCGTTTTGTTTACGATCTATACCGCGACGATGTCCAGTGGATTCCGCCCTTCCTAAAAACCTCTTACGCCCAGCTTGCTGCGGACTTTCCGTTCTATCGCAGGCCGGGCAACCACCGCCGGCATTTTGTCGCCGTAGCGGGCGGCAAGACCATTGGGCGCATCTCCGCCATGGTAAATGGCGAACTGCGGGACAAAGACAGCACGCCATTGGGAACGGTCGGATTATTTGAGTGCGTCGAGGACTATGCGGTTGCGCAGGATCTCTTTTCCGAGGCCACGCGATGGCTTGTTGACACGCACGGCATCCGTCGCCTGTGGGGTCCCATGAATTTTGACATTTGGCACGACTACCGCCTGATGACGCGCGGCTTTGATCAAAAACTGTTTTATGGCGAACCGTACAACAAACCGTACTACCCCGATTTTTTTGAGCGCTACGGCTTTCACCCCAGGCAGCACTGGGAGTCGGTCGAGTTCTTTGAAGCCGAGGCGCTCGAGAAGACTATCGCGTGGGGCGCGCCGAATTACGAACGGTTCGTCTCACTCGGCTACCACTTCGAGCCCTTCAACATGAAGCGCTTTGGCCACGAGTTGGTTCAGCTTCACGGCGCTTTGACGCGATCCTTTGCGGGTTTTTTGGGTTTTACGTTCATTTCGTTTCCGGCTTTCGAACGTCTTTTTGCCAAGATCCGCTATGCGTTTGATCCCCGTTTTTTCACTTTTATTTTTGATGACGGCGGCCGTCTGGCGGGCTTTGCGGGGATGTTCCTGGATCTCGGGGATGCCGCGCGCGCGATGAAGGGCAGAGACAATGTGCTCGCGCGGGCGAGATTTCTGCTGCATCGCCGTCGCGTCGACCGCGTCGTGTTTTATATCGTGGGAGTGATGCCCGAAGAGGCTGCCAAGAACCCCGGTTTGGGGAGCGCCGCCGTGTGCTACCTCACGCGGCAGATTCTGGCGGCGGGATACCACAAGCTGGTGGCGGCCCTGATGCCACAGGAAGGCCGATCGCGCGGGCTGGCCGGAGGCTTGGTGCCGGCGCAGAGGCAGTACACGCTCTACGAGATAAACCGATGAACAAACCCAACCACCTGACGTACTACGACCGCGGACAGCAACGCTTGACCACGGAACGGATCTATGCGGATGCGTTTCTTTTTTGGTCGTACAACTCGCGTGTGGGGCGGATGGTTACGGATCTCTTGTTTAGGCACAGATGGGTATCGAGGCTGTATGGCTGGTTTCATAAACGGTCGTGGAGCCGGCGCAAGATCAAATCCTTCGCTAAAAAAATGGATGTCAATGTGGACGAAGTCGCCCGTCCGCTAGAGGACTTCGCGAGCTTCAACGACTTCTTTACCCGTGACATCGATCACTCCAAACGTCCCGTGTGCGGTGACCCCGGCGTGTGCACTTCACCGGTCGACGGCAGGGCGCTG
>JAOTUR010000166.1 GCA_029863805.1 Candidatus Krumholzibacteriia bacterium | reverse complement strand
CGTGTTGACGGTCAAGTATGCCAACACCGGTGCCGATCCATATCCCGCGGCCAATTTGCAGGCGCGGCTCTTCAACCCGGCGCCCGCTCTGTCCGTCACGTCCATGTACGACGAGATGTCTTACGGCGCATTGACGTTGACTGGCACGGTGTATGATTGGGTGACCCTTTCTGGAAACGATAACTTTTACGAAGGCCCCCCCGGTTGCCGCGGGGTGTGCGGTAGCGCCAGGACGGGGCAGCTTATCCTCGACGTGTTGCAGGCCAACGACCCAGCGATCGATTTTGGGATCTACGATAACGATGGGCCCGACGGTGTGCCCAACTCGGGCGATGATGACGGCTTGGTCGATTTTATCGCCATCGTCCAACCGGAAATCGGTGCCGAATGTGGCACGCTGAACATGTGGTCGCACCGCTGGGTGGTCGGCGGCTGGCCCGAGTTTGGCGCGTCGGGCAGCACGTTCGGTTCGCCCTGGACAACCAACGATCCCAGAACCGGCGGGGGATCGATCCAGGTGTGGGATTACACGATTCAACCCGCGCGGGGCTCGGTGACCGGGTGTGGCTCGGGCATGATCGAGATCGGTGTCTTTGCGCACGAATTCGGTCACGCCTTCGGGCTGCCCGATCTCTACGATACCGATGGCGGTGGTGAGGGCATTGGGGAGCACGGGCTCATGGGGTCGGGCAACTGGCAAAATCCGCCCAATCCCACCCATATGTCGGTGTGGAGCAAGGCCGAGCTTGGTTGGTTGGTTCCGACCGAGGTGGGACCGACACTGCAGCCGCACACGATCAACAGCGTCGAGGTCAATGCGGAAGTTCATCAGCTCAATATTATGGAGGAGAAGTTTAGACGCAAGGGCCTCGATCCCATCGCTGGTGCGTTCTCGCTGCACTGCGGGCTCACCCCTGCGGAAGCGACAGCGAGAAACTGGACGGGTGGTGCAGGCTATGGCAACGGGTGGGATGAAGCGGTGAGGCGAGGCTTCTCGTACGATGGCAATGATCCGGTGACGCTCCAGTACGATGTCGCCTACGACACCGAACCCGCCTACGACTTTGGGTATGTAAAAATTAAGGTGGGTGGCGTCGAAAACACGTTGGCGAGCTACGACGGCACGAGCTCGGCCACCGGCGTCGTCATCGATCTAACACCTTACTTGACGGGCAGCGGTGAGTCGAGCTATGAGCTCATCGCGCAGTTTACGTCTGACTTTGCGTGGTCTGACGAAGATGGAGATTTCCTGTCCGGAGTACAGGGACCCTTCAAGCTCGACAATGTATCGGTCACCGGTGGCGGCGAGAGTTACTCGACCGACTTCGAAGCCTATGAAGACGGCTGGTGCTATGACTTTGTGGCCAACCCAAATCAAGAGTATTTTCTCTTGGAGAATCGCAACAAATCCGGTGCCATGTTCGATCAGCATCTACACGGCGAAGGCCTCTACATCTGGCACATCGAGCAGAATGTCGCCCGTTCGACGTACGGAATCACCGGCGGAACGGCGGGCACCACCAACTTGAAACCGGCGAGCGTTACGCTTATGGAGGCGGATGGTCTTCGCGACTTGCTGCTGGGTGTGGATCGTGGAGATGGCGGGGACATGTACCCCGGTTCTACCAGCAATACGACGTTCGACGACCTGACAAACCCGAGCAGCCGGAATCACAACGGCCTGACGACAAACGTCGCTGTACTGAACATCGGTCCACCCGCGGCGGCCATGAGCGCCGATATGCGGGCCGGGCGGTTCCCCCCAACCGTTGCATCGATCGCACCGAGTACGGGTGACAACGATCAAGTGGTCCCGATCTCAGCCCTTTTGGGAACGTGGTTTTACAAAGGCGGCACCTTCTGTCTCCGCGACGCGACCCTGACCGAGTACCCGGCAACGGGAGTCGAATGGATCGGCAAGGCGAAGGCGGCGGGCGACCTGGACCTGAACGGGCTCGCCGGTGGTGACTACGACGTGGTGTGGAAAGGCCCGGATGGGCAGGAAGCGATTTTGGTGGACGGTTTTACCGTGAACGCGGTGGCTACGGGCGTGGGAGATACACCCCTGGTGTTGACGAACCGGCTCGGGCAGAACTACCCCAACCCCTTCAACCCCAGCACGACCATCCGTTACTCGCTGCGCCAACGAGGCCTGGTCACGCTGCGCATCTACAACGCCGCGGGTCAGCGGGTGAGAACCCTGGTGCATCGTGTTCAGGCGCCGAGGGCGGGAGGTTTTGCGGTAGTTTGGGACGGCAGCAACGACGCCGGCGAGTCAGTGGCCTCGGGTATATACCTCTATGAGCTGCTGATTGGGAAAGACTTTCGATCGGTAAGAAAACTCGTGATGATAAAATGATCATTGACGTCAGCTTTTCACAGGATCTGTAGCGTTCCCTTTTTGGTCGTCATCTGCCTTGGACGGGAGCCTGACTCCCTGAAATCGGTCGTGGTCGTGGGACAGGTCGCGCCTTGACCCACGCTGCGCGTTTAAGTGCCTCGCAAGAACCTGGTAGAACGCGGACCCACTTGTTCCGGACCGATTCCGCGAAGGAACTTCAAGTAACTATAATGCACGCGTGACAACCCTCCCGAGAGGCCCCTGCGCGGCTGCAAAACGCGTCAAGCTGTCGCGGCACAATCGGCCCCGCCTCGCAAACGAATCTCCCCTTGGCCATTGCGATCGGTGACCTCAGTCACTTCCAGTCGATACAAAACACTGCCTGTCAACGGGATACGTGATCGACACAACATTAGCACGCCGTCCGCCACGCGACGGCATACGAGGTCTTGATCTTGCTCGCTCGTGTCATAGCTTTTTCCGAACACGACGGAGGGTCGGTCCTGTATCCGCAGGGACACCCGACCGCCCGATAAACAGCTCGCAATTTCACCACAACTGCCGAGTCGGTCTTGGAGGAGCGCCATGAAGTCCATTACCAGCCTTTGCGTGATCATTTTGTTTGTTTTCTCCGCAGCCTGCTATGCGCAAATCGTTCCACCGAAACCCGGTGTTGACATGCCACGAGCCTATTTTGAGCGGATCGCCAACGACAAAACCGCTTTTCGATTCCAGCATGCGTGGATTCAAAAAGCGGAACGCGCAAAGAAGGCGCGCCAGCAGTTTCTTGCTGGTCGCCATGACGGGCCCGCGGCGTTGAGCAGCTTACCCGAACAGCTGCGAAAGTCGATGCTCGTTTCGGGTACAGCACGGGTCCCCGTCTTCGTCGCGCAATACGCCAATACAGGGTCTGCGCCCTATCCGGTTTCCGATCTTCAACAGGAGTTGTTCGACGGGCCGTGGTCGACGGGGACCATGACGGAACTCTACACCGAAATGTCGAATGGGAACATCACTCTAACCGGCACCGTTTATGACTGGGTTAGCCTCTCCGAGAACGACACCTACTACGAGGGCGGGTGCAATGGGCTATGTTCGTCGGGCAAGACCGGACAGTTTATCCTGGAAATACTACAGGCGCAGGATCCGTCGGTCGACTTTGGTCAATATGATAACGATGGCCCCGACGGAGTTGCCAACTCAGGTGACGATGATGGTTATGTCGATTTTGTCGCTTTCGTCCACCCGGAAAAAGGCGGCGAGTGCGCCACGGACAATCTATGGTCGCACCGCTGGGTGGTAAATGCTTGGCCCGAATTCCCGAGCTCGTGGCAGACCAACGATAGCCGGGCCGGTGGTGGCTACATTCAGATCAAGGACTACGTTATTCAGCCTGCGTTGAGTTGCAGCGGTTCCATGATCGAAATCGGCGTGTTTGCCCACGAGTTCGGTCACGCCTTCGGGCTTCCCGATCTCTACGACACCGATGGCGGAGGCCAGGGTATCGGCCACCACGGGCTCATGGGGTCGGGCAACTGGAATACGCCCGAAAACCCCGCTCACATGTCCCCCTGGTCCAAGTTGGAGCTAGGCTGGGTTACACCCATCGAAATTGGCGGGGTGGAACAGTCCTACACCATCGACAACATAAACCAGTCCGGGGAAGTCTATCAGCTCAACATCATGGAGGAAAAGTTCAGCCGCCAGAACGTTAACCCGATTGCGGGTTCATACTCGCTTCGTTGCGGGATCACAAACGCGCAGGCCAACAACCGCAATTGGCCGGGTAGCGGCGGTTATGGTAACGACTGGACCGAGTCCATGCGCAAGGATTTTACCTACGATGGCAACAACCCCATCACGTTGCAGTATGACGTGAGTTACGACACCGAGGCGAATTTTGACTGGGGCAGAATCAAGATCAAGGTCAATGGCACCGTCAGCACGGTGAGAAGCTACACGGGTATCGGATCCGCCAACAACGTGAGCGTTGATCTGACGCCGTATCTGAATGGTAGCGGTGCGACGGAATACCAACTTATCGCCGAGTTTACTTCAGACTATGCATTCGCCGACGAAGACGGCGATTACGATTCAGGAAACGGCGGCCCCTTCAAACTCGACAACATCTCGGTTAGCGGGGGCGGCGAAAACTATTCCACGGACTTTGAGCAATACGAGGATGGCTGGTATTGCGACTTTACAGCAAACCCACACAGAGAGTTCTTTCTTGTCGAGAACCGGAGCACGGCCGGTCAATTCGATCAGGGATTGCATGCAGAGGGTCTCTTTATTTGGCACATCGAACAGAACGTCATGGGGTCTCGCTACAAAAACACCGGCGGCGGTAGCGGCACTGCCACCCTCCTTCCTGCGGGGGTAATGATGGAAGAGGCCGATGGGTTGCGGCACTTGCTTCTCGGCACAAACCGAGGCGATGCCGGCGACGTTTGCCCCGGGTCGACCGGCAGCCGGACGTTCGACTCTACGACCACCCCCGGAAGTTTTGGCCACAACGGTGATGCCACCAACGTGTCCGTGAGCAACGTCAGCGATCCCGCCCCGCAAATGACGGCGACCATGCGCGCGGGGTGGTACGCACCGGCACTGAGCGCGATCACGCCCAACTCGGGCGGTGTCGGTGAGCTGGTGTCCATCACGGATTTGGCCGGCTCCGAGCTGGTTCATGGGACGACGTTTTTGATCCGCGACGGGAGTATGGTGGAGTATGCGGCGACGAATCTACAATGGATCGGGAAGACCAAGCTAATCGGCGACCTCGACCTATCGGGAGTGCCCGCGGGCAGCTACGATGTGGTCGCGCGACTCCCCGATGGCCAGGAAGCGATCCTCGCTGGTTCCTTCGAGGTTGCGGGGTCGGTGGCCGTGCTTATCCAGAGTGTCAATGCTCAGGTGCAAGGAATGTCTGTTGTCATCACGTGGCAGATTGTGTCGGATGAGACAATACTCGGGTATCACGTCCTGCGTCGCGAGATCGGAGAAGTCGACAGTGAGATCATCAACCCCTCGCTGATCGCATCTGACGAACGCCGGTTTGTCGACGAGGGAGTATTACTAGACAATCGGTATGAGTACGTGTTGCTGGTGGTACTGGGTAACGGCTCTGAGCTGCGGTCACAGCCGGTCACCGCTAGAACCGCAAGCCTGGCGCTCGAGCTTCTCCAGAACGACCCCAATCCGTTCAACCCCTCCACGCGCATCCGGTTCTTGTTACCCAATCGAACTCGTGCCGGTCTGTCGATATATGACACCTCGGGCAGACGCGTTGTGACGTTGATCGATGAAGTCCTCGGCGCCGGCGCCAACGAGGTCTATTGGGACGGCACGAACGCCACGGGAGCGAAGGTGGCAAGCGGCGTCTATTACTACCGACTCCAGGCGGAAAACCGCGTGCTCACAAAGAAACTACTCCTACTCAAGTGATCCGTCCCGCGTCTCGCTGGGGGGAAGAAGCCCGGTTGTCGAGTCTTGGTGACTCGCCAGCCGGGCTTTTTGATTTGCAGCACCCGAGTGGCGCGATGAAGTTCGTTTGAACGAAAGGCTTCCTTATGCTATAATACGTGCCTCGACCGGAGGCAGCGGTACCCGTGCGCCCACCCCGTTCCCAAAGGTTTCTTCGAGCGATTTGATTTCCAGTTTATCCACATAGAGCCCGTCAAGGAGGAACGAATGCGGCCGGTCATTGCTTGTTTTACGATACTACTGCTTATCATACCGGTCGCGGCATCCTCGCAGATCGTTCCCCCCGCGCCTGGCGTCGACATGCCCCAGGCGTACTACGATCGCATCGAGCAAAACCCCAGAGCCTTCCAGTTCGAAAAAGCATGGATCCAAAAATCCGAGCGAGCCAAGCAGGCCCGTAAAAGAGTCATTTCCCAGGCGGGACCGAGAGGTGTCAACTGGGCTTCGCTCGCCGCGGATCTGGGTGAGCAAACGTTCGTAAGTGGAACAATATCCGTCCCGGTCCTAACGGCCAAATTCTCGAATAGCCCGGGTGGCGCCAGCAATCCATATCCTGTCAGCGATCTCCAGGCTCGGCTATTCGATCCCGCGCCGGCCTTGTCTGTGACGACGATGTACGATGAAATGTCCTATGGTGCGGTTACGATGACCGGAACGGTCTATGACTGGGTCAACCTTCCCGATCGGGACACCTATTACGAGGGTCCCAACGGATGCAACGGGCTTTGTGGCACCGCCAAAACCGGGGAGTTCCTGCTTCTAATCTTGCAAGCCAGGGATGCGACGATTGATTTTGGGATCTACGACAACGATGGCCCCGACGGCACGCCCAATTCGGGTGATGACGACGGGCTCGTCGACTTTGTCGCTTTTGTCCACCCGGAGATCGGTGGCGAATGCGGGAATCGCAATCTGTGGTCGCACCGCTGGGTTGTCGGTGCCTGGCCCGAATTTGGTGCCGCCGCCAACTTCGGGCCTCCATGGGCTACGAATGACGTTAGCGCAAACGGCGGGTTCATAAAGATTTGGGACTATACGCTCCAGCCGGCCGAGGGTGCGGGGGCCGGCGGCTGCGCGGCGGGCATGATCGAAATCGGTGTTTTTGCCCACGAATTTGGGCACGCTTTCGGTCTCCCCGATCTTTACGATACGGACGGCGGTGGTGAGGGTATCGGCCACCACGGCCTCATGGGCTCCGGCAACTGGCAGTTGCCGCCAAATCCCGCGCACATGTCGGCCTGGACCAAGGCCGAGCTGGGCTGGGTCAATCCAATCGAAGTCGGCCCCACCCTGCAGGGGTTCTCGATCAACAGCGTCGAAGTCAACCAAGAGATATACCGACTGAATATTATGGAGGAGAAGTTCAGCCGGAAGAACTTGAATCCGATCGGTGGTGCCTATTCGTTGCATTGCGGGTTGACACCCGCGGAGGCGGGGGCGAGGAACTGGCCTGGCGGGACCGGCTACGGAAACGGATGGAATGAATCGATTCAGCGAACCTTTTCATACGACGGGAACGACCCCGTCACCCTACAGTACGACGTGGCCTGGGACACCGAGTCGACATACGACTTTGGCTACGTGAAGATCAAGGTAAACGGTGTCGAAGACACGCTGGCGAGCTATGACGGCTTAGGCTCCACAAACGCCGTCGTGATCGATCTCACGTCTTTTTTGACCGGCAGCGGAGCCACCAGTTACGAGATCATCGCCCAATTTACTTCTGATTATTCGTTCTCCGATGAAGATGGAGATTTTAACTCGGGCGTCAATGGACCGTTCAAGCTCGACAACATCTCGGTGACCGGGGGCGGTGAGAACTACTCCACCGATTTTGAGGCCTACGAAGACGGTTGGTATTACGACTTTGTCGCGAACCCAACACGCGAGTACTTCTTGGTTGAGAACAGAAACAAGACCGGGGCGACGTTTGACCAGAACCTCCACGGCGAAGGTCTCTTTGTATGGCATATCGAAGAGAATGTGATCAATCCTGCCCTGGAGAACACGGGAGGCACCACGGGTACGACCAGCTTAGAACCACCGGGCGTCAAGCTGATGGAAGCGGACGGGCTCATGCAGTTGCTGCTCAGTCCCATCCGGGGGGACGATGGCGACA
>JAOTUR010000165.1 GCA_029863805.1 Candidatus Krumholzibacteriia bacterium | reverse complement strand
GCTCGACGCAATCATTTTCCCCATGCTCGACGACCTTCCCACGGATCTCGTCAACACCCGGGCGTGCCGGGTGTGTCCCACCATCACGGCGACTGCGACGGCGGTGCGAGCGGCATTCAGTCGGGACGGCGACACGTTTGCGGAGAAGGGCATCGAGTTCTTCCGTCCGTTTCTCAACGTCGCCCAACCAGCGCTGTTCGAGCGGCAGATGTACGACCAGCTCGCGGGTCTTCTGGGTCTCTCAAGAAGGGAAAACGCCCGCGCGGTTGGCGCCGGTTACTCGGCCCTCGCCCGGTACAAGGAAAGCATGCGACAGAGAGCGGGCACGGTCCTTCGGCGCCTGGAAATGGAAGACCAGGTGGGTATCGTGCTCCTCGGTAGGCCCTATCACAACGACCCCGGCATCAACCACGACATCCTTGGCGAGCTTCAGAAGCGGGGCTATCCCGTCTTTACGTCCGACAGCCTGCCGATCGACGGCGAGACGATGAGCCGCTTGTTCGGGGAGGAGGTGAAGACAGGGGTGATTGCTCATCCGCTCGATATTTCGGACGTGTGGAAGAACACTTTCAATTCGGTATCGAATCAGAAGCTGTGGGCGGCGAAGTTTGCGGCCCGGCATCCCAACCTCATTCCGCTCGAGGTCTCGAGCTTTCGATGTGGGCACGACGCGCCGATCTACTCGGCCATCGAGGCCATTGTGGAGAGCTCCGGAACGCCGTACTTCAGCTTCAAGGATCTCGACGAAAACAAATCGTCCGGATCGATCAAGATTCGTGTCGAAACGATCGACTACTTTCTCCGCCGGCATCGCGAGGAGCTGGCTGCGAACCGGACCCTTGCGGTCGCCGCGGGGTAGATCGAGGCTCGCCACAGAGCCTGGCGGGAGGTACAGCGATGGACGCGCTCCAAAGCTATCAGCAAAGACATACCGTGCGGCAGGTCGTCATGCCCGTCATCCGCGCGCCATTTTTCTGGCAACTGGCAACGCTTGTGACAATGAGCGTCGCGAGCAAAGTGTGGCTCGGCTCCCAGGCCGACCCCGGAAGCGCCATTTGTGCCTCGGGGATCGTGGCGCCGTTTGTCGTCGTACTGTTGCAGGGGAGCACGGCGATGACCCCCGTGGGCTCGAGCGTGATTCCCATTCTAAATGGTATGTTGTTCCCCCTGTTACTGGCCGTATTCCTCAATCTGTGTGGCGCCCTACTCGGGGGCGTCGGGCTCTACTACGTGTGGCGTCGTGGCCAGCACGATTTCCATATCTGCGAGCGGATACAGAGCCTGCCGCCCTGGGCGCGGCGCTTCGCCCGCACCGATCTGCGTTCGCTGATCGTCATGAGAGCCCTCCCCTGCGTGGGCTGCAATGTGGCGAATTTCATCGCCGGATCACACCGTGTACCGCTACCCGTTCACATTTTGAGCATCGTCATCGGTGCGTTGCCAGGCTCAATCATCTACGCGTCGCTGGGAGCAGGAATCATCGCCCTGTGAAGTCGGGGCGAGCCAAGGGAGATCGTCATGAAAAGGATTCGATCAAACCATATACAGGCCGCGACGGTTCGCGAGAGAACGCGGGGCGGGCAGGTACTGCGACGAAGCGCCACGTTGCTCGTGATTGCCTCGACGGTGATCGCGGCGACCGGTCACGTGTCGAAGTCTCAGGCAGCCGCCACTTCCGACCGTTGTCCGCTTTGCGCGCCGGATCTGAAAGTGCCGGTGGTACCACTCTCGGCGGAGTCGCTCCATTCGATGGCGCGCAGGCATGCGTCGTTCAACGCCAGGCAGCTCGCGCGGATCGATTCTCTCCTGCGGGCCGGTTACTACGGTCCGCCGGAGGAGGATGAGGCACGCGAGACAGCGCATCTGTTGGCGCGGATCAGCACGAGCAATGCCTACCGCGACCTCGTCCGACTCGCATGCGATCCCTATCGCGTGTACGAAGCGGACGAGGCCACGCTGCGCGATCTCTATCGGCGCTATTCCGATGTGAATCTCTTCATCGGGGCGTGCCTCGAGCGCGTGCGTCTCGGCATGGGCCGCGTATGCGTGCGTTACCGCGTGGGTGAAGAGCTCGAAGGCGTGTCCGTTCACGGCGGCAAGCAGCTGCGCTGGCGCGTGCGGGACGTCAAGATCGGGGGGCAAAGGCGCCGCGTGCTCCACGTGAAATTTCCGACCGGCTCGGATGATGAAGTTGATTTCTTCATCGCGCCCCACCACACCTTCAAGGTCGAGTACACGCGATGCGACGGGCCGCCCGCGCCGTTCGAGTGGTTCCTCGTGCACGACATCGAGGGCGCCTGGGTGCGTAAATGGGGGATGCACCGGCCCACTGCCTATATGTTCTGGGTGTCGCCGCCCGACACCAGGCGACTGGCGCGTTCGGTGGGTGTGCGCTACGCAGTGGCCGCTTCGTCAGCGACGCCGGCGCCCGAGCCTGCCCTGAATCTTCCGTCCACGCCGCTCGTCGGGTTGCGCCTCTACATTCCGGGGCTGCGACTGCGATTGCCGGGGCTGCCCGACATCAACGTGAACGACCTGCGCGAGATCGAGCTGCCCATGCCGATTCTCGACCTGGATTACCTTCGCGGACACCAGCAGCCCTCGTGGCTCGACACCAATGACCGTCTCGGGTTCAAGAACTGGAAGGCCCACGGCCCGGTGCCAGCCGAGATACGCAGGAGGTTTCCGGATCGATGAGAGCGCACTGGTCGGCGCATCGCCGCCGAAGGTCACGGTGATTGCAGCGGCGATGCGCTCGAGGAGATTGTGAAGCCGGTCTGCACCACCGAGCTTGGTGAGGTCGCGAAGCTGGAGGTCGAGTTCGCCAAACGGGGCGTGAAGGTCCTCGGGCTTTCCGTAGACCCGACGGATTTCCATGAGGGTTGGATCAAGGACATCAATGAAACGCAGAACACGACCGTGAATTTCCCCGTGATCGCCGACCACGACCAGAAAGTGTCGAAGCTCTACGACATGATCCACCCCCAGGCAGATGACACTGTGACCGTGCGCTCGGTTTTCATCATCGGCCCGGACAAGAAGATCAAACTCACAATCACCTATCCCGCTTCCACCGGTCGCAACTTCAGCGAGATCCTGCGAGTGATCGACTCGCTTCAGCTCACGGCCAACTACGGCGTGGCTACCCCGGTGAACTGGAAGGATGGCGACGATGTCGTGATCGCGCCGGCGATCCAGGACCCGGAGGAGTTGAAAGCCAAGTTTCCGAAGGGATACAAAGTCGTACGCCCGTACCTTCGCGTAACCCCACAGCCAAACAAATAGGCTGTGAGCGCGACGGCTCTGACGCCCGACGGCGGCGGCAGGGACTGCCATCCCAGGGTCTGGACGGCGCCGTCGCCCCGCATGGCACAGAATATGCATGTTGGCCCCCGTTCGAAGCGACCCGCAGTACCGTAAGATTCCGCACGTGGGGGGCATATGCAGGTGTCACAAAAGACGCCGAATACAGGCAATCGTGCCGACCACCATCTTGCACCCATCAGCACCGCGGACCTCGAGCATCGCGACCGGCACTCGTGGTTAGTCCTCGGGGTTACGCTCGTCATCACCACGATCGGATTGACGGCAACGACGCTTTTTGTCACCTGGCCGTGGCAGTGGGCGGAAGTGGCACGCCTGGTGTTCCTCTGCCTGATGGTATTCCTGCTCGCCGGCTATTTGACTCGACAACGGCGCTTAGTGGATGACATACGGCATAAAATCGAGCATCTGGAGCGAAACGCCGCCGAGCGGCGTTATTCCAGGCTGTTCGATCTCCTGGACGTCTCGCGCATCATGGTTTCCGAACAAGAAGCGCACAACGTGTTCGACGCGGTGACGCAAGCGTGCCTCGAGATCTTCGACTGTGATAAAGCCTCTCTGATGCTGGTCGTCGACGGGCGCTATCTGGAGGTCAAGTCTGCGTTCGGCTACATGAATCCCAAGATCATCGGCGCACGCCAAAAGATGGGGGAGGGAATCGCGGGTTGGGTGGCGAAAAACCGCCGGCCAGCCCTGATCCAGGGTCGTGTCCAACCTGGAAAGTACCCCGGCCTCTCCTTCAAATCGCGCGGCGTTCCTGCGGCGGTCGTGGTGCCGATCATCGTCAAGGACGAGCTGGTGGGAGTTCTCAACATCAGCACTCGTTCGACGCAGACCATTTACGATGGAGAGGATGAACGCGCCATACAAGCGTTCGCCGACAACGTGGGGGCTTGTGTCCAGGCGGGGATGACCACCCGGCGCATGCGCGACACGATACAAGAGCAGCAGAGAGAGCTCCAGAAAATGTACGTCACCACCTCCTAGGCCGATATCGGCCGAACCCTCCTTCGAGCGATCCGCTAGACACTCGCTATCGCGTGGCGCGGGAATCTGCGGAGGCGGCAGCCGCGGCCGGCCGCGGACCCTCACGCGTCGCGGTGGAAGCCGATGCCCTCGAAGGGGTTGACGACGCTGCTGGCGACGTTCATCAGGTGGGCGGCGATGCGCTTGAGGTAGCGGGCGTAGATGCCGGTGGCCACCGCGTCGCCCGGGCTCATTCCCGAGTCCTCCCCGGTGATGAGGTTGTCCAGGATCTCGTCGCACTTCTTTAGGATCCACCAGTTCTCGGCCACGGTCTTGCGCGCGTGCTCCTTGTCGGTCGTCTTGACGGCGGGGATGATCTCGTCGAATAGTGCGCTTACCGCCGGCTCGATGCGCGCGATGTCGGCCTCGTACTTCCCGCACCTGAGCTTCTTGGTATGCACGACTGCGAGATCCTTGATGTTCTTCGTGTAGTCCCCGATGCGCTCTACGTCGATCACGATGCTGGTGAGGATCAGCCCCGGGATTATGTTGAGGCCGCCGGTGATGGCGAGGTGCTTGAGCACCTTGCGACGGACCTCGCGCTCGTACTGGTTTACCTGCCGATCCATCTCGTAGACGTCGATGCCCATCTCGCCGCTGTCGCTCGAGCGCAGCGAGCGCACGGACGCGCGGAACATCTCGCGCGTGGTATCGAGCATCGTGTACGAGTCGTTCAGCGCCTGCGTGAGCAGGTTGTCAGTACGCCACAGCTCTATCAGTTCTCTAAAATTGAACATGGCCGATCACCCCAGCAACGTGATGAGTAGGAGGGGAATCATGTAGAACACGACGAGAATATATGCCACCGGCACCACCTTGCGCCGAAGCGCCAGCGTGGCAATTAACCGCGCCAGCCCCAGCGGCAGGCGCCGCACCGGCCACATGATGATAATGCCACACAGATTGAAGAGGAGGTGGGCGAAGGCCACCGATACCGCCGCAACGCTGCCCGTCACCAGCGAAGCCAGGATGGCGGTTATCGTCGTCCCCACGTTCGCGCCCAAGGTCATGGGGAAGATCTGCTCCAGGGTCAGGATGCCGGCGCCCGCGAGGGGCACGGCCAGCGACGTCGTGATCGAGCTGCTCTGGACCATGACGGTGAGGACCAGCCCCACGAGCAAAGCGCGCCACGCGCTCCGGAAGAGCGTCTCGCTGAAAAACGACTCGACGCGGCCGATCACCAACCCCCGCAGGGTCACCACCAGGTAGCGGAGCGCGAAGAAGAGGAGCGCGACCGACACGAGCAACATAATCACGCCCGACTGACCGCTGACCTCTGTAATCCACGCCACCGCGGGTTTGGTGAGGGCCTTCACCGGATCGAGCAGCGACAACCCCCCGACGCCGGCAAAGCGCTCCGCCATGGCCGTCGATGCCCGCCCCAGGAAGTTGGTCCACAGCTGCAGCGGGAACAGAATTAGGACCGAGATCAGGTTGAAGAAGTCGTGCACCGTGGCCGCGGCGAAGGCGCGCCGGAACTCCTCCGGCCGCGAGATATGACCCACCGACACCAACGTGTTGGTCACACTGGTGCCGATGTTGGCGCCCAGCACGATCGGCACCGCGTGCGTCACGTCGAGCACCCCGCCCGCCACCAACCCCACCGTCATGGACGTCGTCGTCGAGGAGCTCTGCACGAGGCTGGTGGCAAAGATGCCGATGAACAGGCCGACGAAGGGGCTGGATGTCGTCTCGATGAGCTGCGCGGCGAAGTTCTTGCCGAAGAACTTGAACGACGCACCCATGAGCGAGATGCTGAGGAAGAAGACGTAGAGCAACCCCAGCAGCACGCCGACGCGCACCAGCGGATGGTTCCAAGGCAAACTTTTGAAAGCCAACCCTCCCGGTCCAGGACCCCCATTATACGGGAGCGGCTCCGAAAGGCAACGCGCACTTCGCATGCCGTCTTGAATCCGGCTCGCGGCGCCCGCTGCAATGGGGCGACCAGCGAAAATGGCTTCTTGACGCCACGAAACGCCCTGGTATAATCAAGGGCGCAAGGGGTTATGCAGAAGCGCCCGGCCCGTGGTTGTACCTCACGAGCCGGGCGATCTGTTTCTACGGCCAAGCCCCGGTGCGGAGCGGCCTAGTGCGACGCCCCTTCCCAGGTCTTCTCGCCCGCCTCGATGCGAACCGGGAGGATATTGTCGGCGTGGGGGAGCGCGCATGTCGCGAAATGGGTGAATATGCAGGGCGGATTGTAGGCCCGGTTGAAGTCGAGTATCACGCGGCCCTCGGCGTCGGGCATGGCGGTGTAGAGATAGCGGCCGCCGCCGTAGGTCTCCACGCCGCTCGTCTCGTCGCCGAAAACGACGAAGAACTCGTCGCCGGACACCGTGGGCTCGAGGCGGTACGCCTGCCCGTCCAGCGTGAAGACGAGCGCGCCCGGACACGCCTCGATGGACTCGTAGCCCATGATGTTGGGAATGGTGAGCATCTTGGACGGCTCGTAGGGCTCGAAGCGCGCGGCCACGCGGTACTTCTCGCGCACCGGGTAGCGTTCGATGCTCTCGAAAAGCGAGATCAGCTCCGCCTCGCGGTCCTTGAGACGCACGAAGAGCCCGCTGGGGCGCGCGATGACGTAAAAGCGCAGCGGGCCCATCTCGAGCACCGTGGGGGCGCCGGTGGTGTCGCTCGCCAGCGGCATGGGGGCGACGGGCTTGCCGTCCACCGTGATGCCGGCGTCGCCGGACGGCTCGACGGTGACGACCCCGCCCTCCAGACGCAGCACGCCGGCGTGCGCCGGCGCCTTCTCCGGAAAGACGAAGTCGTTGTCCGCGGCCGAGCCGAAGGTGTTGGCACCTTCCTCGAGCCGAAAGAGGCCGACCAGCGAGAGCCAGCCCTCGGGGCTGCGCAGCCGCTCGAGGCGCTTCTCGTGCCACTCGTCCACCTCGCGGCGGTAGGCGCCGCCGCCGCACGCGGCGAGCCCCGCTGCCAACAGAACGGGCAGCGCCGCCGCCAAACGCGCCCGCCGCGGGATCCTTCCAGTCATCGCATCATCCTCCGCGTTTGCATCACCCAAACATCGCCCGGGCTCGCCCCGGCGTCAACACCCGCTCAGAACACCACCGAGAAGGACACATAGGCCGGCGTACCGCCGCTGGACCCCGCGTCGCCGTTGCCGCACGAGTGGCGCTCGACCAGGAACGCGGAGACCGCCACCCCCAGGACGGCGCCGAAGAGGACGTCGGAGGCCCAGTGCACGTCTGTGTCGACGCGCGCCAGCGCCGCGCCCGTGGCCAGCGTGTAGGCCGGCACCTGCACCCACCAATCGTCGTGGCGTCGCGAGACGGTGGACGCCAGGGAAAACGCCGAGGCCGCGTGCCCGGAGGGAAACGACCGCCGCTCCCGCGGGTGGAGACCCACGAAGGACCAACGGTGCGCCCCGTCGCCGGTAAACGGACGCGAGCGGCCCGCGACGAGCTTGATCGCGCCGGTGAGGATGCCCGTGAACGCCCACGACTCCACGGCGATCGCCGCCGTGCGCACCAGCGCGGGGTCGTCGCGCGCCTCGCCCGCGATCCACATTCCTCCGGCCACCACGCCCACCGCGATCACCGGGTTGATACCGTTCTTTCCGTACCAGCGACCCAGGAT
>JAOTUR010000164.1 GCA_029863805.1 Candidatus Krumholzibacteriia bacterium | reverse complement strand
TCATCAAAGAGCCAATGTCGCTGCGTTTGCATGCACCGAGACGGTATTGGCCATAGAGCACGCCAAAAACCACACGCGTCCCATCGAATGCTGATCCCTCGAACCGAAAGTCTGACAAGGAGTTCGGGCCCTTGAACCCTCGTTGCGACAACATCGACATCTGAACCCAGAACCGGTTGACCGAGTCCGGAGTCGAAAAGGCAACCTGTGAAGGAGACACATCGGCGCAGTCCGCCATGCCCAGGGAATCTCTGGCTATGAGCACCGCCTCGTCATCGCGTTCACCATGCTTCACTTCGAACAGCGCTTCGAGGTCCAACCGGCGGCCGTGACGGAAAAACTCATCGATCGGCATAATATAGACATCGTGCCCACTCACCCAGGTGTCCACGCAAGCATGGAGAATCACCGGACGTCTCGTTTCCCGGCTCAAAAGTATTGTCAACGGTTCGTAAACTTGGAGCGAGCGGGCGATTTCGTGACCGTCGGACACACAGACATCTATGACGTTCCGCTCCACCCCCCGCCTGCTGATCAATGCAGACACCGCCACAGCGATCACAAAGACTGCAACCACCGCTGTGAGAGACCGTCCCATGTAAGTTGAGATGATGCTCACATCGATCGGTTTAATTCTGTCTTTCATTTCTGAATTATCGCCGCGCTCACATCGACTGGGGACCCGACGAACGAGTGACGAGGATTCTCAGACTATCGACATCCATCACGTACTTCTCGACCCCCTCGGGTACAATCACCTCGGGAGCCAAGGTGTAGCGGCCGGGAGGCTTACCACCCAGATCAACCAGGACTGAAACGTCGCCCGATGACAGGGTGTCGAGCAGAGCCTGCGGCCCTTCGATCGTCAGCGACACCGTCTTGGGAAAGATCTCCGTCAAGTTGCGGTCATCGTCCACCAAAATCGTAGGCGGGACGTTGGCCAGCACTCGACGACCCCTCGCACTTATGGACACCGCCACCGAAACGCGATCCGGGACACACGTGAGGAGCTGGCGGTCGTAGTCGATTTCCGCCTCGGTCTCCATCGACTGCTTGATTTTGCCCAGATCGATGGGTTTTGTTGGCAACTTTTCGAGTGGCTGCACAGCACTCTCGGGACCTGTGACTGTGATCCAGGCGGGCTTAGCCACTGGAACTCGGTTGAGCACCTGGTCCTCCGCCAGGCCGCCGGAGAGGATGACCGCTGCTTTGACTCGCTTGGAGGCGAGGCGCTCGACCCCGACCTCGATCGCTGACGGCGAGATGATGCGAACGTCGTCGGGCTCTACTCCTGGCGGCAGCAAAATGTCGGAGCGCGACAATCGCTGAGAAAAACGTCCGGCCTTCGCTTTTGCCATATTGACCAGCACGCTGATCTTCCGAAAGCCCAAAAAAATCAGTTCGCGGCGAGTTCCGGCGATGCTCAACTCGACCTGCTCGGGCACTTTACCGGTCATGGTTAGCGAGTCCGGCAAGTTGACAAAGCGCAGGGTCGCGATGTAGTTCCTTTTGACTTCCTGCTGACCGCTCGCGTTGAACCAAATCATCATCGCAACGATCAGCGCCACGAGCTTCACCCCGATATTGTCGACCAATCCTCGCGTGAAGCTGATAAGTCTCATGGCCTCACCGAATCACCAGCTCTTGCCCCACCTTAATCATCTTTGACTTACCCAACCTGTTCGTCGCTTGGATCGATGCCACCGTGGTGTTGTATTTCTTAGAGATTCTCCACAAGGTTTCGCCCCGCTTTACCCGATGCACAACAACCTCACCACCCACGTCATCTGGCGGCGGATATTTCTTGAGGAAGGCAATGACGCCGTCGGCGACCGCCTTGGCGATTCTTGTCTTGCCCGAATCGCTCTTTATCAGCTTCGCGTCTTTGGGATTGGTGATAAAACCGGCTTCGACCATGACAGAGGGCATGGCAATCGACTTGAGCACGGCAAAAGACCGTTGCTTGACGCTGCGCGTAGGTGGCAAGTTCCTACGCCTCATCGACTCTAGAATTTCCTCCGCCAGCAACGAGCTGCGCTGCATCATTGACTGCTGGTTGACATCCACCAACATATGGAGAATATCCGCGTTGTCCGAACCCACAACTCCCAGCTCTTTCGCCGCGCGGTTCTTGTTGGCGAGCAACCTCGACGCGGTCGATTTGGCACCTGCCGGAGAGAGAAAAAAAACCTCTATGCCGCGCGCACTTTTTCTGGGTGCGGAATTCAAATGAATGCTCACGAAAATATCCGCGCCCTTTCGCTGCGCAATCTTGCTCCGGCTGGGGAGCGACAGGAATTCATCCCCGTTTCGCGTCAACACGGCCTTGAAACCCGAGTGCGAGTCAATCTCCGCCGCCACTCGTTTGGCAATCGTCAACGCTTCGCGCTTTTCGACCAGCCTGTGCCGACCGAGGGCTCCAGGATCTGTTCCCCCGTGGCCAGCATCGATAGCGACGATAACCGTTCGCTTGCCGGCTGCCTTCGTGCGGGTGGCGACAGGCCCGCCCGATTTGGACGAATTCACGGTCGGCCGCGGCGGGGTTGCGACGGCTGAGACATCGAGGACGATCCGGTGTGGCATGCCATCAATCGACTCCAGATAAACATCCCGGCAGTTCGCCTGCTGGCGGACATCGAGAACCACCTGCGATCCCCAGGACAGTCGGTTGATGCGCACCCCCCGCACCACACCGTCTGCGATGGTAAACGACCGGAGATCACTCGCCGACCTCACACTGCGCAGATCGACGGCGATGCGCTCGGGGTTCGCGACTCGATAGACCTTATACGCTACCCTACCGGTGAGATCGATTACCACGCGCGTGTGGCCATTGTGGACCCCGTAATGAATGTGGCTGACCGTGGGCGCTGCCAGGCATGCGGAAGCGAGCCATATCGACACCAGAAACAACGTGGAGAATATTATGCGTTTGGATTTACACATTCGATGCCCCTCCGGTCTCAGCGCCCAGGCGACGGCACGGAATCGCCCCTAGGTCCCGGGACGGTGTGGACAACTCCCGGGGCCTCCGGCTCGCAATTGGCGTTTGGGCGCGTACCCACCAAAATAGACCAGGGGAAAAAACTTTGGCAAGCAAATATTCGGACGTAGGTTATTCGGTTACTTCCTGGCCGGAAAGGACATACGCGAGGGGGTTCTTCTTGACGCCTTTGCACACCACCTCGTAGTGGAGGTGAGTGGCCGTCGATCGGCCCGAGGAGCCGACCCGGGCGATAACGTCGCCACGTTTGACCCTTTGTCCTTTCTTGACCAAAATCTTGGAGGCGTGGGCATAGCGAGTCACATAGTCGTTACCATGAGATACTTCGACCGTGTTGCCAAACTCAGCCCACTTCCCGGCAAAAGTCACGATGCCATCAGCCGTGGCCAATATGGGCGTCCCCAACCGGGCCGAGTAGTCCACCCCCCGGTGCCGGGATGACCGGCCGGTGATCGGATCCATACGCCTGCCAAAACGACTCGATACAAACCCACGCGACACCGGCCGAATCGAAGGCGTGCCGTTGAGCCGCTGCTGGTTCTCCGTGAGGATATCGACGATCTCACCGTAACTCTCTGATTGCAGCCTGGCCTGACGGATTAGCTTGTCGACATCGGATCTAAGCCCACCCAGCGACAAACGCGTGGACTCATCCAGCACCGACAGGGAACGGACATATCCGAAATCCGGGCCACCGACACCGACTTCGGTGATATCCTCATTGAGATCATCCAGGTTGGCCAGCAGTCGAGCCTTCTTCTGGAAATCAAAGTTTTGCCTGACCTGACCTTCCAGGTATACCATATCTTGTGATATTTCAGCGAGTTGCGCGTGTAGAGCCTCATTTTCCCGGGTGAGCCTGGCCACCTGATAGGTGTCACCGGCCTTGAGTGTGTATCTCATCACGGCGAGCGTACTTGCGGCGACCAATAGCGCCACCGCGCCCACCCCACCCCAGGCCAGCAATTTGGGGATCCTTATCGTCTTCAGCCCACTGTTCTTGCTGGGCACGTACAGGAAGGTAAAGTATTTTTTCGATTTTCTCATTCTCGGTCGCGGTCGCTACGGCTGCCAGTCAACAAATTAGCGGGAGGTTAAGGAATCCAGGGTGTCCATGTCAAGACCATTCTATGTACCCGGGCGCGAGAAATGCAAGTTCTGTACCAGAGCTGGGTCATTAAAAATCAAGAGGTTACCGCGTTCGCGATCGCGGTAACCTCTCAGATTCGGCGTGTGCACGCCGAGAAGTGGCAACTTCGCAAAGAACTAGCTTTCGATGTACCCCTGCAGGTACTTTGCCCTCGATGAGTGCCTCAATCGGTTGATCGCTTTCTCCTTGATCTGGCGGATTCTCTCCCGGGTGAGGCCAAGCTTCTGACCAATCTCTTCCAACGTAAGCGGCTGTTCACCGCTAAGGCCGAAGTACATGGCGAGAATCTGCTTCTCGCGATCGGCCAGGGTATCCAGGGCTTTTTCCATATCATCGCTCAGGGCGTGTTCGTAGGTGGGATCATCCGGCATCTGAGCATTGTCGTCCATGAGATAATCGACCAGGGCGTTGTCATCCTGATCGTTCGAATACGGATCGTCCAAGGACACGTGCGTGTTGGCGATGTGCATCGTGTCCTGAACCTCTTCCTCGGATATCTGGAGTTTAGTCGCTATCTCTTTAGCGCTGGGTGCCCTACCCAGCTCCTGATCCAGTTGACGCGACGCTTTTCCGATGCGGTATAGCGTTCCCGCCCGGTTGAGAGGCAGGCGTACTATCCTGGAGTGTTCGGCGAGCGACTGTAGCATCGCCTGGCGAATCCACCACACAGCGTAGGAAATAAACTTGTAACCGCGCTTCTCATCGAAACGATGTGCCGCTTTGATTAGGCCAAAGTTGCCGTCGTTGATGAGATCCTCCAGCGACAGCCCTTGGTTTGCGTACTGCTTGGCAATCGATACCACGAAGCGCAAGTTTGCCCTGACCAGCTGATCGAGGGCTTCCTTGTCTCCTTTTCGAATACGACGCGCGAGTTCCTGTTCCTCTTCTCTCTTGAGAAGCGGCGTTTTATTGATCTCGTGCAGGTAGAGATCCAGGCTGCGGTTTCCGCCGTAACCCTGGCTTCTATTCTGCGACTTATCGTCTTGCATTTAATCTTCCTCCGCTAGGGGCGGTTTACGAACATCGTTCTCGGACTAATTACTCTTCGGTATAACCGGTACGTATGTCGACATGCCGCGCCGTTTAACCAGAAAAGCGATGGGATCCCTTCGATCCTTTAGTTTGCGCGAGATCTCCACATACTGTTTCAAATTGTCGACCTTGTGCGAGTACACTTCCGTGATCACGTCTCCTTGACGAATGCCGGCCTCGCTGGCGGGGCTACCATCCTCTACATCGATTACCACGACACCCTCCTCATCCCCGCTGATTCCAAATCGGTCCTTTGCCTCTTCCGACCTCGCATCGTCCACTTGCAGTCCAAGCCAGCTCCCATCCCCTCGCGGAGCCGACGCCACAACTTCTTCCGGGGGCCTGCGTTCCGCCAACGTAATAGTCAGACTCTTGGTCTTACCATCTCGCAGGACCTTGAGGGGGACACGTGTCCCCACCGCCGTCTTGCCAACCATTAGTCGAAACCGCTGGCCATCCCTTACAGGCTTGTTGTCGAATTCGACAATGACGTCGCCCTGTTGGAGACCAGCCTTTTCAGCTGGCTCACCGGCGAGCACCTCGGTCACCAGAATACCGCGCTCGATATCCAATCCACGGCCTTGCGCGATCTCCTTGTTGAGCTCCTGGAGGCGAATGCCCATAAACCCATACTGGACACGGCCTTTCTCGATCAGCTGCGCACTTATGTTCTTGGCCATGTTAATCGGGATGGCGAAACCGATCCCCTGTCCGGAAGGGTTGATGGCTGTGTTGATTCCGATGGCTTCTCCACGGAGGTTGACCAACGGGCCACCGCTGTTTCCGAAGTTGATCGAGGCGTCGGTCTGGATATAGTTCTGATAGTCAGCCTGGCTGCTAAAGATACGGAGATCGTTTCGACCCTTGGCGCTCACCACCCCAACTGTGACCGTTCCGGCCAGCTCGCCGAACGGCGTGCCAATCGCCATCACCCAATCGCCCACCTGCATTTCCTCCGAATTACCCAAACGCACCACGGGTAAGTCGCGATCAGCATCAATCTTTATCACCGCAATATCGGTGTGGACATCGTGCCCGACTATCTCCGCCTCGTACTCCTCCTCGTCGGGACTGTCACCGAGGACGACGATGATCCGTTCTGCGTCACGGATCACGTGGTGATTGGTGAGAATACGCCCTTCCTCATCGATAATAAACCCCGATCCCCCGCCTCGAACGCGTCGAGGATTGTCCCCCTCTGGCATTTCCCTGAAGAAGTCGAAGGGGCCAAACCGCTCCTCGCGCCGCTCCCGGGAGACAGCACGCTGTGTCTTGATATAAACCACCGCCGGGCGCACCTTCGCCGCGACGGAAGTAAAGGCCGAATGGATGCCACCCGCCTCGGGGATCACCTCCGATTGAGACTCAACGGCGGCCCGTTGGGGCGACGATGCGATGTCGGAGGACACCATCAGGTTGAACAAGAAGCCGCCAAGAAATATGGCCGCCCCGGCAAGAAACAGCTTTAGCGACTTGCGAAATGATGTCATGACGATACTTTTTGCGTAGTTGTCCATCGTGTCGGTTCCCTCAACTCTTTACAAAAAAAACCTTGGAGAGCTGTGGAGGAGCTTCCCTATACTCCCGTACGCGGAGGCTACCTGGAGAGATCGGAACGATTCGATTCAATCACAGTGTAGCGCAACTCGCTGCGCCTGTCAAGCTCTCATAACCAATTTAGTCACAGCAAAATAACACTCTTCACACAACCGGTCTTCTGACCACGTGCGCCGACACTAAGACCTCGGGCTTCAGATGTCAAAGTCATTGTGCCGGCCATTGGCCCCACACATGATTTATACGAACCAGCAGCCCTCCGAGTTCCCTGCGGGCGGTGGTCGGCACCCTTATGGTCAAAATAGGTTGCCACCGTGATGCTTTGCTGTTAGAAGATGGGGAACCCCGGTAGACTCCGGCCATTGTGGGTCGAGACCCGGTTTCGGGGGTGTGCATCCAGAGGAGCCCGGCCATCCCGCAGCGACAACGCTATGGACGATTACCTGCAAATCGCCTCTCCGGAGGTTTATTTTCTCGCCGACTCACATTTTTGCAACCAGCAGTTGCACGGCGAAGCCGAGCGCAGAAAGCTCTTTGTTGATTTTCTCGAAGGCTTGGCGGATAACTCTGCGCTGTTTCTTCTTGGCGACATCTTCGACTTCTATTTCGAGTACGCCTCCGTGGTTCCCAAACGGTTCTTCGAAATATTTCGGTCGCTGTCCGAGTGTGGGGTGCGCGGAGTCGAGATGCATTTCTTAGGAGGCAACCACGACTACTGGGTTGGTGATTTCCTCCAGAATCAGATAGGCATCCGTGTTCACTCCGATGATTTTCTTGTCCAGAGCCAGGGTCGTAAAATACGATGCACCCACGGTGACCTGCTGATTCCCGATGATCGCGGTTATAGAACGCTGCGTGCAGTTTTACGCAACCCACTTCTCATCGAACTCGCGAAGATCTTGCACCCGGATCTTCTGACGGCCATCGCGAGCGGCGTCTCCAAAGGCAGCAAAAAGAGGAAGCGCCGCGCGCAGGAGGAGATGGCGAATCATCTGGCGGACATCGCCAAAGAGAATTTTTTCAAATGGGACAACGATGTTTTCGTCATGGGACACGTCCACTACCCCTTGCATCGGAACCAAGACGGGCGCGATTTCGTTATCATTGGTGACTGGATCGACAATTTTAGTTACGCGAGATTACACGAGGGCAAGCTGTCACTCGAAAGGTTCAAATCTTGAGCGAAAAGCCAAAGCGGTGGCTGTCACCCAAATCGTT
>JAOTUR010000163.1 GCA_029863805.1 Candidatus Krumholzibacteriia bacterium | reverse complement strand
GCCATTATCGCGGCTCGTGACGCGTTGCATCAGCTCTTCCTCTGTTTCTTCTTCCATGACGATCCTGGACACGAGACGTCGCATAGCCACTTCGAACTCGCGGTGCAAGTAGTCGAGATGCTGGCGCGAGATGTCGACGCCGCTGTGCAGCGCGGCGTCCACCGTGCCGCTCAATCCCACATCGAAACTCTTCTCGAGCAGGGTCTTGACGAGAAGGGAGAGTGGCAGCGCGGGTAGCAGGGAGATCACCAGGCACAGCACAACCAGACGTCCACGAATCGGCATCATTCACCCTCCCGTTCGAGGCGAGGAAGCAGGGCCGGTTTGAACGTGCGCGTGAGAAACCAATCGCTTCTGTTAGTCACGTCTTTCTCGCGTGAGAAAAAGTGATTGATCAGATCGTTCAGGTTCAACACCTGCCTCCTCCACGATCCCCGCTCCTCACCGCGCACCGTTTCGTCGACCCAGCCGGCGATTTTGCGTTGCTCGCGTCCACGTAGGGGATGAACCGTTATCATAAACTGGAGATGGTACTGCGATTCCGGTTCCAGATCTCTAATCGGCACGATGGCGATCCGCCTCAGTTGTTCGATGGTCGAACTCATTTGCGACATTGAGGGGAAAAAACGTGTCGAGTCAACACCCCTGATCGTATAATGGTCCTCCCAGACGTCATGGCCCAGCTCGTACGCCAGAATCCCTTGATCCACTGTCTTTGAGTTCGCCACCAAACGAAAGAGGAGTTCCACAACGGCGGGCAGACCGCTTTCAATGGTGCCCCGGATCTGCTGGGAGAAGAGACCACTGCTCTTCAGGTCGCTCCGTAAGAATTCACCACCCACATAAATCTTCGCGTCCACGATAATGGGTCTCGTACCGTCGACGACTTCCGAGGAGACGGCACCCCGCGGTGGCAGGAACAGCATCAGCAGTATGAGAGTTGCTCGTTTGCCCACGTTTGAGAACCGAGATCTCCTGTTCCTAAAACGAAAAACCCAACAGCGCATGGACTCTGAATCGGTCGTCTGTGCTGGCGCTGGTGAGAGGGACCCCCGCATCGATCCCAAGGGTGCCCAGCCACGGAAGCTTGACGCGGACCCCATAGCCCACCGCTGATTTCACGTCGTCGACGGAGAACGAGTCTGCCCGCCGCCAACCTTGACCGACGTCGACGAACAAAAGACCCGTGAGCCAGGGCGCTGGATGTCCTCGGTGCGTCAGCGGAACGCGCATCTCGAGGTTCGCGAACCAGTAGGCGTCGTCGCCATCCGTGGGCGACAGGCTGTACTCTTCGAAACCGCGGATCGAATAGTTGCCGCCGAGGTAGAAGCGCTCGTAATAGGGTGGGTTATCGGTGATGTACCCGCTTTTGACACGGCCCGACAGCGTCTTGCGTTCACCGAACGCAAGGTATTTGCGCAGATCCACACCGGCCTTCACGAAGCTACGGTCGCTGCCGAGCACATCGGTGTTGGCCTGCATGGTCAAAGACAAGAAGGATCCGGAGGCGGGATAAACGTTGATGTCGCGGCTGTCCCGGAGCAAACGTAAGAAAACGCCGTTGACAACGATTTTTCCGAGATCACTTCGCAGAGAGCCGGGCAGATCGTCGAATCGATAGTCGATGTCGTTCCCCCTGTCCATGAACGAACTATCCGGCTCGCTGACCTGGCCTCTGAATCCAAGCGTCGCTCTTGTTTGTTGGTTCACTTGATAATGAACACCGATCTCGCCCGCCACCCGTCCGATGTCCTGATCGAATCGCCTCCAATCGCGACCCGCCCACGCTTGCGGGGCTCCGGGACCGCTGCCAAAAAACAAATGGTTATTGTTGTATGCCTCGACCTTTAGCACCACGCCAAACCGACGACTCAGCGACGTCGGTGTCTCCCACTCTGCGTCTATTCCGGACAGACGAAACCCGACACGCAGGCCCACGCGGAGTCGAGACTCGATACCCAGCGGGTTATCGATGCGCATCCCAAGAAGCGTCAGGAACCAGCCATTCAGGTCGTGGTAACCAAACCCCGTTTCAAACGAGAGCCGACTCCTCTCATCCAATTCCAGGATCAGAACCACTGCTCCCCGCAGCTGACCCGGACGCGTCGACAACTCAACGCGGTTGAAGTGATCGGTGTCGAGCAAGCGCCGGCGAGCCGATTCCAGGATGGCGGCATCGACGGGGTCGCCGGGGCTGAGTTGGATATAGGAGAGGACCGTGGCGTCCTTGATGTGTGTGTTGCCGTATATTTCGATCGAATCGAGGCGGAGCGTCCGCTCGCTGGAGACCTGGGTTCCAGCGGGTGGTTGTTCCGGCGCGGCTCGAGCGGGAACAGACGCAGGCGTCGACACCAGCGTCATCGCGAGGCCGATCACAACCGCGAGCAAACATCTCCGGGGTCGGGTTACCCACATGATCGGGCGTAGGCGCAAGGGTCGTGCCACAGGGTCAAGACGGCGCTGGGTTGTGTAACTCATTGTATTATTTTATGATATGCGGTTGCGCTCGTTAGCCAAGGCACGTGTCACGGCTGCCTCATGTGAAAAAAATATACACCCTCAGGAACCCCACGTCACTCGATGTGCCACCCGCCGTCCCCTCTCTCGAGAGTGTGGTTCCAGATTTGGTATAACTGCATCGGAAATCAACCGTCCTTGTATCCATCCGGGTAGCGGTACGGGCAAGACACCGAAAACAAGACTCCGTACTCCTTTTGTCGATACGATCGGTGCCTTCGAGGCCTTTTTGGGAACCACCAGAAACCATAAGAAACGTGGCCGATTATTTGCATCACTTTTACCTACACAGGTTCGATCAAAACTTCCCTCAAACGGAGGTGCGGCGATGAGGAATAGCTTATGCAGGTGTTGTGTTCTAGTGCTACTCACATTATTTGCGGTATCCGTCTACGGGTGTGGTGCTGGTTATCGCATCAGCACGGTAAACGGTGCCGAAAAAGTCTACCGGATCGATGAAGAGGGTAACCGAACGCTTGTCTACGAGCGCGCCAAGGACGGGACGCTCACCGTGCACGATGAAAGCGACCCCAAAGCGCAGCAGGCGATGGCTGCTGTGGAACGACAGGAGCAAATGGAGCTTGCGGAAGTCGAGCGCATCGAGCGGATAAAACGGGCTGCGAAGAGAACCGCCGGCGACCCGATTTTTGTGGCACTCCACGAAACGGCATTGGGCGAGAAGCTGCAAGCGTCCGAGAAACCACGGGGCGCCGTATTTGGCCAAATACGTAAGGAATTCGAGGGAGACGACGTCATCTCATTGGTGAGTGCCGGTGACCTCAAGAAGAACGAGTACGCGCAGCTGGGCAGAATGCTCTCGGGTACGAGTCCCAATCAGGCGCCCGCAGCCGATGTCGTCGTCGTTTCCAAGGGTTACTTGAAGGAGGTTGTCGGGATCGACAAAAAGACGGGTAAGCCGGGCAGCATGGTGGCGGTTGTTTTCGAGGCAACCATTACCTCGAACTTTCTGCCAGCGGAGTACAAGGTAGAAGAATCGGGCAATATCTTCCGGAATGTGGAGGTAACGACGCGTTTCGCCGACAAAATAAAAAGTGTCATCAAAGACAAGATCGGGCCGACGTTGCCAGCCGATCGCAGCTTATAAAAGGCGGGGGTGACCCCGATCCGAGGACTTACGCCGCGAACGCGCGGTCAAGGGTCGATGCGCCGCCGGGTCGCACCCTCTAACGACAGCCATCTCGTTTTGCTACAAATAAGAGGCCTCGCCGAGTTAACGGCGAGGCCTTTTTCGGGTTCAGTTTTGGTGGCGTTGGGTTCCCCCTGCACGGGGTGATCCCCTCGACAGCGCCACGCGCTTGGGAGGCCCCCTTAATGCAGGGACGCCACCTCCACTAAGCCGCAACTGTCAGAACTCACTGGATCACCTCCTTTATTGGGCGTACCCAAATTCGGCGAGACCCAACTCGCCCAGTCCCCCCGACCGCCCCGGTCGCCGGAGACTGCCGCAATACTCTGCGAGGCCATTTCTAATAGAATAACGCCGTGGGCAAATGCTTGTACAGAAAAATTTGATGTGACGCGTGCATTCACACTGGGCAGAGCGCTCCCTTGCGGCGGCCTGGGAGCGCGATCCCTTTCCACAATCGTAGATTTACCCGGCGCACGCCCTCTGCTACACTCCGCGCACATGGTGGAAGAATAGGTTCGATTCGGTCTTGAGTGGGGTGGCACCGGGCAAATATCGATCAAGGGGGTTGATCCATGCCCTGGATCAGACAGACCGCCGTCGGAGACGCCACTGGGCTTTTGAAACGGCTATTCGATCAAGCGATCGAGCGCGCGGGTCGGGTCTGGCACATCGTCCATATCATGAGTGTGAACCCGCCGGCGATGAGGGACAGCGTGCGGCTATACACGACCGTTATGAAAGGCGAGTCACCACTGTCCCGTGTCCAGCGGGAGCTCCTGGCCACGGCGGTGTCCGCCGAACTCGAATGCCGTTACTGAACGCAAGCCCACGCGCACGACCTCCGTGAAGAGGTGGGAAGAGTCTTCGACGATGCTACGGAAGCCGACGCATTTGTACATGCGGTCGCGCGCGACTGGCGATCGGCTCCTCTGTCCCGTACCGATATGGCGTTGTGCCATTTTGCAGCCAAACTCACGCACCATCAACAGAGAATGTCACACTCTGACCTCGAGGTGCTCCGGGGGCACGGTGTGGATGATCGGGCGATCCACGACGCCGTCCAGGTGGTGGGCATGTTCAACCATCTTACCCGAGTCGCCGATGCGCTGGGCGTCGAGCCCGAGGATTTCGTTCGGCCCTGGGGTGAGGAGTGAGGCGCCTTGTTGCCGCCATCCGGCAGCAAGAGGACGTTCGAACGCCGCGCTCTTTCTATCGACATTTACAACATCTTATTGGGATGTTACTTTGTCGCCAGGGGATTAATCCGACATGATCACCGTTAAAGATCTGTGGAAGACGTTCAAGCTCTCGCGTGAGCAAAAAAAAGAGATCGGCTCGAGCCGCGGAGACGGCACAATAGATGCCGTCGCTGGCATCAGTTTTGACTGTCAGCCGGGTAGGGTCTTCACGCTTCTTGGGCCCAACGGCGCCGGTAAGACCACCGCGCTTCGCATGATCGCCACACTGCTAAAACCGACAAGAGGTTCGATCGAAGTCGCTGGCCACGACACGCTGAGGGAGCCCCAGGAAGTGCGGCGCAGGCTGGGCTTTCTGACCGGCACCACCAAACTCTACGAACGTCTTACCCCCAGTGAGCTTGTAAGATACTACGCCGACCTGCACGGTATGGACAGACTTGCGTTCGAGAAGCGTAGAGAGCAGCTTTTTACGCTGCTGGACATGAATGATTTCGCCGAGCGCAGAATTGGAAAACTATCGACGGGCATGCGGCAGAAGGTATCGATCGTTCGCACGATGATTCATGATCCGGATGTGCTTGTTTTTGACGAACCAACGGTGGGGCTAGACGTCATCACATCCAAACACATCATCGAGCTGATACGCAGCTGCAAGGAAGCCGGCAAGACAGTTATTTTTTCGACTCACATCATGAGCGAGGTGAGTCTGCTCAGCGACGATCTCGCTATCATCCACAACGGGCGTTTTGTCTATAACGGGAGCTACCAGCAGTTCCGAGGCACGATGCAAGAGAGATCCGTAGAAGAAGAGTTCATCCGTCGTCTCGAGGGAGCTTAGCCCATGAAGACCTCGATCATCGTTTTCAAGAAGGAACTCATTGATGCGCTTCGTGACCGACGTACCTTGACCACAATGGTGCTTCTGCCGCTTCTGCTCTTTCCGGTCCTGATCGGCATCTCTTCGAAGATGATGATGAAACAGGTGAAAACAGCCCGTGAAAAGACGCTCAAGATTGGGCTCATTACACACGGCAATGCCCAGCGATTCCGGCAGATGTTGCTCGAGGAGAGTTCTGTAGATCCCATCGAGGGCCTGACCGTCGGTGACGGCCGGTCGCTCATAGAGGGCGACAGCCTCAATACCCTTATCGTCTTCGATCCTCGGTTTGACGAGCAGGTGGCCAGCCTCGGACAGGGTAAGGTCACGCTGTATTTCAAATCGGCTGAGAAAAGGGACATCGAGCAGCGTCGCGTGCGTAGCCTGCTGGATGATTTTGCAGCCCGCCTGAGAACCGATCGCTTTGAGGCGATGGGTCTCGATACGGATATGATCGAGACGGTCGATATGAGCGAGCAGAATCTCGCTTCGTCAAAGGAGCGGCTTGCCGAGTTGGTTGGCGGGTTTCTGCCCTACCTGTTCATCATTTTCTGTTTTACGGGCAGCATGTACGCCGCGATCGATCTGGCAGCCGGCGAAAAAGAGCGGGGCACTCTGGAAACGCTTTTTACCTCACCGGCGGGCAGGTTCTCTATTCTCCTCGGCAAGTTCGGCGTCGTCGTGCTGACCGGTCTTCTGTCCGCGTCGATGTCGATCGTCGGATTGTACGTGGGAATTCGATTGAACCCTGATATTCCCGGCGAACTCCTGCAGACGGTGTTAGGCATCTTGGAGTTTCAGTCGATCGTCATGCTTCTACTTCTGCTACTGCCGCTAACCATGTTTTTTGCAGCGCTTCTGTTGTCGGTTTCAATTTTTGCCAAGTCGTTCAAAGAAGCACAGAGTTTTGTACAGCCGTTTTTGATCGCAGTGATCGTACCCGCCTTTTTGGGTATGATGCCGGGGATTACGCTGAACCCAAAAACCGCGCTGGTGCCGATTGTCAACGTGTCTCTGGCTACCAAGGAAATCATTGCCGGCACCATTACGCCGGGTCTGCTCGCCGAAGCGTACGCATCACTCATCTTCTTTGCGATCATTGGTCTGGTGGTGTGCGCTCGGGTTTTTGAGCGCGAGAGTACCATCTTTCGTGGGATTTGACTTGTGGCCTATCGCTCGCAGGCAAAAAAAGGGGAGGCAGCACGTATGAAGCCTCCCCCTGCAAGAACATTCTGTTGATCGCTACGTGTAAGGTTACTTGGCCTTCTTTTCCGCCTTCTGTATACGCTTTTGTGACATAATGACAATGGCTATGGTGCCTGGATCGGGTGCGTCGGGTACCACATTTGTGGTCGACTGCACGCGAAGGGGATCACCAAGAAGCAGGGGGTTTAGAGACCGCTCGATGTTCTTGGCGATGTTTTTGGCGTCCTGAAAGGTACGCGCGGTGACCTCGATCCGCACGGGCTTGTCGACCGCCTGATTGATCCAACTTGCGGCTTCGAGAATGATGGCGGGAGCGGGTGCCTTGCCCCCCGCCTCAATTTCCCGTGAGTAGTGCATCTCATCGCCTGCGAATAGCATGGCCAGACCCTCTTTGGTCGCCACGCGGTATGACGGTAGTTCGAAGCCGTCACCCACGAAGTTGCGCTTGTTGCCCGCCTTGTCGAAAGCCTCGAGGACATACGAATAGGTGAGTCCAGGCGGCACCGGCTTGCCCGTGGCGTCGCGACCGTCCCACGGGATGTCCTTTGGTGGCTTGCCCTTTCCGTCAAAGGTCTTGACCGTCTTGCCCTGCGAGTTGGCTACGACCAGCCGCCAGCGCTCCACGCCTTCCAGGGCCGGGCGGAAGCGCGCGACGGCATCCGACGAGAATCGATAAAGCCAGGGTCGTGCGAAAAGGGGAGGGCTTTCCTGGCCAGTCCTATCAAAATAAGGAGACACCAGGTCGAGGCTGCTCTTATCGATCACGGTGTGAATGCCTTCCCACTCCAGACCGGGAGCATCTTTGAGATCGAGATCCACGTTGAGCGGCGGCCGCTCGAACTCGATTCGTACCCTGTCCTCGCCTTCAATCCTTAGACTCTTGAAGATCGTACCCTCCTCGCCCCCGTGAAGTTTCATGGTTCCGTCGTCTTCAGAGGGTGTCTGCCCCGTCTTATCGGTGCTACTTTTGTTGGGGGTTTCTGTTTTTGCAGATTTCTTTTGGGGAGTGCTTTTCTTCTCAGCAGCCTTCTTGGATTTAGTGTTCTCGGCGGCCGTCTCCTTAGAA
>JAOTUR010000162.1 GCA_029863805.1 Candidatus Krumholzibacteriia bacterium | reverse complement strand
AGGGCAAGTCCCGGACATACGAGATCACGACGCCAAAAAAACTCACCAGCGTGCCGACCGCCCATCCAATGATTAGCCTGGGGCCAATGCGTTCGGCGAAGAGCACCGCGACGACCGCGGGAATGACCAAATAGGAAAAAACCAAAAGCACCCCGGCAATGGCCACGGAATTCGTTACCACAAAACCAAAAGATACGTAGAAGAGAAAATCCCACATCCTGATGCGTACGCCCTGGGCCATCGCCTGCTCAGGGTGCATCGAGACCAAAAGGAAACGATGCCGAAACGCGTAGTGAAATAAACCGATCACCACATAGAGAATGGCCAAGTAGACAAGGGTGTCGCCGCGCACCCAGAGTATGCTACCGGCCAACAGCTCTCGCATTTCTTCCGCCCCGTGGGGAAGATGGGCGCTGGCCAGTATGCTGGCCGCCAGGGCTACGGCATAGGTGATGCCGATGATTGCCTCCTGGGGGACCCGTTCGCGTCTGGTTCGCGTAAGCGAAAACACGGCAGCTCCGATAAAGGCGAAGGCCAGAGAGAACCCTTTGACGGCCCAGGGATCTTCGCGAATCTCATAGCCAAGAAGAATGCCGTAAACCGCTCCAAAAGCCGCGATTTGTGCCAGCGCCAGATCGACGAAAATCACCTTGCGTTCGATGACGTGGATACCCAAGTAAACATGCATGCCCGCCAGCAGAAGGCAGGCAAGAAAGGGATAGGTCATCGAGCGTAGAAATTCATCCATGCGCGCTCACCCTGTAGGGGGCACTGATTTTGGCGATCAGGTAGTCGATTAGGTCGAAGTAGGATTGGGTTCCGGCCACTCCCCCCGAGTCTATGGGTACGGCGATCACGGCAGCCCCGGTCTTGGTGGCGATAAAATCGGTGGCCGAGGCGTCGTAGTAATCGGCGGTGATCAATGCTCGAACATCGCTCTTCGCGACAAACGTGATCACTTGGTCCCTGTGCTTCGCCGAGGGCGGGATCCCCGGTTTCTCTTCGATTTCGATGGGGACCGAAAAACCGAAGCGAGTGGCAAAGTAGATCCACGTCTTGTGATAAGTCACAATTTGCTGGCCACGCAGCGGCTCGGCTTTCTTAAGCCAGCCTCCTAACTTGCCGCTCAAACCCTGGTTGTCGATGTACTCGAGAAGTCGCCCGCGCTCGGCAAGGCGCGTCAGCTTGCTACCGCCGATTTCTTTGACCAGCTCCGCCCCGAAGAGCGCCTCATCGATCCTCTGTTCGAACTCGCTTAGCCGACGTTCATACTCAGAGCGTTGCGCCCGGTCGATCCTGCCCAGTCCCCGCGCGATGTTCGTGGCAACTCTCTTGGCATTGATCGGGTCGAGCCAGACGTGCGGGTTTCCGTATGGATGAACATCACCCCATTCGCGCGAGACGACGCGTGGGAGTTCGAGGGTGGCGATGCCATCGGACGCTATGATACGACCCGGCTGGCCCAGCTGGATTCGCGGGTTGCCTGAGCCATTGATCACCTTTTGCGCCCACAGCTCCAGCTGGAGTCCGATCTCGATGAAGGCATCTGCTTTACGAGCCTTGTTCATTAGCGTCGGCCTGGGCTGCACGTAGTGTGGGTCCTGACGGGGGTCGGAGAGGTTGTCGACAGTCACCCGATCGCCGCCAATCTCCTCGGTGATGTTTTTGAGGACCGCCAACGTAGTAACTACTTTTAGCTTCTTGGTCTGAGCTTGGCTGGGTACCGACACACAGGCAAGTAAGCCAATCAATCCGAGAGCGATGAATCTGACTAGCATTTCTTTCTCCTTCCGTCCGAATGACGCCTGTCTGTCCGCGACCTCTTTAGCGATTAACCCAGTAGGGTTCGACGGGATGCGACCCGAATAGAAAATTCACCTCAACGAAAACCGTGTTCAGGTTGGGGTTTTTACCAATCTCTTTTCCGGCATGCTCTAGTGCCACGCGAAAACGAAGGAACTCGGTCGTGTAATATGTCAGGTAGGCACCCAACGTATTGAGCTCGGACCCCTCATCTTGGCTTTCATCCTCGGCAAAGACTTCGGTGTAATCGTAGCGAGCGCCGATGTATAACTGACGGCCGAACTGATACTGCGCCCAGGTGTAGAACCCGAGTGGCCGGTCGTCTTGACGGATTGCGTCCGGAAGATCGGCGACAAACAGCTCGCCACCGAGGTGAAATGATCTCCGTGCGCCCCCTCGGAACGGTTTCCACTTGTAGGTAACATCGATGCCATAGAGACGTGACGCAAACGTCCCCTGCGACGTGTCCTCGATGTAGCCGGACCCGCCGATTTCCAGATCGTGACCATCCGCGATGTCCCAGAACCACTTCAGGTGTCCCAGGTACCCCCCCTTTGCCGCCGGTGCACCGACGGAGTAGGGAAGTCCGCCATCATTAACGACGTCGGCGGCGGCTTCCAGTGTATTCCCCTCGCCGGGTGTAGGGATGAAAAAACCGGCCGAGACCCCATTGCGTATAAAGCCCTCGTCTCCGAGAAACGTCTGATACGCGCGTGGCCGAGTCATCCAGGGGAGATCATGCGTGTGGATCTTGTTCTGCCGCCCGAACTCGGGCCGATACCTGCCTGCCTTGAGCTTTAGTCCCAGTGGGGCCCGGTCGATGACGGGCAGTCTTTTTAGTGTGAAGTACCCTTCCTCGATTTCCGTTGTGAACTCACCGGGCACTTCCGACTCGAAGGCGGCAATGACAACGCCGTCGGCCCAGGGATCGATGGCTCCTCGAAAATCAAGCTCCACCTCGCGCAGGTTGAACTTGTCGTCTACGCGCGGTGCCTTGCCGTCTCCCTCAGCCTCTTCGAGGAATACGGGTGCATCATCCCACCTGCCCACGAAATTTCCAAAGATCGTTATGCCCGGATTAAACACATTCGCGTGCTGCTGTGAAGCGACCGCCTGCGACCGCTCGCGCACCGCGTCGAGCTGCTTTTCCAGCGCCTGCAGCCGTTCTCGTAAACCCTGGAGTTGATATCTCTTGTCTTGTTCGTCCACCGTCTGACGCACGGTCAACGAGTCCGACTCGCGCGCGGACAAAAGCGACGCAAAAATCACGGACGCAAACACCATGCTCAACGCCGTCATGAGCGTTATTCGTTTTGACACGTCCTACCTCCCGTGATGAAAACGCGTTCGAAACGGGGAGTGGGTACTTCCCGCTCGACGTAAAGCCGTTATCACAAGAGAGGACAGGGTGGCGCCCTTGGGTCGGAGTGACCTGTGAGAAAGGAAAAGGTGAAGAACTTCCCGACATCGCCAGAGTGGCCGGCACCCGGTCGCGGTGGAAGACCGAACGCGGGGGCCTCGATGAGGTGGGCATTTGACCACCCGTAACAAGTTGCGCAGGGCGACGGGTCGTGCGAGTTGACGTGGTTCTTGTGGTGCGGGTCCGAGCAGGGGCTCGCCATAATGGCACGAGTAAGCTGCCCACCAAAGACAAAGCCATGGCCATCGGCTTTGTGAAACAGCGCGGTGGCCGAGTGAGATGCTGCGTGGAGCAAAGGCAGCAGTGTGACGTTGCCCAGAAAGAGAAATGCCAGGAAAAGGTTAGCGAGTCGATGCCTCGATGAACTCTCGTGCATGACTTTAGCGGGGTGCGGGTAGGGTTACAGCGCCACTCATCGGCGGCCAACCGGTTCGGAACCCAGCCTCCAACTGGATTATAGGCTTGGGTACTAAATACTGGCAAGAGGTATATCGATTCGGGGTCGTGACGGGTTTCTATCGTAGCGCTCGTCTTGGCTGCGTTGCCAGACTGACCAAGACGGTGAGGATAAGCGAAATGACAAACGTGGCAAGTTTGAGATCCAGCCCCTCGCTCAACACCGACACGTTCTTCCAGATGATGTTGCTAATGGTGCCCGACAGCATTCCCGCCAGCACGCCGTAGGCTGTTGTCCGGCGCCAACGCAAGGCCAGGACCAGCGGCGGGCCAAAGGATGCCCCCAGCCCGGACCATGCGTAAGCCACCATATCAAAGATAAGTTCGGTGCTACCGAACGCGAGAACCAATGCCACGCCGGAAGCGAGCGCCGTCGCCGCACGGCTCAGAAACACCAGTCGACCCGGAGATGTCTGCGGGCGAAACATTTTCACATAGACGTCTTCGACCAAAGATGACGTAACGACTATGAGCTGCGAATCCGCCGTCGACATCATCGCCGCCACCGCACCGGCAATCATAAACCCCGCTATCCAGCCCGGCATCAGTTCGCGCGCGAGAAGCGGCATCACCGTTTCCGGGTCGGAGATCCCCGGGCCAAACGTGGCCGCTGCCACGATACCGATGAGAGGCGCTCCCCAGTATGCGATTAGCGTCCACACCATGGCGATCAGGGTGCCCCGCTTTATGTCGATTGCTTTCCTGATGGCCATGTAGCGGCTGAGGAGATGCGGCTGACCCAGATAGCCAAAGCCCCAGGACAGGCTACCCAACATGACTCCAAACACAAACGCCGCACCCGTCTTACCCGCATTCATGCTCAGGAAATCTGGACCAAAAGAGTCGAGGCCGCCTGCAAACGCCTGGGCTCCCCCGAGTTTGACTATGCCAACGATGGGAAGTAGCAATGCCACCGATGCCATCATGATTCCTTGCACGACATCCGTCCACACCACCGCCAGAAATCCACCGAGCATCGTGTACAGCATGACCACCGTCGCACCGATGATAATCCCCCACGACGGATCGATCCCGAAAGTGGCGTTTAGAATCTTGCCGCCTCCGACAAACTGTGCCGCCACATACCCGGTGTAGAAGAGAATGATAATGACCGTGGATAGGATGCGCAGTGTTCTGCGCAGCGCATAGGGGGAGTCCTCAAAGCGTGCCTCGAAATAATCAGGCAGCGTCAGGGCGCCGAGCCTCTCCGTCTGCATTCTCAAATGTAAGGCGATCAGCGACCAGGAGGCAAAGATGCCGAGGGCAATGCCGATCACCGACCAGAATTCCGTAAACCCCACAGCGTAGGCAGCACCGGGTAGCCCGAGCAAGAACCAAGCGCTCTCTCCACTCGCTCGTTCCGAAATCGCCGCCGACAGCGCCCCGAGCCTTCTCCCCGCCAGGAGAAAGTCATCGAGCTTCTTCATGAGCTTGGAGGCGGTTAAACCACAGACAAGGAGTACGGCCAGGTAAAAGCCAAAGCCGACAAGGAGCGACCAGTCCGTGCTGGGCGGAGGCGACGAATCCACTACTCGTCACCTCGGTCTTTCCAGGTAGTGAACCGCCAAAGGGTGAGGATCAGGATGAGAACCCAGCTCCCGCCAACAATGAGTAGGGTATGCAGAGGCATGTCATCGTCTCATGAGGGTTCAGCGCCTGCTGGTCATCTTAACCATGATCCGGTACGCGAGCTTTCGCTAGCCCGCAAAGCCCCGGTTCATCTTTTTTTTACGAGCTACATCATTTTCGCGATCACGGGGGCGAAAACCAGCGATACGACCGCCATCAGTTTGATCAATATGTTCATCGAAGGTCCGGACGTGTCTTTGAACGGATCACCGACGGTGTCGCCGACAACCGCGGCCTTGTGGGCATCCGAACCTTTGCCGCCGTGATGACCGTCCTCTATATATTTCTTTCCGTTATCCCACGCGCCACCGCTGTTGGCCATAAAAACACCGAGTAGAACCCCGGTAGCGGTTGCTCCGGCCAGAAAGCCACCGAGGGATTCAGGACCCATGATGAACCCGATAAGGAGTGGCGACGCCAGGGCAATCAGACCTGGCGCAACCATCTCGCGAAGCGCTCCCTTGGTTACGATATCGATACACGTCTGTACGTCGGGTTCCGCGTTGCCCTCGAGTAAGCCTTTTATCTCGCGAAACTGCCTACGGATCTCCATGACCATCTTGTTCGCCGCGCGACCCACCGCCTCCATGGTGAGCGCAGCAATGACAAAAGGCATCATCGCGCCCAGAAAAAGCCCGATGACCGTGTTGCTCCTGGTCAGATCGATGGCCTCGATACCTACCGTCGTCTGATAGGCAGAAAAAAGAGCCAGTGCAGTTATCGCCGCGCTACCGATCGCAAACCCTTTACCGATGGCCGCCGTGGTGTTGCCGAGCGCATCTAGCTGGTCGGTGATTTTTCTTATCTCGGGTCCCGCTTTGCTCATCTCCGCAACACCACCCGCGTTGTCCGCGATGGGTCCGTACGAGTCTGTGGACATCACCAGTCCGATGGTTGAGAGCATACCGACGCCGGCCAGCGCTATGCCATAGAGTCCATTTACCTGATAGGCGACAAAAATCGCGGCGCATATAGTGATCATGGGCAGAATGGTGCTCTTGAAACCAATTGCCAGACCGGTGATGATTGTCGTCGCCGGACCGGATTCTGCGGCCTCGGCGATCGCCCTGATCGGCGGGCCCGATGTATAGTATTCGCTCTCGGCGGCGATCAGCAGGCCACCCACCAGACCCGCGACGATCGCCCAGAACGCACGGCTGTCGCCGAGCAGACTACTGGTCAGGAAGTACGCGAAGATGACAAAGACTCCTCCGCTGATGTATGTGGCAAAGCGAAGGGCCGACTGGGGATTGAGCTTCTTGAGAAAACCCATCGAGAAGATGCCAACCAGCGACGCGATGAGTCCGCTGGCAATCAGCGCCAGCGGCAGCGTCATGCGGGCCAGCGGCTCCGCAAACGTTGCCCCGATGGCCATGGTGGCCACGACGGAACCCACGTACGATTCAAAGAGATCCGCACCCATTCCCGCCGTGTCACCCACGTTGTCGCCGACGTTGTCCGCTATCACTCCGGGGTTTCTGGGATCGTCCTCGGGAATACCCGCTTCAACCTTTCCCACCAGATCGGCGCCGACATCGGCGCTCTTGGTGTAGATGCCGCCGCCGACACGTGCAAAAAGCGCGATGCTCGAGGCGCCCATCGCAAAACCGTTGATCACTAGGGGCGCGTTTTGCGGATCGTGCCTCAGGAACAAAAAGAAAATGCCGAGACCCAGCACGCCGAGCGAGGCTACCGACAATCCCATCACCGATCCGCCCTGAAACGCGATCGACAATGCCGCGGGAGTGCCTCCCTCCTTAGCCCCCTGGCACGCGCGCGCGGCGCTACGGGTGGCCGCCTGCATCCCGAACCACCCGGCAAACATCGAGGCCATCGCTCCCGCGAGATACGCGACACCCGTCCATATGCCAAGCAACCAGGCAAGGGCCACAAAAATCACGACCATAAAAATCGTGATGATCGTGTATTCGCGTTTTAGAAACGTCATCGCCCCAACATACACGCGGTCCGCGATCTGTTGCATCGTTTCGTTACCCGGCGAGTGTCTCTTTACCGCAAAAAACGTGATGACCGCGACCAGCATTCCCAAGGCGCCGATCCATGGTATTACCTGCAGCAGGGTGGTGGCCATTTACCTGTCCTCCTTTTGTAATCTGTAAGCGTTATGTCAGCATGCGAGCAAACCACAGGCTCGGTTCAAACAGGCTCCATGAGCCTGGGTCAAGCAACTTATGCGATTCGGATTATGGGTACTCGATATTTAAAAAGCCCACCACGTCTCCAACCATGTGGTGGGTTAATAAGACCGACTGCGCGAATAATGTCAGGCGACGCGGGGCGCGCGCAGGCTCCAGAATCTCAACCCCCATTCAAATCGGGCGGAGTGTATATAATTATCTTAACCGGGTCAAGTAAAATTAATTAGAGCGTTTGTCAGGGAGCAACCACTCGTAGAAGTCGTATCGCGCCGGTGTCATACCCAGCCGTTCATACGTCGCCTTGGCCCGCCGGTTCTCTCGGTCTACGTAGAGCCGGATGCCACAGACGTTGCATTCGCATTCGGCGGCCTCTTCGACGTAGCGATGGAGCGCAGTGTAGACACCCCTCTTGCGGTATTCCGGTTTTACATAGACGCTTTGTATCCACCAAAAATAGGCGTTTCGCCAATCACTCCACTCCGTGGTGATGAGAAGCCCACCGGCAGCACAGCCGTCGACATCGACAATCAAGTAGAAGCCCTTCTGCGGATCGTCCAGAACGGCGTCGACGCCCGGGGTCAGGGTGTCGACCGATAGCCTCTTGCCCTCGGTCTCCTCAGCCATGGC